>JBIKXZ010000052.1:0-13135 GCA_044355525.1 Chthoniobacterales bacterium
ACGTAGTAGTGACGGGCGTTCGGGTCGGACTCGACGATGAAGCGGTAGTCTTTGCCGTCGCCTTTGAGGCGGAGGATGGCGTGCTGATATCCGGAGACGTCGAGAGGATCGAAATTGTTCTGGATGGAAGAGAATCCGCCGTTGTTTTCGAGCGAGACATCGCCGTGAAAGATGAGGTGGCCGGCTTTGTCGTGGACCATGTTTCCGCGAGATACTCCGCCCATGACGCCATCGTCTTCGACTTGCCAGCCGCGCATGGCGGCAGGGTCAGTGAAGTCGAAGAGGACCTTGGCGGTCTCGGCGTGGGACCAGGTCAGGCTGAGGAGACAGATGATTATGAAGGTGAAAAGGTAAGGCATAAAAATTTATTTTAACCACAGAGGGCGCAGAGGACACAGATGAGGTAAAGACATTGTTTCTCTCTGTGTCCTCTGCGTTCTCTGCGGTTGTCCCTTTTGCTAGTGAAGAAGAGTCCAAGGAAGTTTGGCCAACAGCTCGTCGAAACCGAATCCGGTGCCTGGTGGTGGAATGGTTTTGGGGCCGCGCGTTTCGATTTGCTCGCTGAATTTGCTGGGGGTGTAAAGGCCGACTGCCTGAAGGCCGCCATCACGCAGCAACTCGCCGTGTCGTTGTCGCAGGCGCATCGCGGTCCAGAGGGCGACGGATTGTCCGAGCGGATGGTCCATGCTGTGGGTGACGACAAGTTCCATGCCGGCGTGCGCCGCGGCGAGAGCGAGCGGGAACGCATCTTGCGAGGATGGTTTGATTACGAGGATTTGTGCGCCGGGCCATGGCGGCGGGGATGACGGCAGTTCCCAGTCGATGGCGAGAGGGACGCTTGTGCGTTCGGTGAACGCTGACCACGCGGAGGTATCGTAGGGATATGGATCCTCGAGAAATTCGATGTTTCGACGGATGTCAGGCACAAGGGTCTCAATGAAGGCGGAGGCCCCGCCGCCGGTCGTTAAAGATGCATTGGCGTCAAGACGCCAACGCAGCGGGAGATCGGAGAGTCGGTTGAGCGCTTTTGCTTCGCTTTCGGGATCACGGCCGATCTTCAACTTCACGGCGGTGTAGCTTTCGCCGGCGCATTGCTCGAAAGCAGCGCGTGGAGCGGTCGTCCAATCGGTGAAAAGCGCATGACTGCGCACCTCGGGAAGTCCCGCAAAAAGCGAAAGACCGGCGCGGCGCGCGGCAGCATCGGTGCGCGCGTGGCGCAGGGCGAGTGAGGCCAGATGGGTTGGACGCTCCGAGGTCAGCGAGGTGAGATGCGTTTCGAGCGGTGGATGTCCGAATTCCTCCCATGGATGCAGGTCGGCGTAGCCGGTATCGCCTTGCTCGAATTCCACTTTGATCAACGCACCGCGGCGTGGTCCGCGCGCGGCCCGCGCCGGATCGGGTCCGGGTTGCAGCGTGTAATGGTGGGCCCGAATTTTCACGGCAGGAGGAAGGCGAGGGCGAGGAGGAGTCCGAACGACGCGTGCAGCGCGGCGGCTTGGGCAAGGAGTTGGTTGGTTTCGCGCGCTGGCGCGGCCTCGAGGCACGCGCGGGCCAGCCACCACGCGAGCGGCAAGGTCACCAACGGGAGAAGGAAAGCCCACAAATATCCGAGCGGCAGCCAGAGAATGCCGAAGACAAACGGCGCCATGACAAGGAGCGCGTTTTCGCGGCGGGCGAAGGTCAGACCGAAGCGTGCGGCCAGTGTCCGCTTATTCGCTGCGCGGTCCGTTTCTAGATCGCGCAGGTTATTCACTGCGAGGAGCACGCTGGAATGCAGCCCGATTTGCAGTCCCGCGAGGACGGAGCCCTGGGAAATTTCGAGCGTGTTGAGGAAAAAGGTTCCGGCCACGGCGAATATGCCGAAGAAAAGGACGACGAAGATTTCGCCGAGTCCGAGGTAAGCGAGGGGGAAGGGGCCGCCGGTATAGGCGTAGGCGAGGATGAGCGAGAGAAGCCCGAGCGCGAGAATGGGCCAACCGCCGCGCAGGACGAGTGGAACAGCGAGAACGGCGGCGAGGACGAGGCACGCGCTACCGCCGGTCATCATGGCGCGCGCGGAGAGCAATCCGGCGCTGGTGGCGCGGACGGGACCGAGCCGCTCCGCGGTGTCGGCGCCTTTGGCATGGTCGATGGCGTCGTTGAAATAGTTGGTCGCGATCTGGATGAGGATGGCGCAGGCGAGGATGAGGCTAGTGACCACCGGATCGAGGGCGCCGGCGGCGAACGCCAGCGCTGCGCCGGCCAGCACGGGAATGATGGCTGCGCCGAGCGTGCGCGGGCGGGCGGCGAGGATCCACGGATTCATCGGCTGTGATGGCACGCGGATTGGGAGTGGGGGTCAATCTTTTGCGGTGATGGGATTGACCACAAAGGACGCAAAGGGCACAGAGGAGAGATGCTCCAAAGGATTGTTGCGGTTCTACTGGTCATGGCTACGAGCGCTTGGGCGGATGGCCGCGTCGAAACGATGTTTATTGACTCGGGAGATGAAGCGATTCCTTCGCGCGAAATCCGCATCTGGTTGCCTCCGGGATACGACCAGAGCGAAGCACGCTATCCGGTGATTTATTTCCACGACGGACAAAATGTGTTCCGTCCGGGCGGACCGTTCGGTTGCTGGTTTGCGGAGGATGCGGCGGCGCAGGAAATGAAGGCGGGCCGCATGCGCGAGGCGATCATCGTGGCCATCCCGAACAACGAGGCCGACATGGGCAAAGCGCGGATGACCGAATACCAGCCGCCGACGGATATCAATCCGCGCGACCCGCAACGGGGCAACGGCATTTGCGATCGCTACGCGAGCTTTCTGCTCGAGAAGGTGAAACCGGTGGTGGATGCGAAATACCGGACATTGCCGGATCGGGAAAATACAGCAGTGGCGGGAGCGTCGATGGGTGGGTTGGTTTCGTTCTGGCTCGGACTGAACACCGATGCGTTCGGCGCGGTGGGCGTTTTTTCGCCGGCGTTTTGGACGAGTCCGAATTTCATGAAGGCGGTTATGGAGGGAACAAAGAAAGACGGATTGCGCATTTACATGGATATGGGCACCGAGGAGAAAGGGAATCTCACGGGAGACTACTGGCTCGATGCCCTCGCGGTGCGCGACGCCTTGCTCGAGCAGGGCTATGTGGAGGGCGAAGACTTTCTCTGGAATCCGGGGGAAGGCGACGAGCACAACGAGAAGGCCTGGGCCAAACGCCTGCCGGTAGCGTTGCAGTTTTTGCTGGCGCAAAAAGACAGGCCACGGATGAAAGAAGATTGAAGAGGATGACAGAGGTTTTTTCGCCGGCTGAGACCGGCAAAAAGAGTCGTCCGGGAATGTGGTGATCAAGGCAACCGGCGATTACCAAGCCGGTCTGCTGACCCAAACGGGACGACGACTCAACCGCCGCAGGCCGCGCGGATCATTTGCACGAAGGCGGGCTCGGCTTTTTCGACCGTGGGGGAGGGACCGGTCATTTTGACATAAACATCGCCGTTCGGACTCTCCAAGATCGCGCCGAGCAGGGCTTGGCCTTGGAGCGGAGTGGTGGGTTGTCCGGGCATGCCGCTTTGGAAGGTGCCGCGCGCGCGGGCGAAGGTGACCGGCACGGTGCCGATCGTTTCTTTCGCCGTGGCGGCGCCTTTGCTGTCGTTGTCGCCGTCGAACTGACCGAACCAGCGGTCGACATTCTGCTGCACGGTGCCGCCTTGGCCCGGACCGAAATGGAACACGGTGACGATCGCCTCGCCCGCGGTGCCGGTGCCCTCCGGGCCGGGGACGTAAAGTTCCGCCGCGCGCATGGGTGACGAAGGCTGCTCCGAGCGCCAGCCGGCGGGCACGGCGAAATTGAAATTGCCGGCTTTGAAGGTGGCTGCTTCCTCCGCCAGCGCGAGGCAGGCGGAGAACACGAGCAGGAGACCGACGCGCGGGGCGCGCATGGCTTAGCGCTTGGAGAACTGGAAGCGCTTGCGGGCGCCGGGGCGACCGGGCTTTTTGCGCTCCTTCATGCGCGGATCGCGGGTGAGCAATCCGTTTTTCTTCAGTTCGGGACGCAGGTCGGCGTCGAGTTTGAGCAGGGCGCGGGCAATGGCCAGGCTGGAGGCGCCGGCTTGTCCGTTGACGCCGCCGCCGGAAGCTTTGATCGAAATGTCGACCGTTTGCTTGCGTCCGCTCAGTTCGAGCGGGCGGAGCACGGCGGTCTGCAGGCTGGTCGTGGGGAAGTAGTCGTTGAACTCGCGGCTGTTGACTTCGATTTTGCCGGAGCCGGATTTGAGGCGGACGCTGGCGACGGAGGTGCGGCGGCGGCCGGTTGCGGTGTGGACGTCGGACATGGTCAGGAGATTTTGAGTTCTTTGGGCTGCTGCGCGGAGTGCGGATGTTCGGCGCCGGCGTAGACTTTGAGTTTGGTGAATTGGGCTCGGCCGAGGCGGTTGTGCGGGATCATGCCGCGCACGGCGCGTTCGACGAGGAGTTCGGGGCGGCGGGCCTGGCGCTTTTCGAAAGTCTCGCTTTTGTGTCCGCCGACATAGCCGGAGAAACTGGTGTAGACCTTGGCGGTCGGCTTTTTGCCGGTGACCCGCACCTTCGAGGCGTTGATGACGACGACGAAATCGCCCGTGTCGCAATGCGGGGTGAAGACGGCTTTGTTTTTGCCGCGCAGGACGTCGGCCACTTTGGTCGCGAGGCGTCCGAGGATCTGGTTTTCGGCGTCGATGATCCACCAGTTGCGCTGGATGTCTTCGGCTTTGGCGGAGAAAGTCTTCATGGCAAAATTGGCCGCGTAGAATAGGGGCGGGAACTTCCTGTGACAAGGGAAATGTGGCGTGTGACGAGTTTTGAGAAGTAGAAGCGGCGTCCCGCCGCTTATCCCTGTCGACAAGCGGCGGGAACGCCGCTTCTACTTTCCCACCATGCTCCTCGACCGTCCTGCCGCCAAGATCGCCCTTGCGATCCTCGCCCCGCTGGTCTTTTTCGGACTGCTGGAGGGCTTTTTCCGTCTGACCGGCCTCTTCCGTCCGCCCCATCTCCTTCAGAAGGTCCGGCACGAAGGTGAGGTCTACTACACGGCCAACCCCGCCTTCGCCCGCCTCTTCCTCCAGCGCGCCGATGTTCCGTCTCCGCCGCCCCTGTGGGTCGCCGCGCGCAAACCGGATGGCGTCCGCCGCGTCATCCTCCTCGGCGAATCCGCCGCGGCCGGTTTCCCCATGACCGACCATCATCTCGGACGGCTCGTGCAGGCGCGCTGGAACGCCCGCTTTCCCGGAGAACCGGTTGAAGTGGTCAACCTTTCCATGGTCGCGGTCAACTCCCACGCCCTGCGCGAATTCGCCCGCGAGGCCATGGTGCTCGATCCGGACATGATCGTGCTCTATGCGGGGCACAACGAAGTGATCGGTCCCTTCGGCCCCGCGGCCAAATTCGGTCCGCCCGCCGGCTCGCCCGCACTGACCCGCCTTTCCCTCGCCGTCCGCCGCACGCACACCGGCCGCGCCGTCGAATCTTTCCTCGGCCTCTTCGCGGGAAAAACCTCCCCGCAACCCTGGCGCGGACTCGATGAATTCCGCGGCGTGCAAGTCGCGCACGACGACCCCGCACTCGACACCATGCTGGCCAACACCGAGGCCAACTTCCGCGACATCGTCCGCCGCGCGCTGGACGATGACACAAAAGTCCTCCTCGTCATCCCCGCGATCAACCTCACCGACTGGCCGCCCGTCGGGAGCGAACCGCCGGACGCCGGTGGCGTGGACGCCATTCTTGCCGCGCAGGACGCTGGCGACTTCTCCGCTTTCCGCAGCGCCGCGCTGGTCTACGAAGCGGCGCAAAAACGCCAGGCCGACGGCGACCTCGCTCGTGCGTGGCCCCTTTACCGCCGCGCCGCCGACCTCGACACGCAACGCTTCCGAGCCGACACCCGCCTGCGCGACCTGCAACGCCGGATCGCGTCCGACTCCGGTCCCGCCGTCGCCGCCGTCGATGCCGACCAGAGGTTGCACGAACTGAATCCATCCTTCACCACCGACCGCGAATTTTTCCTCGAGCACGTCCACCTCACCTTCGCCGGCCGTGCGGCCATTGCCGAGCTGACTGTCGAGGGCATGGCCGCGCTCTGGGGCTTGGCCCCGCGCGCGGAAAGCGCGGAAGCCGCCGTCGCTTGGTGGCAGGCCTTTCCCGGCGCGGAGAAGGAACTTCGCCGCGATGTCTTTTTCACCGGCTATGACGAACATGACATGTGGAGCCTCGCGTGGAAATTGCTCCGCCTCGGGGTTTTCGCCGATGCCCCCGGCCTCGCCCAGCGCCGCGACGAGCTGGCCGAACAAACGCGCCAGTTGCAGCGTCAGGCCATCCTTGGTTGGGACACCACCGACCTTGTCGTCGCCTACGAACGCGCGCAGTTGCAGAATCCGTCCGACCCCGTCACCCATTTCACCGCCGGCCGGCTCCTCGGCTTGCGCGGCGAAGGCGAGCGCGCCGAGGAAGCCTTCCAGCGCGGCTTCGCTCTGCAACCGAATTCCCCCGACGGCCGCCTCAATCACGCCGCCATGCAAATGGCCCGCGGCGACCTCGATGCCGCCCGCGCCTCGCTCGCCGCCCTGCGCGGCTACGATCCGCTCGCTTCCGGCCTGCTCAAAATGGAAGCCGCCATCGCCCTGCGCGACGCTGATCTCCCCGCCGCCGCCAATTTGCTGCAACAACATCTCGCCCGCAGCCCGACCGACGCCGGATCATGGCTCACCCTCTCCGAAGTCCAAACCCGCCTCGGCGATTTTCCCGCCTCCGAGGAGAGCCGAGAAAAAGCTGCAGCCTCTGAAAGCCAATAGCTTGCGATCCCTCGTGCCGCGGCGAGGGGCCACTGGCGAAATTTTCCGAAAAAACCCGCAAAAAATCTGTTGACGCCACCGCCACGAGGTCTATTTTCCTCTAATCGCTCACGCAATACTTCCTACCAGCCAAAACCCAATTCCCATCCCATGAAAAAAATTCTCCTCTCCTCCCTCGCCGCCGCGGCTCTTGCGGTGGGAACAGCCAACGCTCAGCTGATCAATGATGCTACGGGCGATATCGCCTCTGGTATCGCGACTGCAGGCGGGACTCTCGACATCGTGAGCACCGAAGTTCTTTCGACTTCTTCCGACGTCACTTTCAAGCTGACGGTTAACGGCGACGTGTCCTCGGGCGGCAATGATTGGGGCAATTTCATGATCGGAATTGCCACCGGCAACACTGCCGGCACCACAACGGGCAACGCGTGGAATCGTCCCATCAACCTTGATTCTCCGATCGGCGGCATGAATTACTGGATCGGTTCTTGGGTCAATGGTACGCCTGCTGGGGGCGCGCAGCTGTGGAATTTTGCCGGTGGTAGCTGGACCGAACTCACTGCGCTTGCCCCTGTCTTCAGTCTCACCGCGGGTGCTCAAAGCGTTATAAGTCTTTCCATGCCCCTTTCGAGCATAGGAATCACCTCGCCGACTCTAATTTATTTCGATGCCTACTCCTCCGGTAACACCGGCACTGATGGCGCTGTCGATGCTCTCTCTCGACCCACTATTACCATCAACAACTGGGGCGATAGCTACACCTCTAGCACTGTTAATGGCATTAGTAGCGTCACCGTCCCAGAGCCTTCGACTTATGCACTGCTCGGCTTGAGCGCTCTCGCCGTCGGTGGCTATCTCGCGCGTCGCCGCGCGCGGAAATAAATTTCCCCCGAGTCGTACACAAAAACCCCGGTCCGGATAATTACCGGACCGGGGTTTTTGATTTTTGTCGTTCTTCCTGCCCGGTAGGGCCCGCTGGCTCAGCGGGCCGCTGCCCCTTTACTCCTCGCAGGGCATTTGCCACCGCCCCGTTTCCGCTTAAAGTTCCGCGCCCATGGCGAAGAAAAAACCAACCGCCCGCCCCGCGCTCTCGCCCGCCAAGCGCGGACTCTTCACCGGCATCACCATCCTTCTGCCCATCGTTCTCCTCGCCGCCGCCGAGCTGACCCTCCGCGTGTTCGGCTGGGGCGGCTACCCGGCGTGGATCCGCGAAGCGGGCGAACTTTCCTCCGGCGCCACCCTCCGCCTCGTCGAACCCGCCGCCGCAAAACCCTACTTCTTCGCCAACCCCACGCGACCCGGCTACGCGGACCAGACCAATTTCCTCATGCCCAAGCCCGCGGATACCATCCGCATCTTTGTCATAGGAGAATCCGCCGCCAAAGGCTACCCGCAACCGCGCAACCTCGCGTTGTCCTCGTTCCTCCAAGCCATGCTCGCCGACGCGTGGCCGGACAAGAAGGTGGAAGTGATCAATCTCGGGACCACCGCCGTGGCCAGCTTTCCCCTTGTCTATCAGGTGCGCGACGCGCTCGAGAGCTCGCCCGATCTCTTCATCTTCTACACCGGCAACAACGAATTCTTCGGCGCCTACGGCACGGCCTCGATCAATGCCGCCGGCTCGCTCCCGCCCTGGGCCCTGCGCTGGATGCGCGCTGCCCGCGGACTTGCCCTCGTCCAAGTCCTCGACAGCTGGCTCTACAAGGGGGCCGATGAAAACCAGAGTCTCATGGAGGAAATGATCGGCCAGACTGTCATAGCAGCCGATTCCCCTTTACGCGAAGCCGCCGCGCGCAACCTCGCTGCCAACCTCGGCACCATGCTCGACGATGTGCGCGCCGCCGGCGTGCTGTCCATCGTCTGCACCACCGCGAGCAACGAGTCCGGACTCGCCCCGCTCGGCGAGGACGACATGACCGGACTCGACGAGAAGCAGCAACGCGAAGTCCGCCGCCTCATGGGCGAAGCTGCCGAAGCCGCCGACCGCGACAACTTCCGCTCCGCGGTCAATCTCCTCCGCCAAGCGGTGCAACTCGCCCCGCGCCACGCCCGCGCCCGCTTCCTGCTCGGACAAGTCCTCGCCCGCGCCCGGCAACCCGAGTTGGCCCGCGTCAGTTTCCTCGAAGCCCGCGACCTCGACACCATGCCGTGGCGCCCCGTCTCGCTCACCGAGCAGGCCATCCGCAACACCGCGCTGGTCAAAGGCGCCGTCCTCTGCGACGTGGCCGAGATTTTCCGCAAACAAAGCCCCGACGGCGCCACCGGCTGGGAATTGCTCGACGACCACGTCCATCTTTCGCTTTCCGGACAAGCCCTCGCCGCACGCGCCATGGTCGGTGCCATGGCCAACCTCGGCGGACCGCTCCAACTCGGCCCCGAGCAACTCGCCCTCGTGCAGGACGACAAAACCTACGCCGAAGCCCTCGGCACCAACCGCTATGACAATTATCGCGTCAACCACACCCTGCGCGTCCTCTTCGGCGTGCCGTTCATGAAAAAAACCAACGGTCCCGCCTATGACGTCTTCAGTGAACTCTGCCGCGAGGGCGAGGCGGAAATGTCGCCGTCCGTCCTTGCTGCCGCCCGCGAGTGGCAGACCTTCAAGCCGCACGCCGGAGGATTGCGTCCGCTCACCGGCATGGTCGCCCGCATCCTCCTGCGCGAGGGCCAGGCGGAAGAAGCGCTCAAACTCTACGAAATCGCCCTCCGCCAAGTCCCCGATTACACCTCCTGGTATCTCGAATACATCTACTTCGCCCTCGCCTGCCGCCAGAAAATCGACGGTGCACTCGACGACGACGACCTCCAAATCGCCGCCGCCGCCATCGCGCAAGGCAAGTTCCTCCTCGCTCACGGCTATTCCGAAAGCGGCCTCACCGAACGCTACGTCGGACGATTGCATCAGCTCCGCGCCGAGTGGTCCGAAGCCATCCCCTTCCTCCTCGCCGCCCGTCCCAAAATGCAGGCCGAAGATCTCGTCGCCACCGACCAAGCGTTGGTTTTGTCATACCTCCAGACCGGCCAGAAAAAAGAAGCCCTCGCTCTGGCCGACGACGGAATAAAGAACAGCGGCCCATTCGCCGAAATCTACCGCCGCCTCCGCACCGAAGCGGAGAAGTAGCACTGGCGCGGTCCTGGGCGTCGCGGTGGACGTGCAACAGGCTTCTCCCGCATGCGGGCTCCTCGCGGCGCGGTGGACCTTGTGACTACGGTCTGCAACAGGCCTCTGAGCGGCGCGGTGGACCTTGTGTCCACCGACCGCAACAGGCCGGATCAGCGCGCACGCACGTGCGAAAGCGGATACGACGAAAACGTCCCCGCATAAACCCGCGGGTCGAATAGCAAACACCCCGCCGCGCGATTCAGCGCCTCCCGCAGTCCGCCCGCGATCTCATCCGGCGACCGCGCCGCCGGTCCGCGCACCGCCAGGTGCACATGATCTGGCATCACCGCCAGCGAATGCACCCCCGGCCGCACCTTGCCCGCTGCATTCGCCGCGAGTTCCTCGCTCCACGCCCGACCCGCCGCCGTCACCTTCGGCAAGAAATCCTCGCGTCCGATCCGCCAACGCCCGTTCGTCACCGCCACGAGATGCAAGTTATACCAATAACGTCCGTGTCCACTGGCTACCGGCTCCTCAAGATCGATGTCCCCATCCTCCCACGCCGCCTCGGTCAGCGAATTGACATAGCGCGGGTCCGCCAAGTCCGCCCGATCCAATTGCGTGGCGATGTAGCGCAACACGACCTCGAGTGTGTTTTCGCCGAGCGAACGCACGGCGACTTTGCGCTCGAAGCCATGACCCCATGCCGTCTTGCGCAGCGCATGATCGAGGCGCCCCTTGGCCCGTGCGGCGACGAATTCCGGCGAGACGTTCGGCGGGGCCTCGAAGGTGAATTGGACGAGATCCGGCTGCCAACGTTGCGCGATACGGCGCAAGCCATCGGTGGCCCACGCCTCGTCGAGCGAAGCGAGGAAATCGTCGCCGGGCAGGGGAGGGAATGCCGCGCCACTCTTCGGCCACCCGGTCCAAGAATACGCGATGCGGTGGACGAGGTCGGTCCGCCGCAAGCGCATGGCGCAATCTGGTGGCCTCCTCCGTCCGCGACGACAAGCCCCGCGGCGCGGAGCCTCTGGGCGCCGCCCCTGACCTTGCGTCAGGGGAGCGCAACGGCCAAAGCCCCACCGACCGCAACAGGCCCCATCCTCCGACCGCCGCTCCTGACCTTGTGTCAGGTGAGCTCAACGGCAGACGCCCAAATAACTCATTCTCCCGCAACCCGTTACCCGCCACCAGTTACTGCCTGCCGTGCTCGGGCAGGCCCTTCTCCCCAAATGTGACATTTTCGATTTTTGTAAAATTTTCGTAACTTCACGTTGACAATCGTCTATCTGCCGCAGATTGTTTCTCATCTGGCAGACGGCTTCAGGCTCTCTGTCGGAGCCTTAACCCTCAAACTTCAAAACCAAAAACCTCTCATGAAAAAAACCATCATCGCGGCGGTCGCTTCGATCGCTCTTTCTTCGGGCGCGTTTGCGCTGCAAGCATCAGATAACGGTGCCAACTACGGATCCAGTGCGAACTGGACCAATGGCTCGAACCTCGGCACCGGCTTCGGCGCTTGGACCTTCAACAACTTCCAAGGCTCTGGTGGTTCCGGCGAGTTTATTGGCGACCCCTCATCAGCCGGCATCAGCGGCATGAGCGCAACTTCGTTTGGCTTTTATGCCAATCCGCTCGGCAGTAGTGCTAATGCGGAGGTCTCTCGGCCCTTTTCGTCAGCATTGAGTGTCGGAGACACCTTCAGCTTCCAATGGGGATTGAACTGGGACAGCGACTCAGCGACTTCCAACCGCGGCTTCAGCCTTTTGTCCGGTGGCACGGAGTTGATCAATTTCAACATGAACAACACGTCGACGATTAACGTCAACGGCAACCCGATGTTCACGCAGTTCGGGACCGCGGGTTTCAACATTAACATGACCTACATTTCCTCCGGCAGCATACGCGTGTTCGGGACGGGGCGTAATGGCACTGAGAGCTTCGATCAAACGTTGTCCGTGGCAGCCGGAGCTCCGGACAATTTCAAATTCTATTTCAATGCAACTTCGGTTCCTGACGCACCTAACCAGGACTACCGCCAAATGTACGTCAATAACCTTGAGGTCGTTCCCGAGCCATCGACATATGCTCTGCTCACGCTTGGCGCGGCTGGCCTCGGTGCGCATCTGATCCGCCGCCGTCGCCGGTAACGGTCGGCAGCAAGAGGGGTTTTTCACCAAACCCGGTTCCGTGCGCGGAACCGGGTTTGTTTTTTCACTCGGTAGGGCCCGCTGGCCCAGAGGGCCGCTGCAATTCCTCCGACGACAAAATCTCCAAGGCCTTCGGGTGCCCCTGATCCGCCGCGCGCTGCAACCACACCTGCGCTTCATCGCGCCGCGCCGCGAAGCTGTCACCGAATTTGTAAAGTGAAGCCAGCGTCATCTGACAATCCGCATCGCCGCGCTCCGCACCCGGCTTGAGCAGAGCTTCCGCCTTCGCTTCATCCTTTGGCAAGCCGTTCTCTCCGCGCCCGTAGGCTGTGGCTAGCATGAGTGTGGCTTGGATGTGTCCGTTCTCGACGGCGCGGCTCATCAAACCGAGTCCCTCGGCGCGCATTTCCGGATCGGGCTGGGTCAGCATGATGCGCGCCGCGGTGAACACTGCTTCCTTGTTACCGCCTGCCGCTGCACTGCGGAAAGCAACCAGGGCCGCCGCCGGATC
Organism: Chthoniobacterales bacterium; assembly: GCA_044355525.1. Taxonomy (GTDB): domain Bacteria; phylum Verrucomicrobiota; class Verrucomicrobiia; order Chthoniobacterales; family JACTMZ01; genus JACTMZ01. Next base: position 12,569 of record JBIKXZ010000052.1, read on the forward strand.
CTGCGCCGTGCCGGTGCCCTCGAAATACATCGTGCCCAGAGCGAACTGCGCGTCGGCGAAACCCAGCTCGGCCGCGCGTTTCATTTGCCCGAAGGCCTCCACGTTCGACTGCGCCACGCCCGCACCCGCCGCCGTCATGGTGGCCAGCAGGTAGATCGCCTCCGCATCGTTCTGCTCCGCGGCGCGGCGTAGGAAGTCGAGCCCCTGCTGGAAGCGGTCCGCATCGTCCGGCGCAGTCACATAGCTTCTGCCCACCTTGGTCTGCGCCCAAGCTTCCCCGCGCATGGCCGCCTCGTAGGCCGCATCGTCTTCGGAGGACGGATCCAAACTCCGCCCCAGCGAATCAGGCCGGCTCAGATCGATAGTTGCGCGCTCCGGATCCGGCGTTGGAACATTTTCCCACAAGGCCCGGCCGCTCGGTTTGGTTTCGATCCCTGGGTGGTCGTCGGAGAGGGATGGTCCCGCGCGCCGGCAGCCAGTCCCCGCGGCCAATAAAATTGGCAAAGCCGTGGCAAGCGCCATCCGCACAATGAAGCCCATCAGTCCGACACTCTACCCGCCACCCCG
>JBIKXZ010000053.1:0-13030 GCA_044355525.1 Chthoniobacterales bacterium
CGTTGTTGCCGCTGGTTTTGTTCCCGTTGCTCGGGGTAGCGCCGGTGAAGGACGCGGCGGCGCCTTTTGCCAATCCGGTGATTTTTCTTTTTCTCGGCGGGTTCATAATCGCGCTGGGTTTGCAGCGTTGGCGTCTGCACGAGCGGGCGGCTTACTGGATCATCGGTCGCACGGGTTCGCGGGTGAGTCATGTCTTGGGCGGATTTATGGCGGCAACGGCCTTTGTCAGCATGTGGATCAACAACAGCGCGACGACGGTGATGATGTTGCCGATGGCGCTCTCGGTGGCGGGGTTGTTCCGCGGACACATGGGAAGCGACGAAAAAGCCAAGGACGGTCTGGGGCTCGCCCTGATGCTCGGAGTGGCGTACGCGTCGAGTATCGGCGGGGTTGGGACGCTCATCGGCACGGCACCGAACGCATTCATGGCCGGGTTCATGCGGGAGAACTACGGGATCCACATCGGGTTTGCCGAGTGGATGCTGGTGGGGGTGCCCTTTGTCGTCAGCGGGATTTTTCTCACGCATGCCTTGCTCGCGCGGGTGTGCCTGAAGGACCGGCGTTTCGAGGTGCCGGGTTTGCGGGAGGAAGTGCGCGGCGAATTGGCGAAACTCGGCGGATGGACCAGAGGAGAGATCGCGGTGGCGGCGGTGTTTTGTCTCGCGGCGGTCTTGTGGATGGGGCAACCGCTGCTCAAGCCGTGGGTGCCGGGCTTGTCGGACGCGGTGGTGGCAATGGCGGCCGGGATCGTTCTGTTTTTGATTCCGGTGGATTGGCGGCGCGGAGAGTTCGTGTTGGCCGGGCGCGACTTGCGGGAGTTGCCGTTCGGGGTGCTGTTGTTGCTCGGGGGCGGCTTGAGTATGGCGGAGATGATCGACTCGACCGGCTTGGCGGCATGGTTGGGAACGTGGACGGCGGGGTGGCAGATGTTGCCGATCGCATTGGTCGTGTTGCTGGTGACACTGGTGATCATTTTTCTGACCGAGTTGACGAGCAACACGGCGACCACGGCGACGTTTTTGCCGGTGGTGGCGTCGGTCGCGGTGGGGATGGGTCAGGCCCCGATGGTGCTGGTCTTGCCGGCGGTGATCGCGGCGAGTTGCGCCTTCATGCTGCCGGTGGGAACGCCGCCGAATGCTATCGTCTTTGCCAGCGGTCTGGTGCCGCTGCCGCGCATGGCGCGGGTGGGCCTGATCTTGAATGTGATCTTTTCGATACTGATTCCGCTGTTGGTGCTCAGCGTGGGAACGTGGGTCTTTGGATGATGGCGGAAGTTTGAAACTTGAAGACTGAGTGAAAAGGTGCGGCGGGGCACGCCGCCGCTGCGGGTCATTGCGGGCGAAACTCGACTTGCATGAGGACTTCGCGGCCGATGACGGTTTCGCCGCCTTGGATGTCGAGTTCGGGGAGCGGAGCGGCGTCGGCGGCCATCATCATGGCGGAGCGGTGCATGGGCCGGGGATCGAAGCGGCCGCCGGTGGCATCAATCGAATGGATGCCGGACCACTGGAGGTTGAGGGCGGCGAGGAGGGCGCGGGCTTGCGCTTCGCCGTCTTTGGCGGCGAGGGTGAGTGTTTCGTTTTCCGCGGCGAGACGGGCTTCGTCGGTCGGACGGGTGAACATGTTCGAGACCGAATTGGCGCCGGCTTGCATCATGGCCGAGATGAGACGTCCGGCTTCCTCCACGGGCGACTCGTAGCTGATGGTGACCTGCGCGATGTAGCCGGTGATCTTGGGCGGTTGCGGGCGTTTGCCGGCTTCGGGTTGCACGGGGGTGAATTGCGGACGGATGGTAACGGCGGTGGTTTCGAGGCGTTGGACTTTTTCCTCGGCTTTGAGGGCGGCGAGGACGGCTTGGGAGCGTTTGGTGACGTCCTCGCGGATGGGGGCTTCGTCGGGTCCGGCGGCTTCGAAACCGAGTTGGACGGAGGCCACGGTGTTGGGCACACGGACTTCGCCGCGGCCTTGGACGGCGACGAGCGGGGGCTCGGGCGTGGAGGGGCGCGGGAGCATTTGCGCGTGGAGGGGCGCAGCAAGGACGAGGAGGGCGGGGAGGATGAGGGTTTTCATGATTTGGCAGCGGGAAGGTCGGGGTTGCGGTGGCGTTGGCGTCCGCGGCGCCGGGCCAGCGCGCGCATGTCAACGGCCACATCGTCTTTCTCGTAGATTTCGCGTCCGATCAAGTGCTCGATAATGTCTTCGATCGAAACCACGCCGACGAATCCGCCGTATTCATCGACCACGGCGGCCATTTGCTGGTTGGCGGAGAGGAGAGTTTGCAGGGCGCTGGCGGCGGTGGCCATTTCGGGGACGAAGGAAACGGGTTGCTGCAGGTCTTTGATCGTCCGGTTGCCGTGTCCGGTGGCGATGCTGTGAAGGATATCGCGGCGGCGGGCCAGGCCGGTGATTTCGTCCAGCGTTCCGGAATGCACCGGCATGCGGCTGAAGCGGATCGAGGGATGCTCGGCGAGGACGTCGGCGGCGGTCTGGTCGTCCTCGAGGGTGACAACGACATTGCGCGGGGTGAGAATGTCGGCCACGCGCGTGGTGGAGAGGCTGAGGGCGTTGTGAATGATGTCGCGCTCGCCGCCGGTGAGGGTGCCTTCGCGCGCGCCCTTTTCGGCGAGAAGGACAATTTCGCGGTCGGAGGCGCCTTCCTCGGGTTTGCGCCGGATGATGGCGCGCACGATGAGGTTGCACAGATGGGTGAGCGGACGGAGGACGCGGCGCATCCAATAGAGCGGGTAAGCGGCGTGCTTTTGCAGGACCCGGCGGTAGGCGACGCCGAGGTTTTTCGGGACGACCTCGGAGAAAATGAGGATGGCGAGGGTCATCAGCGCCGAGATGATGCCGAGCGAGGCGTCGCCGAAGAGTTTGGTGGCGATGCCGCCGACGATGACGGCGCCGAGTGTGTTGGCGATGGTGTTGAGGGTGAGGATGGACGAAATCGTCTCCTCCATGTGGTCGCGGGAGTCCTCGAAAAGTTTGCCGCGGCGCGGATTGCGTTCCTTCAACGCCTCGACCTCGGCCGTGGTCGTGCTGAGGAACATGGCTTCGAGCAGGGAGCAGAAAAAAGAGACGCCGAGGGTGAAAACCACGGCGAGAATGAAGGCAGTCATCGAATGTCGGATGACAATCCTAGGGCCCCATCGTCGCGTCGGCAACCGTTTGCGCCTTGACTTGCGCCTCTGTGCACGGAGTCTGTGGGGCCGTTTTTAAACAAATCCCAACATGAAGCGCTTCTGTCTGCTCCTGTCCCTTCTGGCCTCCCCGGTCATGGCCGAGGAAAACCCCGGGTCCAAGCTCAACAATGTCCCCGACTGGGGCAAATCCGCAGTCTGGTATCAGATTTTCCCAGAGCGCTTCCGTAATGGCGACCCGTCGAACGACCCGACGCGCGATACGCTCGAGATGCATTTTCCCAACGTCGGCGGCTGGCAGGTGACGCCGTGGACGGCCGATTATTTCGTCCGCGACGAATGGGAAAAAGCGATCGGCGGAAGCTTTTACGAGAACGGCATTTTTCACCGTCGTTACGGCGGGGACTTGCAGGGCGTGATCGACAAGTTGGACTACCTCCAGGACCTCGGCGTCACGGCGATCAAATTCAACCCGGTCTTCTACGGCCGCTCGCAGCACAAATACGACGGCAACTCGTTCCATCACATCGACCCGAACTTCGGTCCGGACCCCGAGGGCGATTTCGAAATCATCCGCAACGGCGGTGAGACGGCCGGTCCGGCCACGTGGAAATGGACCGCGGCCGACAAGCTCTTCCTCGAGTTGATCAAAAAAGCGCATGAGCGCGGCATCAAAGTGGTCATTGACGGCGTCTTCAACCACAGTGGCCGCGACTTTTTCGCCTACCGCGACCTCCGCATCAACGGCGAGAAATCGCCCTACGCGGAATGGTTCACCGTGCAAACTTTCGACGATCCCGGCACACGCCGCAACGAGTTGCGTGTTACCGGTTGGGCCGGCTTTTTCACCCTGCCGGAATTCCGCAACACCGAGGACGGCGGCGACATGCACCCGGGGCCTAAGAAATACATTTTCGACGCGACCAAGCGCTGGATGGACCCGGACGGCGACGGCGATCCGAGCGACGGCATCGACGGGTGGCGTCTGGATGTGTCCGAGGAAGTGCCCGACAAATTCTGGCGCGACTGGAACGAGATGGTTTTCACGATCAACCCGCAGGCCATCACCATTCCCGAGGTCTGGACCAATGCGGCCGACTACCTCAAGCGCACCGGTTTTTCCGCGGCGATGAACTACTACGCCTTCGCCATGCCGGTGAAGGCCTTCCTTATCGACAACAGCATCAAGCCCTCCGCCTTCGGCGATCTGCTCAACCAACGCCGCGAGCAATTTCCGGCCGGGACGCAATTGGCCCTGTGGAACCTGACCGATTCGCACGACACGGACCGGCTCGCGCAGATGATTGTCAACCGCAACACGACCGGCCAATACAAGAATCAGGAAAAGTTCGACTATGACGAACCCGGCAATTCCGCTCGTCAGAACGACCAATACCAGATCCGCAAGCCGAACGACGAAGAGCGCGCCATCCAGAGACTGGTCACCTTGTTTCAACTGACCTACGTGGGCGCGCCCATGTTTTACTACGGGGTCGAAGCGGGTATCTGGGGCGGGGACGATCCGGACTGCCGCAAGCCGATGCCGTGGCCGGATCTGAAGATGGAAATCGAAAGGATCGACCCGATCGGACGCGATCGGCCCGCGGACGATCCGAATTTCGACGGGGAACTGCATGATTTTTTCAAGTCCGCCATTGCACTGCATGCCGACAACCCGGCCTTCAAAACGCCGGACTTCGGGGTGCTCGCCGCCGATGACGACAAAAACGTGTTCATCTACAGTCGTGGCATGGACGACGAGCAGCGGGTGGTTGCCCTTAATCGTTCCAACGAACCGCGGACCGTCACTTTCAACGGCCCCGGTGCCGACGTCGTTTTCGTCAGCCGCGGCGACAAGGGCGACGTGAAGTTGACCGTGGCCGGCGAAACGCGCGAGATCACGCTACCGCCGCTGACCGGGGCGGTTCTGCGCTGAGGGAGTGGTGTGCCCCGTGTGCATTTGGGGCGTGAAGCGGCCGTTCTTTGTGCTATTCTAGGACGTTTATGGCGGATTACTTGCGAATTGCCGGCATCCTTCTGGAGGTCCTGCTGCTCTTTAACCTGATCATCATCGCCCACGAGTTGGGGCACTTCCTCGCCGCGCGTTGGCGGGGGTTGGTGGTGGAGAAGTTCGGTATCTGGTTCGGCAAGCCGCTCTGGAAGAAGACGATCGGCGGGGTGGAATACAGCCTCGGATCGATTCCGGCTGGCGGGTTTGTCGCGTTGCCGCAGCTGGCTCCAATGGAGTCGGTGGAGGGCGAGAGCAAGCACGATCGGGGGGCTCTCCCGCCGGTTACGGCTTTGGACAAAATCATCGTGGCGCTTTCCGGTCCGGTGGCCAGCATGTTGCTGGCGTTGCTCTGCGCGGTGATCGTGTGGTTGGTCGGGCGCCCTGTCAGCCAAGCGGAGACCAGCACGGTCATCGGTTATGTTTTGCCTGAGGGGCCGGCGGCCAAGGCCGGCTTGGAGCCGGGTGACAAAATTCTCGAGGTCAATCGTCACCCGGTCACGCGCTTCGCCGGCATGGGCAACATGCGTCAGAGCGTCACGTGGAACGTGGTGCGCAGCGAGGAACCGCTCATTCCGGTGAAGTTCGAGCGCGACGGCGCGGTGCAGACGGTGGAAGTCGAACCCACCATTCCCGAGCGTCAGGGTTGGGGGCGGCGTCCGCTGCGCCAGATTGGCATCCTGCCGGCCACTACCCCGATGGTGGCGAAAGTTTTTCCGGATAGTCCGGCGGCGACGGCAGGGATCCAGCCGCGCGATCTGATCACTGCGGTGGATGGAGAGCCGTTGCTGAGTCTGGCTTCGCTCTCCGAGTATCTCGACACGCACCAGGCTGGCGTGCCGGTCGATCTGACCGTGCAGCGCGGCAACCAGACGCTGCAACTCGCGGTCACGCCGCTTGTGCCGGAAGGCGAAGAGAAGCCGCGCGTGGGCATTTTGTGGGACGACCGTGGTCCGACCGTGCTCGAACATCCGAACCCGTGGCAACTCGTCGTCGGGAGCGTGCGCACGATGATCGACACACTTTCGGCCGTGTTTTCCCCGCGCAGCGATATCAAAGCCGAGCATTTGAGCGGTCCGGTGGGGATCATGCGGATTTATTACCTGCTCTTCGAATCGCCGGACGGCTGGCGCTTGGCTCTTTGGTTCAGCGTGGTGCTCAACGTCAACTTGGCCCTGCTCAACCTGCTCCCCATTCCGGTGCTCGACGGCGGCCATATCACGTTGGCCATCATCGAGGCGATCCGGCGCAAGCCCATCAATGTGCGCGTGCTTGAAGTGGTGCAAAGCGGCTTCGCCTTCCTCATCATCGGCTACATGCTCTACATCACGTTCTTCGACGTGCAGGACCTGCCGTGGCGCGGGAAGACGGAGGAACCGCCAGCTGAGCTGAAGTTCTCGCCCGCGCCGCCGACCGAAGCCGCGCCGAGCAATCCATGAGTTGCGCAATGCCGGCCCCGTTCTACCCGGAACGCCGCCGCAGTCGCGCTGTCCGCGTGGGAAACACCGCGATCGGCGGGGAAAATCCGGTGCGGGTGCAGTCCATGCTGACCTGCGACACGATGGACACCGAGGCTTGCGTGCGCGATTCGCTCGCGCTGGCCGAGGTCGGATGCGAAGTTGTCCGCATCACCGCGCCCACCGTGAAGGACGCGCGAAATCTTGAGGCCATCCGTGACGGCCTGCGGGCGCGGGGGTGCGATGTCCCGCTGGTGGCGGACATTCATTTCAAGCCGGAGGCCGCGCTCGAATCGGCCAAGTGGGTGGAGAAGGTGCGGGTCAATCCGGGAAACTATGCGGATTCCAAAAAGTTCGCCGTGCGCGAATACACCGACGAGCAATATGCCGCGGAGATCGGACGGATCCGCGAGAAGTTCGCGCCGCTGGTGAAGCTTTGCCAAGAGCGCGGCGTCGCCATGCGCATCGGGACGAACCACGGCTCGTTGAGCGACCGCATCATGAACCGCTACGGCGACACGCCGCTGGGCATGGTGGAGAGTGCGCTCGAGTTCGCCCGCATCGCGCGTGAGATGGATTACCACCACTTTGTCTTCTCGATGAAAGCCTCGAATCCCAAGGTCATGATCGCCGCTTACCGGCTGCTTGTCGCGCGCCTCGCGGCAGAGGGGCCAGATTGGAATTACCCGATCCATCTCGGGGTGACCGAGGCGGGCGACGGGGAGGACGGGCGCATCAAAAGCGCTGTGGGTATCGGGTCCCTGCTGGCCGACGGGATCGGGGACACGATCAGGGTCAGCCTGACCGAGGACAGCGTGCACGAGATACCCGTGGCCAAGGAGTTGGTCGCTCTTTTTGGCGGTTGTTGCGAAGGGTGGACGGGCGAGGCCAAGCTCTCGTTTGATCCGTTCTCCTACGCGCGTCGGGCGAGCGAGAAGCTTTCCATCAACGGCATCAAGCTCGGCGGGGACGAGGTTCCGCGTGTTGTGGTGACACGCCGGCATTTTGATGCCGTGGCGCACAAGCTCGACGGCCTGGGCGACTTCCAGCCCGAGTTGGTCTACGAGGATTTGCCGCTAAAGGAGATTGATCCGCGGGATGAGGCGGCTGTCGCAGAGCTCAACGAGCGCTCGGAAGCATCCTTGGTCACAGTGAAGGACGGCGTCGATCTTCCGGTCATTGCCGCTTTCCGCTTGCTGGCCGCGGGCGTCGATCCGCGGCATCCGATTCTGCTCAAGGATTCGCTCGATCCGCGCCCCGATGCGCAAACGCCGTTCGTGCGCACATTGTTGGCCGCGAGTGCGCGTTTGGGATCGCTGCTTTGCGACGGGATCGGGGATGCCGTCCTCTTGCGCACGGAGGATGCTCCGGGGCAGACATTGCGTTTGTCCTACAACATCCTGCAGGCGGTGGGTGCGCGCATTTTCAAGACTGACTATGTGGCGTGTCCGAGCTGCGGGCGCACTTTGTTCAACCTGCAGGAAACGACGGCGCGGATCAGAGCGGCGACCGAGCATCTCAAGGGCGTCAAAATTGCCATCATGGGCTGCATCGTGAACGGGCCCGGGGAAATGGCGGATGCCGATTTCGGATACGTGGGCGGCGCGCCGGGGAAGGTGAATCTGTATGTCGGGAAGAAACCGGTTAAGTTCAATATTCCCGAGGGCGAGGCGGTGGACCGTCTCGTCGACCTGATCAAAGAGCACGGGCGCTGGGTGGAGGCGCCGGCGAAGGTTTGACCGGCCGACTTACTGCCAGCCGGCGGGGTCGATGTTTTCGAGTTGGCGGCGGGCTTCGTCATAGCCCCGCTGGATGGCGATGTCGAAGCGGTCCCATTCGAGCAAGCCGATATCGCTGACCGGCGCTTCCACGTAAAGGTCGGCGGCGGAACGCCAATAGCGTCCGCTGATCCGGCTGTGCAGGATGACCGAGCGCATGATGATGCCGATGGCGTTGGGGTTGTCCGGAGCGCCGTCCTTGCCGCGGCTCGATCCGCCTTGGTCACACGCGATGATGCGCCCGGCGCCGACTTCCTGCAGAATATCGGCGGGAAGATTGTTGACCACACCACCGTCGACCAGGAGGTCGCCGTTTTCGGTCATGGCGGGAGGAAAAACACCGGGAATGGAAACGGTGGCGCGCAGGGCTTTGATCAGCGAGCCGCCTTGATGCACGTTCTTGCCGGGATTGGTGATATTGGCCGAAACGCAGGAAAATCCTTTCCAGCAGTCCTCGATGTCGATTTCCGGCAGGAGGTGCGGGAGAAGACGATCCAGTTTGCGTCCGGAGAGCAGCGAGCTGCGCGGGATGAGGCGGTAGTCGTTCTTGGTCGGGTTGGTTTTGACCATGATGCGGAAGCGCTCCATCAGGTCGTCGAGGGGAAGATCGAGCGAGATGCCGGAGGCGACGATGGCTCCGAGGCTGGTGCCTGCCGCGGTATCAAGCGGGATGCCGTGCTCGCTGAGGGCGCGGATGACCCCGAGGTGGGCGAAGGAGCGCGCGCCGCCGCCGGCCAAGGCGATGCCAACGGCACGTCCCGTCAACCAACGTCCGAGGCGTGCCCAGTCCTCGCGCGAGTTTTCGCGCAGATGGAAACGAGACGTCGCTTGGCAAGCCGCGGCGGCGGCAGCCGTGCCGCGCGGGGGGATGGAGCCGTCGGGGTGGAGGATGAGCAGAATGCGACGCAGGCTGTCGGGCAGGAGGTCGGGGGGCAGGGATGGAACGTGTCCGGGGCGGGCGATGAGGAGAACCGCGTCCGCACTGCGCAGGATTTGCCGGTTCCAGACTTCATCGGCAGGATCTCCGGCCATGACCAGGTGCGTGGTGGTAGCTTCTTTTTCGTTCAGCCAGATGGCCAGCGCGCGGCGCCGATCCGCTGCACCGGGTGCACGCCGGGCTTCTGCCAACGCGGCGGAATGTCCGCGGCGGCGGATTTCCTCCTCGAGTTTCACGGCGATGGCTGCGGCATCGCAGGAGGGGTCCGCGGCGAGAACGGCGATCGAGAGGCGCTGTTTCTCGAGCGAGCGCGGACGATTGGCGCGTTGGACGCGGTCGAACTGGACCTTGGCCACATGGATGACGATCTGCGGACAAGCGCGGGCCAGTTCGTTGAAGGTGGGACGGTCGAGTCCGGCCAGCACGCAATCGCGCAATGCATGGATCGTGGCGGAGCGGACATCGCCTGTGAGCAGGGCCATTTCCCCGACGGTCTCGCCGCGGCTGATATCACCCACGGTGCGCGTTTCCCCGTCGTCCTGTCGCGTGGCCCGGAGGCGTCCGCTCACCACGACATACATGGCATCGGCGCTGTCGCCCTCGCGGAAGAGGACTTCGCCGGCGGCGACTTCTTTCCAACTAATGGAAGGGAGAAGCTTCTTCCAGACCGCGGGCTCGAGACCGCCGAGTTCCTCGTTGAGAACTTCGCGGAGGAGGGCGGCGTGGGATTCTTGCAGGCGCGGGTCGATGTCCACCGCCGGATGTTCTAAAGGGGACGGTTCAAAGAATCAACCAAGTGGCCAAGCCAAGAAAAAGTCCCATGCTGACCACGTCGGTCGCCGTGGTGAGGAAAATGCTCGATGCCGTGGCGGGGTCGGCGCCGAGGCGCCGGAGGATATTGGGAATGAGCGCGCCGCATGCGCCACTGACGATGCAACTGCCGATCATGGCGAGAAAGACGATGCCGCCGAGTTTCCACGGCACGGGATTCTTCATCATGTAAGCGTAGACGACCATACCCGCTCCGGCGGTCAATCCGACCAGCGCGCCGTTGGCCAGACCAAGGCATGCTTCCTTGGCCAAGGCTTTCCATTCCTTGCCGTCCTTGAGTTCGCCGAGGGTCATGGCGCGCAGGGTGACCGCGAGGGCCTGGCATCCTGTGTTGCCCGACTGTCCGGCAAGGACAGGGAGAAAAACGGCGAGCAAAACGATTTGCTCGAGGGTGTGCTCGAACAGACCGACCACCGCGGCGGCAATGAAAGCGGTGAGGAGATTGAGTTGCAGCCACGGGTGACGGAACCGGAAACTTTGCCACACCGGCGTGGAGAGACGTTCTTCTTTTTCCACGCCGACCATCGAACCGGCCTGCGCGGTCAATTCGAAAGCCTGCGCTTCGGCGATGGCCTGACCGCGCACGAGTCCGACCAGCTTGCCGTCGGAGTCGCACACCGGATAAGCAGGATAATGACGATTCAGCGTCGACTTCATGGCCTCGAGGATCGGGGTTTCGGGATGGAGCCGGAAAGGATCGCGCAGCATCAGATCGTCCAAGCGACGCTCCGACGGATTGAGGAGCAGGTCGCGCATGGTGATCACACCGATGAGCTGATTTTGCGCGTTCGTCACGAAGCAATAGGTGACGAAATTTTCCTTGGTGATTTCCCGCAGGCTTTCGATGGTCGAGCCCACGGTGTCGTCCGGTCCGAAAACGGCAGCCGCAGGCTCCATGAGGCTGCCGACCGAGCTTTCCGGATACGACGATTCCAATTTCCAATTCGCCGCGATGGCGGGAGGTGTAGCAGCAAGGATGGCGCGGGCGCAGCGGCGTGGCAGGTGCTGGAGTATTTCCTGTGCGACGTTGGGGAGCAGTTCGCGAAGAACGAGCGAGGCGCGGGCGGGATCTTGGGTGGCGAGCAGAGACGCGGCATCCGAGGCGCCGAGCGATGCGCATTTGGCACGCAGGGCGGGGAGATCCTCGTGGTGGTTCATGGTCGGGCGACGCAAAACTATGCGGCCGCACCGGTGGCGGGATCAACCGCGAACTGAAAGATGGCTTGCCAGCAGTGTGCCCGGCGGACGTTCATGATGGGGCATGGGTCGTTACGCTCGCTACTTCCGGATGCTGCATTCGCAGCGCGGGCTCCTGCTGGGCGCGGTGGCCCTCGGGGCGCTGGCCGGCGCCGCAAGTGGATTCGGGTTGCCGTTCTTTTTGCAGAAAGTCTTCCGCGAGGTCTTCGAGGCGGGGGCCGGAAGATCCTTCCGCGAAGTGGTGTTGGTGGCTTCCCTTCTGCCTCTGGTCTTTCTGGTGCGCGGGATCACGGTTTACTTCAACCAATACCTGCTCAATGCCGTGAGTTTGAATCTGCTCGGGGAAATCCGGCAGCAGTTGTTCGACAAATTGCAGCGGTTGCCACTGCTTTATTTCGACCGCAAGCGTTCCGGCGATTTGCTGGCGCGCATTTTGGCGGACACCTCGCAGATTCAGGACGCGTTGGTTGCAGCGACAAGGGAGATTCTTCTGCAGCCTTTCGTCGTGTTGGGTGGCGTGGGATATCTGGTCTACCTCGGACTGACCAACCGCGATGCCGCGTTGCTCCTGCTCCTGCTTTTGCTCGTGCCTTTGATGACTTTGCCGGTGGTCTACATTGGGCGCCATCTGCGCCACCGCGGACGCCAGACGCAACGGTCGCTCGGCGAGTTGTCCGACACGCTTTCGGAAAACCTGCTGGCCACGGCAGAAGTGCGCGCTTTCAACCTCGAGCAGGCGGAGCGTTCGCGGTTCCGCGACGAGTTGGCGCGGTTCTACCAGGCCTCGATGAAGGCGGTGAAATACAATCAGGCCACGCAACCGCTCATGGAGTTGGTGGCCGCGGCGGCCATCGCCGTCATGTTTGTCGCGGCCTACAGCCGCCAGATTCCCTTCGAAACGTTCGCGGCCATCGGGGCCGCTATTTTTTTCACCATCGACGGCTGCAAGCGGTTGGTGCGCATCGCCAATGAAATGAGCAAGGCAACAGGCGCCTTCGAGCGGATCGAGTCAATCTTGGACGAGCCCGAGACGGTGCGTCCACCGGATCGACCGGTGGCCACGGGGCACTTCCGTGGCGAGGTTCGCTTCGATCATGTCGGATTCAGCTACGGCGACGGACTTCCCGCGCTGCATGACATCGATCTGACCATCGCGCCGGGAACGGTTTGCGCACTGGTCGGACCGAGCGGGGCGGGTAAGTCGACGTTCACCAAACTCATCCCGCGCTTTTACGATGTCACCTCGGGCCGTATCACAATCGACGGGGTTGATGTGCGTGACATGGATCCCGCCGCGCTACGCAGCCAGATCGCACTCGTTCCGCAATCCCCGGTGCTCTTCAACACGACGATATTGGAAAACATCCGCATCGGCCGTCCGGGGGCAACGCGAGACGAAATCGTCGAAGCGGCTAAGGCGGCTTATGCCGACGAGTTTATCTCCGAGTTACCCGAGGGTTACGATGCAATGGTGGGGGAAAATGCGAGGAGGTTGTCCGGTGGTCAGCGGCAGCGTCTCGCGCTGGCTCGGGCCTTTTTGCGCGATGCGCCGATTCTGATTTTGGACGAGGCGACGTCGGCGCTCGACGCCGACAGCGAGCAGAAGATCCAGGAGGCTCTGGCCAAATTATGCCAAGGGCGAACGGTGTTCATCGTGGCGCACCGCTTCAGCACGATCAAAA
>JBIKXZ010000200.1:0-4222 GCA_044355525.1 Chthoniobacterales bacterium
CTGTTTTTCAGCTTTACACTTTTTTGCTCCGGCAACCCACCCATAGCGCGCGGTAGCAACACGCTGATAACGAGGCTCCTACGCGCAAAATAAGCCGGTTTTTGAGGCGGTCCAAAACACCATTTATGCCCCATTTAGAGGGGGTCATGACGTGGGCCACAAGTCGATCGATCACGGGCGCCCTGAGAGGAACTTCCGCGCGCCGGAAAATGATCAAAAGCAATACCGTAAGCTCAAAAGTTCTGTGCCTACATGCGCTTAAGACCTCACTATCGACCTTGTTCTGGTGTTTTGCAGGCTTTTTAGCGCCGAAATCGGACACCTCGGACACCTCCAAATTGCCAAAAAATCCAAGGTGTCCGACGTAAGTAGTTCATTTTCCAACGCTGATGGATACCTCGGACACCTTGGACACCTTTCCTTACCCCCGAAAAGGGTGGGAATTGTTACCTCTGAAAAAAGAAAAAAAATATCAGGTAGAATAATAAATATATTTACCTTTAGAGGAGTGGCGAGCCTGTCCAACGTGTCCAAGGTGTCCGGGCTGCTTCCTCAAAATGCCCCCGCAAAAAATGGAATGTATCCGTTTTTTTAACTCCCACGGTTCGTTGTCATTGCGCAATGACAGGTGAGGTCGCGCCGAAGCATTTTCGTCTTCACGTTCAATAGCACATGTCATTCTGCGCACCCTCCATGCACCCGTTCACTTGATGGAACTCCGCACGGGGCGGCTGGCAGGCTTACGGGTATGGAGAACGTCTTTCAGCGCCTGCTCGTTGACATGGGTTACGACGACATGGGGTTTTCATGCGTGCGCAACCGCAGCAAGCGGGGATCGAGCGGCCCGGCCTTCGAGGTAAAGCAAGGTTCGGTCAGCGTGCCGGTCTACCGGACCACCGGCAGCGGGCGGGAAAGGTTCTTTGTCACCTTCTACCGCGATGGACGACGTGTGCGTCGCAGCTTCATCGATGCGGAATCAGCCAAGGCCGAAGCGAAGTTGATGGCGCGCAAGATCATGGCCGGGCAAAGCCAGTCCACGGATTTGTCCGCACCGGAGCGCGAGGCCTACCTCACGGCCAAGAAGCTCCTCGAGTCCTTCAATTGTCCGCTGGTCGCCGCCGTGGAGGAATACGCGCAGTGCAAGAAGCTCCTCGCAGGACGATCGCTTGTCGCCGCCGTCCACGAACACATGCAGCGCATGAAGGGCGTGCAGTCGGAAATCTCGGTGCCCGATGCCTCGGTGGAATTTCTGGCGGCGAAAAAACAGGACGGGGCAAGTGAGCGCTACCTATACCAACTGCGCAGCGATATCAATCGGTTCAAAGAACGCTTCCCCGGGCCGATCTTGCAGATCAAGAGCCACCAAATCGACGAATGGCTGCGCCAACGCGGTGGTGCTCCACGCACGCGCAATTCCTCGCTCACTTCCATTCGCACGTTCTTTTCCTGGGCCAAGTCGCGCTGCTACTTGCCCAAGAATGAGGAAACCGCCGCCGAGGGCGTTCCGAAGGTGCGGGTGGGGGACACCGAGACCGAAATCTTCACCCCCGAGCAGATGAGCAAGATTTTAGAAGCGGCGACGGCAGAAGTTATCCCCTTCATTGTTATCGGCGCCTTCGCCGGTCTGCGCGCGGCGGAAATCACGCGCATCGAGTGGAGCGCCGTCGATCTTGAGCGCCGATTCATCACGATCCGCGCCGGACAAGCCAAGACGGCCTCTCGGCGTATCGTGCCGATCAGCGACAACCTGCGGCAGTGGCTCTTGCCCCACGTTGGCAGGGGCTTGGTCGTTCCCAGCGCGGAAACCTACCGCAAGGTAACCACTCTTGCGCGGCGCCTCGGCATCGAGTGGCCGCACAATGTGCTGCGTCATTCGTTCATCAGCTACCGCATTGCCAAGATCAAGAATGCCCACGAAGTGGCCCTCGAGGCGGGCAACTCGCCGGACATCATCTTCCGGCACTACCGAGAGCTGGCCACCGAAGAGCAGGCCGATGCGTGGTTTGCGATCGTGCCGCCAGCGCGATCCTGAATTAGCGGTAGCGACTACTGCTGCGCGCGCAGCCACACCTTCACCGCCTCGGGCTCGAATCGAATCAAGTGCCGGAACTTGATCGTTGGCAAACCGGCGTAGCGCAGGTTGCGGATCTCCCGCACGCTGCAGCCGATGTAGCGGGCCAAGTCATTGGCGGTCCAAAGGCGTTCGTTTGGAGTTTGAGTGCTGGTTTGTTCCGATTCAGGCAGTGGTGTGTCCATGCCTGCCGCCGGGTGTCAAATGGCGCTCTCCAGTGCGGTCAAGGAACCGGAAAGGCCCTGAATACGAGGCTTGCTGTGTCACAAAAACTATGTAGTATTTGTGACAAACCCATGCGGCAAATCTCCATCCCGATAGACAGGCAAGTAATACGGCGTGTGGCTGGCAGTGCACGTTCTGCCAGCTTCACGGCTTTTGACTTCGCTGGGCTTGGAAAACCAGAAGCCGTGAGACAGGCCTTGAGGCGTTTGGTGGCCCGGGGAGAGTTGGCTCGCGCGCGGAGAGGTCTTTATTTCAAGCCGCGCGCACACCCCATTGTTGGAACCACGGGTCCCGATACCTTGGCGGCTATCCGGAAGTTGATGGAGCGCAGTGCCGCGGAGTGGCAGTTCAGCGGAGCCGCGGCGGCGAACTTGCTGGGTCTTTCCGAACAAGTGCCTTCCCGTTGGGTCGTGGTGACCAGTGGCAATCCGCGCAAAGTGCGCATTGGCAAGACCGGGGTGGAGTTTCGGCATGCGGCACCTCGCAATCTCCTCGGGGGAGGTCGCCCGGCCGGGTTGGTTTTCCAAGCCCTGCGTTATCTTGGCGCCCGAGGTGTTACTCCAGCGCGTATTTCGCATCTGCGTGGAAGGCTTGATAAAAAGGCCAAAAAGGAACTCGCGGATTTGTGTCCATTGATGCCTCGCTGGATGGAGCCTGCCGTGCAGCAAATCGTCGGAATGAAAGCGCGTGAATAAAATCGTCAATCTTTCTCGCGAAGAACGGCGCGAGCTTTGGAGCAGTGCCTCGCAGCAGTTGCAGCCTCTGCCGGACTTCATGATCGAAAAGGACTTCTGGGTGTGCTTTGCGTTGCAACACCTCTTCGCGCTGCCCGGCGCGCGCGATCATTTCATTTTCAAGGGCGGAACTTCGCTGGCCAAAGTTTGGCGCGCTATTCACCGCTTTTCCGAGGATATCGATATTTCGATGAGCCGCGAGTGGCTGGGGTTCACCGGAGACCGTGACCCCGAGGCGGCCCAGACTCGCGCACAGCGCACCAAGCTGCTCACGGCTCTCTCCGCGGTGTGCGCCAAAAAGGTGCAAGAGGAGTTAGGCCCCGCATTGCATCAGTCGTTTTCCGCAGCGCTGGGCAGGAAGGACTGGAGTCTTGAAGTTGACCCGAAGGATGAGCAAACGCTCCTTTTTAATTATCCGAGCGTGTTCCCGGAGATTACTGGCCGCTCTTACGTCCGCCAGCTCGTGAAAATCGAATGCGGAGCACGCTCAGACCGCTGGCCTGTGAGCGAAGGCCGCGTGGTGGCCTATGTTGGGGAGGCGTTTCCCGATACGCTTCCGGACGTCGGCGTCGATGTCCCCGTCTTGGATATCGAGCGAACCTTCTGGGAGAAGGCATTGATTCTTCATGCCGAGGCGCATCGTCCGCAGGACAAGCCTGTTCCCGAGCGCTACTCGCGGCATTATGCCGACGTGGCGGCCTTGGCCAAGAGCGAGAGCGCAACAGGAGCTTTGGAACGCGATGATTTGCGCGCCCGAGTTGTTGCCCACAAGTCGGTATTTTTTCCTGCAGCTTGGGCGAAATACGAAACAGCCGTGCCAGGAACGTTTCGTCTTTTGCCGCCCAAGGAAAGGGTTTCTGAACTCGCGCGCGATTATTCTTCGATGCAGGAGATGTTTTTCCGCCAGCCGCTGGCGTGGAGCGAAGTGCTTGATGTGTTGGCGGATCTTGAGAAGCGTATCAACGCTGCTTCTCGGGATTGAGGACTTCATCAAGAAACAGAGTGGTTCATATGTCGGAATCTTCTCCCGTATGGTGACAAATGGTGACAACTAATGTGCCGAATCGTTCCCTTTCGTGCCGGTCAGGCAAAACGGTCGCCCGCCGATGAGCGGAATAAATCGGCACAAATCAACATCATAAGGAACATAAGTGTATGAACATCAACGAGATAGAAACACTCATAATCTGAA
>JBIKXZ010000201.1:0-4185 GCA_044355525.1 Chthoniobacterales bacterium
CTGCAGGAACCGCTCGGCAACATCGTCTCCGGGCTCATGCTCCTCTCCGAGCGCCCGCTCAATGTCGGCGATTGGATCCAAGTGGGCGACGTGCGCGGACGCGTCATCGAAATCAACTGGCGCGCCGTGCATATCGAAACGCCGACGCGCGAACTGCAGGTCATTCCCAATGTCGAACTCTACAAGGGAACCTTCGCCAATCTTTCGCGTCCCACGCCGTTGCGGACCGAGGTGGTGGAGATGGGTTTCAGCTATGACGATCCGCCCAACCGCGTGAAGGAAGTCATGCTCGGCCTCTTGCGCACGACGCCCGGCGTGCTTGAGGAACCTCCGCCGCTGGTGCGCACCGTGGCATACGCCGACTTCTCCATCAATTACCGCCTCATCTTCTCGGTCGAATCGCAGGCCGATCTTCCCGAGGTGCGCGATGCGGTCATGACCCGGCTTTGGTATGTCATCCGCCGCGAGGGACTGAACATTCCGTTCCCCACCGCCTTCGAATACGGGCCGGGAGAGACGCCCAGCCCGCCGGAGCCGACCCCGGCCGACTGGCTGCGCGACCATCCGCGATTCAAGCCCGCCCTCGAGCACGGCGAACCCGCCATCGTCTCCTTTGCTAATGGGGAGACGGCCCAGGGTCCGGGTCGTCCCTTCGAAGGATTCGCGCTCGTCGTCGCCGGTCGCGCCCTCCTCATGGCTGACGCCGCCTCGGGCGGCCCCGTGCAGATCGGGGAACTCGGTCCGGGCGAGTGCTTCGGCGAGAGCCTCACCGCGGGGGGCGCCGCGGAGAAAATTTCCGTGGTGGCCGATGGCGATCTCAAGGTGCTCGTTTTTGCCGATACGGCGATCGACGATCTGCTCAACAAACATCCCGCGCTTGCCTCCGAAATCGGTGACACCCTCGAAGCGCGCCGCCAGGCCGCGCTCGCGGCACGCAAACGCCCCGACAAGCTTTCATGAAGAAGCACCTCCTCTCCCTCGCACTGCTTCTTGCCTGCAGTGCCGCGCTTCCCGCCCAAACCGCGCCGACCCCGTTGCGCGTCGTGGTCAAACCGGCTGAACCCTTTGCTTTCGAGCAAGGCGGTGTGCTCATGGGTTACTCCGTGGATCTTTGGAAGAAAGTTGCTGCCGACGCCGGAGTTACTTTCGAGACCCGCGTGGTCGATACCGTTCCCGAACTTCTCGAAGCGGTGCAAACGGGTGCGGCCGATGTCGGCGTGGGAGCGATCAGCATTACCCCGGACCGCGAGGCTGTCCTCGACTTCAGTCATCCGTTCTTCAAATCCGGCCTGCAAGTCATGGCCCGCTCCAAGGGCGAAGCCGGCGCTTTCTCCGCCTTCCGCGCTTTGTGGAACCGCAATGTGGCCGAGGTCGTCCTCGTCCTCCTCCTCGCCGTCTTTCTCATTTCGCACATCCTTTGGATCGTCGAACGCAAGATCAACCCGGAGAGTTTTCCCGAAGGCTACGTGCGCGGCGTGTGGGAATCGACGTGGTGGTCGATCGCCACGCTGATCAGCGGCGGTTGCGAAAACAAAGCGCCGGTCGGCGTGGCCGGACGCCTCGTCGCCGTGGTCTGGATGCTCGGCGGCATCGGTCTCACATCGTACATCACCGCGACTCTGGCTTCGGCCATGACGGTCAATACGCTCTCCGCCGAAGTCTCGGGACTGAACGATCTGCGCGGCTCGCGCGTCGGCACGATCAGCGGCAGTTCCGCGGAAACTTTGCTCCGCCGTTCCGGTTTCGACTCCGTCGGATTCGCCGATGTCACCGCGGCGGCGGAGGCCTTGCGTTCCGGCGAGGTCAAAGGCGTGGTCTATGACAGTCCGCTCCTGCGCTACTACATTGCACAAAATCCGGCCGCGGGATTCAGCCTCGTCGGCGACCCCTTCGATTTGCAGGACTACGGTTTCGCCCTGCAGCTGGGCAGCCCGCTGCGCAAGGAGATCAACGCCGCCCTGCTCAAGCTCCAGGTCGCCGGATGGAGCGACGAACTGGAAGACAAGTGGTTCCAGACGCCTGCCGCGGAGTAGGGGAAAGAGAACTGTAGAGACGGCAAAGGAAGCGGAGGGGAATTGTAGCGCCGGACCGCGGGGATTCGCATACGGGCGGACAGGCTGCCGACTCTGCAAAATGGAGCGGCGCCATCCTCGAAAGGGGGTCACAGCTTTTCCCGTCTTCCTATCCCTCTTCCTCCGCCGCCTTGGTGTGGAGGATGTCGCCGAGCCACCAACTGATGCCCCTTGCGGCCAGTTCGGCCAGCGCGATGGGATGTTTTTCCAGCTGACGCAGCACCTGTGCGGTGAAATCCGTCTCGGGTTTCTTTTCCGTGCCCCAGACCTTGATCGAACACCAGTGGAGTCCGTCCTCGCTGCGGGCGAAGACGGTCTTGGTCGCATCGGGCAACCACTTCAGGGCGGACTCCGGCAATCCGGCGAGGACGGTTCCGGAAAGCGCGCCGTCAGGCTCGATGTGCAGCGCTCCGCGCAATCCCGCCTGCCCGGGGGCGAGGATGTTCACGTTGTCGAGATAAAGGCCCGTGTGGTCCTGACGCCACGAACATCCGGCTTGGCTCAGATTCATTTCCGCGTAGTCGCGACTTTTGAAAAAGCGGTCGAGGAAGGCTTGAAAACGGAATCCGGAAAGTTTCGCGTCTTGCAACTGCAGCGTCCCGCCACCCGTGCCTTTGGCGATGTCCGTTCCGCGCCACGACCATTCCACTGTGCCGCCGATGGACCCGTGCAGGCTGCCGGCGAGGTTCGGTGGCAAGTAGGCACCGAGCGGAACCCCGCTGACTTCGAGGGCAAGCGTCGCCGCGGATGTTTGCGTGTGCCAGGACCCGCGGCCGGTGAGGTTGATGCGGTCACCGGCGCGCACCGCCAGATCGCTCACCCGGATGACATCGCCCTCGAGCGCGTAGGTGATGGCTGCCTCGTTGATGGCCAGCTTTGTGAGGGCGGGGTCGCCCGAGCGGGCGGCGAGGCGCTCGAGATAGTCCCAATCTTGCAATCCGCCATCGGCCAACGAGACCGTGCCGCCGCCGGTGATGTCCTTTCCCGAAGTGTCGGTCGCATATTCCAGCGTGCCGCTCAACTTTCCGGACAGAATCCTGGCCACATCCGCGGGAAGGAAGGGCACGATATCGAGGTGGTCGATCTTGGCCGAGGCTTTGATGCTTTTGTCCGCGTGCTGACCCAGCCGCATGGCCAATTGCAGGTTGCTCCGTGGTGACTGCGGTTCGCGCAGGTAAAGATAGCCGATGTCGATCATCTCCCGCGTCACGTAGACCTCCATGGCGTCGACATCCATGGTCGGATAATCGGGATAAACAACGCGTCCGCCCTTGCCGAAGTATTTGAAGTTCTTCCCGATCATCGTCGCGCCGACGCGCAGGTTTTCACCCCGGACATTTTGCGACCCCAAGGGCAAATCGATGGTCATGTCCGGGCATTCGATCCACCCGCAGACGAATTGCGAGGGCATGAGGAAGGCATACCAAGGTTTGGGGGGAATCACCGGGTCCTGCGCCTTCAGCTTGTTGTCCGGATTGACCACCCGGAACTCCGCGCGGTCGATGTCGATGCGAGGCACGCGCCACTCGCCCCGGAAGACGCCCCAAGGATCGAACCACCCGCGGGCCCGCGTGGCATCAAGCGAGCCGATGGCCTGACCCGGCCAGCCTTTGCTCGTGAAACTTGCCGCGGTCACGCTGACGTCCGGCTGCAACTCGAGTGGACCGAATTGCCCTTCCACCTTGAGCGCATGCGAGACTGCCTGTGACAGCATCCGGTTGAAGTCCGGCCCCGCTACCCAAGCGGAAAGGAGCCCCGGCAAGTAATGCCGCGCGCCGACGATCCCCGCTCCGGCCAGCAGGGCGAGGACGAGGAAAGCGATGAGGAGTTTCCGCAACACTGGGCGAAGATTATGGCCGCAAGCCCTTCACCTCAACCCCGGCCGGGGCGGTGTCTATGCGTGGGGCTCACGCCTGCGACAGCGGATCTCCCATCCCTTGTGTCTGACCGGGCTCGTTAAAACAACCACATGCGTCAATCGCGACCACAACATCCGGAACAACAGCCGAGCTCCGGCAAAGCCGGCCGAGACAGGTTGCCCCGCAACCAACTGGTGCTGCTAGTGGTTGTCGCTTCACTGTTCATAATCCTGACTGCACCAAGGAGCGCGCCA
>JBIKXZ010000202.1:0-4181 GCA_044355525.1 Chthoniobacterales bacterium
GTGGACGGAGTGGCAACTCGTCAAGCAGGCCGGACCGCGTTTCCCCGGGCATGAACAGCCGAAGGTTCCCATCTGGGGACATGAGGACGAGTCGGATCCGCTCGTCATGGAAAAGAAGATCGATGCGGCGGCCAACCATGGCATCGATCACTTCATCTTTGACTGGTATCACTACGAAGACGGACCGTTCCTTGAGCGCTGTCTCGAGCAGGGATTTCTCAAGGCGAGCAATGTCGACCGCTTGGAATTTTCCCTCATGTGGGCCAACCACGACTGGATCAATATCCACCCGATGGGCAGGACCTTCGGCAAGGAGTTGTTGTATCCCGGGCTGGTCTCGCCGCGCATGTTCCGATTCATCACGGATCTCATCATCGACCGGTATTTCAGTCATCCCTCTTATCTCACGATTGATGGCGCTCCTTACTTTTCCGTCTATGACCTGTCGAAGTTCGTGGAGATCCACGGTTCGGTGAAAGCCACGCGCGAGGCGATCGACGAGTTCCGTGAGCGGGTGCGAGCGGCAGGATTTCCCGACCTGCATTTCAACGCTGTGTGCTGGGGCAAACCGGTGCTCCCGGGCGAAACAATCATCAAGGACCTGCCTCAACTAGTCGGGGCGCTCGGGTTCGACAGCGTGACGAGCTACGTGTGGATCCATCATGCTGAGTTGGACAAGACGCCCTTCACTCCCTTCGAGGAAGTGCTGACAAAGTATCTGCAGACGTGGAACCGCATGGAAGAAGAGTATGACATTCCGTATTTCCCGAACATCACCATGGGCTGGGACAATTCGCCGCGCACTCTGCAGTCGGATATCTGGGAGCCGCTGCCGGAATCGACTTTTTCCAACTGCATTGGCGGGAACACGCCCGCCGCTTTCCGCCGCGCCCTCGAGATTTACCGCGAGAGGCTCAGTCGCCGCCCCGGTCCGAATCTCATGAGCATCAACGCTTGGAACGAGTGGACCGAAGGCAGCTATATCGAGCCGGATACGACGAACGGCATGGGCTACCTCGAGGCCATTGCCGGCGTTTTTGGTCGCGCGACTGCCAAGCAGGAACGCGCTGCCGCGGTGGCCTGAGCTTATCTTTCCATGCCGAGTAGGCGGAAGGTATCGGGGCAAGCCGACTTTTTGTTATGTTGATTGCCGCTGCTTGGCCTTTTCCTCCAGAGTTGTGGCCGACAATCCAAGGACGCACCAATGCCTTTCCTTAAAATCCGCGCGATGAATTCCCGCTTTCTTCCCGTTGTTGCCCTTTTGTTCTCCTTGTCGGCGGCAGGGGCGGCGCCCGGCGGCACCGACACGGGCCGCGAGTCCATCAATCCCGGAGTCCCGTGGCCTGCGACGGACGCTCTGGGCCGCGAACTCCCGCTCACCGCAGAGGTCGGGCTTCCGAAAAAAGACCGCTTTGTTGGCATTTTCTATCTGCCGTGGACCGGTGAAGAATACAGCTACGGTCCTTATGACGTGAGCAAGATTCTTGCCGGGCAACCCGACATGCGGACGACCCCGACTTTCCGCCACAACGGCCCCAAGCAATGGCATTACGCGTTCTGGGGCGAGCCGCTCTTCGGCTATTACAAACTGACCGATCCGTGGGTCATCCGGCGCCATATGCACCTTCTCGCCGCGGCCGGTATCGACACGCTCGTGCTCGACGCAACCAATGGCGACCTCTACGAGAATGTCCTCAACCAGTTTCTGCCGGTGCTCCTGCAAATACGCAAGGAAGGCGGCCGCACCCCGCAGGTCTGTTTCATGCTCAACACGGACATGGGTAACGTGGCGAGCCAGCTGCTCGAGAAATTCTACCTTCCGGGTCGCTTCAACGAACTCTGGTTCCATTGGGACGGCAAGCCACTGCTCCTCTGCAACCCGGACGCAGCCATGCCGCAAGTGCGAAAACATTTCACCGTCCGCACTGCTTTTTGGCCGGGCACACCGCCCTACAAAAACACACCCTATGCCTGGCACTGGCTCGGGGTCCATCCGCAGGCCTATGGCTTCACCGACGATCCCGCCGTTCCCGAGCAGGTCAATGTATCCCCCACGCAGAACATGCACTGGGAAACCGGAGCAGTGGAACTCTCGTGGACCGGCAAGGCGAGGGGGCGAGGCTTCAACAAGGGCAAGCAGGATCCATCCATCGATGCCATCCGGCGCGGACTCAATTTCCAGGAACAGTGGGACTACGCACTGAAGATCGATCCGAAATTCGTCATGATCACCGCCTGGAACGAGTGGATAGCCGGTCTCACCCATTCCATGCAGACACCTTGGGTGCAATGCGACGGATTCAACGAGGAATTCAGCCGCGACATCGAGCCGATGAAGGGCGGCTTCGGGGACAATTTCTATTATCAGGCTGTGGCCAACATCCGACGGTTCAAGGGCGTTCCGGAAATTCCCAAGGCCTCCGCGGTCAAGGCAATCGACGTCGGGGGTTCATTCGACCAGTGGAAAGATGTCGGACCCGAATACCGCGGCATCGTGGGCCACACGACCGCGCGTGATCACGACGGTTTCGGGCGCGCACCGAGGACCCGCATCACCACGCCCCAGCCGGAATTCGAGGGTAATGGCACGACGTGGCGCGGGCAGGAAGGCCTGCGCTACACGAATGACACCGGACGCAACGGGCTCCTCGTCATGAAAGTCTGCCGCGACGACGAGAATATCTATTTCTACGTGCAGACGGAAAAACCGATCAGCCCGTCCACCGATCCGAATTGGATGATGCTCTTCATCCGCACCGGCAACATGACGAACCACGCGTGGAACGGATACGACTTTGTGGTCAACCGCGTGCCGCCGGGCAAAGACGGGGCGGTGCTGGAAAAGAACAATGGCGGATGGAACTGGCTGCCTGCCGCCGATGTGAAATTCCGCGTGGAAGGGAACGAGATGCACATGGCGGTGCCGAGAAAGCAACTGCTGCTCACTGGCGAGACCGTGCAATTCGACTTCAAGTGGGTCGACAATGTCGAACTGCCCGACGATCTGACCGTCTTCTACGTCGACGGTGACACGGCCCCGCTTGGCCGCTTCCGGTTCCGCTATCTTGCCGATTAAGGACCAGGGAACGTCAGGGCACAAACGCGGTGCCAGTTGCAGATAGCCGGAACTCGGTCGTGCCTGCCGCGCAGGAAACTATCGTATTCTCTTTCAGTAGTGCCCATTCCGCGGGGCAGTTGACTTGATAAACGATCGAGTCGCCCTCGCGGCGCCATGCGATGTCGACCCATCCGGCGCCGGGGAAGGCCACGCGACCCTCGGCGCGTGGCAAGCTTCCGGGATGCACGGCAAGCCGGATGGCCGGGCGACCCTCATGCAGCGTCGGGTCGACGCCGAGAATGCGACGGGTCATTTGCCAGGTCGGGGCACCGGCCCAGTAGTGACAATTGCTCCAGCGCTCGTCGAAGACTTCCCACCAAGTCGTGGCACCGCGGTCGAGCATCCAGCCCCAAGCCCGACGCCAAACATCGACAGCCTCATCCACCTTGCCTGCGCGCAGCAGCAAGTCCACGGAGTAGTTCGTAAAATAGGGAGTGGCCACATCGGATGAGGCCTTGGTCGGATCGCGCAGGCGCTTGCCGTCGGGATTGCAAGGGAAGGAACTGCGTAATTGTCCGAGTGCGATTTCGACGGCGAGATTCCGGTCCATCGCCCCAATGCGTTCGGCGAGCACGGCGGCGTGGTAACCCGGGGCTTTGCGTGCGACGGCTTGGCGGATGACATCCCGCAGATGGTCGGCCCGTTTTGTGTAGGAGGCTGTGTCTGTCCTCCCAAGGAGTTTTTGCCAGCGCACCCATGTGTCGACCGCGGAAACCACGTGCGCGAGCACCGGGATTTCTATTTCTCCTTTGACCGGAACGTAACCCCAGTCGACGAATCCCCAAGGAAGGCGGTGCTTTCCGTCGGGTTCGATGCAGGCGAGCAGTGCCTCGACATTGCGACGCGCGGGGGCTTCGAGGTCAACGAGCAGTTCCGTGCTGCCTTCCAGTTCGGCACAACGCAAACACGAATTGACCCACTGTGCTGCGTAAGTTGCGAGATAGATCAGCTCTCCGGGGCCGCATCCCGCGACCATGCCGTCTTCCCGGGCGGAAGCTGCGGCGTGATAGAGCGCGCGGCGCGCAGGGGCGAGGTTGCTCCAGCCTGTCGAGAGTAACTCCAA
>JBIKXZ010000235.1:0-3386 GCA_044355525.1 Chthoniobacterales bacterium
CGGCGCGAAGATGGTCGATGAGGCCCTCATTGTCCTCCGGAAGGACGGCGAGATTTTTCGCGGTCTCGAGCGACAAGCTGAAACTGGCCACACGGTCGTCGCAATCGAAGCGCGCCGAATTGAGCAGCGCCTTGAGCAACTCGAGCCGGCGGCGCGGATAGCTGTCATACATTTTGCGCGAAATTTCCGGAACATTGACTCCCTTTTCGACCAGCTCGGCGATGAGCCGGAAGGTGTGCGGCGAGGTTTTGTCGTATTGGAACGAACCGGTGTCGGTCGAAATGGCCGCGTAAAGGTTCTCCGCCATGGCCGGCGTGACCACGGCGCCGGTCTCGGTGAAATAATCGTAAAGGATCTGCCCGGTGGCCGGTGATGTGTCGTCGATATAGTTGAGATCACCGTAGCGGTGGTTGCTCACGTGATGGTCGATATTGAGCCACGTGGTCACGTTGCCGGTCGCTTTGAGCACGCGGCCGAGGCGTTCCTTGGTCGAGGTGTCCAGCGCGAGGAAGACATCGAAATCGTGCTTTTCGTGCGCGGGTGGCAGTTCCACCAGCGAGCTTTCCGGCAGGTAGCGGAACTTCTCGGTCATGCCCTCCTCGTTCCAGACCGTGACGTCCTTGCCCAGCGCTTTGAGGTGCAGCGCCATGGCAATGGAAGAACCGTAGGCGTCGGCATCGGGGCGCACGTGACTAGCCACAAGGATACGTGTCGCCGCATCGAGCGTATGCTTGATCTGGGCAAAAGTTGCGTCGAGCCCCTGACTCATTCCGTTCCAGCCTCCCCTGTCGCGTCGAGCTCGTCGAGGATATCGAGCACGCGCGAACCGCGCTCGATCGATGCATCCAATTTGAAGTGCAAATGCGGAGTGAACTTGAGCACGACCCGCTTGGCTACCTCCGCCTGCAGCACACGGCGGCTGTGCTCGAGACGTTCGAGAGCCGACTTCTGCTGCGCGGCCGTTCCCATCACCCCGACGAACACCGCCGCATTGCGCAGATCCGGGGAGACATCAACCGAGTTGACCGTGATGAGCGCCCCGTCCGACGGCACCTCGCGCAGGATAACCGTGCTCAATTCGCGCTTGAGGATCTCGGCAACACGGACCAGACGGTTTTTCATTGCTGATGAGTTGAAAGTTGAGAGATGAGGGTTGAGGGAGAAAGCCCCGCCAACCGTCACTACTCGAGTTTCTGGGCGACTTTTTCGAGCGTGTAGGCCTCGATGATGTCGCCGACTTCGTATTCGTCGTAATCGCCGAGCTTGATACCGCACTCGAATCCGTTGCGCACTTCCTTCACGTCATCTTTGAAGCGGCGCAGCGTCGAAATGCCGCCGTCGTAGATCGGCTGTTTGCGGCGCAGGACTCGGGCCCGCGCGGTGCGCAGGATACGTCCGTCGGTCACCATGCATCCGGCCACCATGCCCTTGGTCAGGTCGAACACCTGACGCACCTCGGCGTGGCCGATGATGTTCTCGCGCAATTCCGGATCGAGCATGCCGGCCATGGCTTCTTTGATCTGATCGATGAGCTCGTAAATGATGGAATAAAGTTTGATCTGCACGGTTTCGCGCTTGGCCGCGGTGGCCGCGCTGTTCTCCGTTTTGACCCCGAAGCCGACCACGATGGCATCCGAAGCGGTGGCCAACAGGATGTCCGATTCGCTGATCGGGCCGACGGCGGCGTGGATGACGTCGAGGTCGATCTGCTTGGCTTTGATCTCGCCAAGCGCCTGCACGAGTGCTTCCAGCGAACCCTGCACGTCGGCCTTGAGCACGACCCGCAGCACCTTGCGTTGGTCGGCGGCCAAGTTGTCGAAAAGACTTTCGAGAGTAGCCCGCTGCGGCGCGGCGAGCTTCTCTTTGCGCTGATCCTCCTGCCGCTCTTCGCTGAGCGTGCGCGCGGAGCGTTCGGAGTCCATGACCATCAACTCGTCGCCCGCCTTGGGCAATCCGTCGAAGCCGAGGATTTTCACCGGCATGCCGGGGGCGACTTCTTTGACCGGTTTGCCGAGGTCGTTGATCAGAGATTTGATTTTGCCCCACTGCAAACCGCAGAGGAACGGCTGGCCGACCTTCAGGGTGCCCATTTTGACGATAACGGTGGCGGTCGGACCGCGCCCGGGTTCCATCTCGGCCTCGATGATCGTCGCGCGGGCCGGAACCTTCGGGCTGGCTTTGAGTTCGAGCACCTCGGCCTGCAGCGCCATCATCTCGAGAAGGTGATCGATGCCGACGCCCTTGGTGGCGGAAACCGGACAGACAATGGTCGATCCCCCCCAATCCTCCGGCGAAAGGTCGTGTTCCTGCAATTGCTGCTTCACGCGGTCAACATTGGCCGCGGGCAAATCGGTTTTGTTCACCGCGACGATGATCGTGACTCCAGCGGCTTTGGCGTGGCTGATCGCCTCCTCGGTCTGCGGCATGATGCCGTCATCCGCAGCGACGACGAGCACAACGATATCGGTCACATTGGCACCGCGCGCACGCATGGCGGTGAAGGCGGCGTGGCCCGGGGTGTCGAGGAAAGTAATCTTGTGTCCGCCGTGCTCGACCGAATACGCGCCGATGTGCTGCGTGATGCCGCCCGCCTCCCCCGCGGCGACGCGGGCCTTGCGGATGAAGTCCATGAGCGAGGTTTTGCCATGGTCGACGTGGCCCATGAAAGTGATGACCGGCGGACGGGGTTCGAGTTCCTCCTTGGCCACTTCGACTTCCGGTTCGGAAGGAGGCGCGACGACCGGTTCAGCTTTGTGCACACCGGCGCCGGCCTGGCGCTTTTCTTTTTCGAAAACAAATCCGTGCTTCTCGCAAACGATAGCGGCGACGGACGGCTCGATCGTCTGGTTGAGGTTGGCGAAGATGTTCGCCTCCATCAGGTCTTTGATGACAACGAACGGCTTGATGCCCATCGCTGCGGCGAGGTCCTTCACCACGATGGGCGGCTTGATGTTGATGATTTTTTTGCCGTCCTCGGTGACCTCAGGCTCGGCCGGTGCTACGGGCTCGGCCGCGGCGACAGGCGCGGGCTCTATCGGCTCCTCGGCCGCTTTCTTTTTCGGCTTCTCGTCGATCAGCGAAACGACCTCGGTCGGCGGTTTCGGCGCGGGCTTCGGCTTCGCGGGCTTGGCTTCGTCCGCCGGTTTGGCCACGACCGCAGGCTTCGCCTTGGCCGCGGGTTTCTTCGCGGCGGGCTTCTTGGTCGCTGGCGCTTTGGCGGGCATGCGTAAAAATTCCGGTGCTTATTCGGCGGCGGACACTGCGGCCGCAGCCGGTTCGGACTTCCCGGCTTCGAGGCCTTTGGCCCGCTCGACGATTTCGGCGGCTTTGGCCTCGTCGATGCCGAGCATGCTGACGAGGTCGGTTGCCTCCACCCCGCCAGCCAC
>JBIKXZ010000203.1:0-4165 GCA_044355525.1 Chthoniobacterales bacterium
AGGAAGAGGAGCTTGCGCGTGCCGAATTCGGCCGCGGCTTCGATGAGATTGTTCTGGATGGTGAGATTCTGCAGGAGGAATTCGACGGGCTGCTCGTTGTTGGCCAAGATGCCGCCGACTTTGGCGGCGGCGTCGATGACGATCGACGGACGCTCTTTTTCAAAGAAGGCTCGCACCGCAGCGCGGTCGAGCAGGTCGAGTTCGGCGCGGGTGCGTCCGAGCACCTGGGTAAAACCGTCTTGGCGCAGCTTGCCATCAATGGCGCTGCCCACCATGCCGCGGTGTCCGGCCACGAATATTGTCTCGTCCTTTTGCAAGCTCATCGGATAGAAGGAAAAGTCTATGGCAACGACCCCCGCCGCGGCAAGAAACGGCCGCCTGCAAGTCCTCAAAACCTACAAAATGTATGTCGGGGGCGCCTTTATCCGCTCGGAAAGCGGCAAGGTCGTCCCCGCGCTCTCCCCGGACGGCAAGACCACGCTGGCGCAGATTTGCCGCGGATCGCGCAAGGATTTCCGCGATGCGGTGGTCGCCGCGCGCAAGGCGTTCGGCAAATGGAGCGGAGCGGGCGCGTATCTGAAAGGCCAGATCCTTTACCGCGCGGCCGAGATGCTCGAGATGCGGGCCGAGGAAATGGAACGCGAGATCGTGCGCAGCACGGGATGCACCGCCGCGGCCGCGCGCCGCGAAGTGGCCGATGCGGTCGAACTCCTCGTGCACTACGCGGGGTGGACCGACAAATTCACCGCCGTTTTCGGATCGGTGAATCCGGTGTCCTCACCGCATTTCAATTTCACCTACCCGGAAGGCACCGGTGTGGTGGTCATCTTTTGTCCGGACACGCCGTCCTTCGTCGCGCTGGTGCACTTGGTCGCGGCGACCATCCTCACCGGCAACACGTGCATCGTCGTGACGTCCGAAAAATATCCGCTGCCCGCCCTGACTTTCGGCGAAATCCTCGCCACCAGCGATCTCCCCGGCGGCGTGGTCAATATTCTGTCGGGATTGCGCGCCGACATCGCCCCGACCGCCGCGACGCACATGGATGTGAATGCGATCGTCAACGGATGCGACGATGCGGCGCTCGACAAGACATTGCATGAAGGCACGGCCACGAATTTGAAACGCTACGCCCGCCACACGGTGCCCGTCGGCGATTGGCGCGCGGCCGACCGTCCGCAGTGGATCCTCGACACGATCGAATTCAAGACCGCCTGGCACCCGATCGGCTGGTGAACGCCGCGGGCGGCGGCGCTTATTTTTCCAGCAGCGTCAGCACCGCTTTCTGCGCGTGCAGTCGGTTTTCTGCTTGGTCGAAAATGGTTTGCGCGTTGGCTTCGAAAACATCGTCGGTGATTTCCTTGCCGCGGTAGGCGGGCAGGCAGTGCATGACGAGCGGCGCGCCGCCGGCCGCCTCGACGGTGGCGCGGTTGATCTGGTAGCCGCTGAATTGGGCGAGTCGGAACGCGGCTTCGTCTTCCTTGCCCATGCTGATCCACACATCGGTGTAGAGCACATCGGCCCCGGTGCTGGCACCGAGGACATCGGTCGTCACCGTGATGTCGCCGCCGGCGCGCTGCACGAGTTCGGCGGGCGGTTGGAATTTGGAAGGGGCGGCGATGCGCAGGGCGAATCCGAGCGTGGCCGCGGCCCAGATCCAGGAGCGCGCCACATTGCAGTCGCCGTCGCCGATGAAAGTGACGGTCAGTCCGTCGAGCGAGCCGCGCTTCTCCGTGATGGTGAACAGATCGCTCAGAATCTGGCAGGGATGCTCCTCGTCGGTCAGGGCGTTGATCGTGCGGAGTCCGCTCAGTGCGGCGAATTCTTCGACATCGGTCTGCGCGTAGGTGCGGATGACCGCGCCGTGCACCATGCGGCCCATGACCCGCGCCGTGTCGCGGATGGGTTCGCCGCGGCCGAGCTGGATGTCGTTGGCCGCGAGAAAAATCGGTTGTCCGCCCAGCTCGCGGATGCCCACCTCGAAACTCAAACGCGTGCGGGTCGAGGATTTCGAGAACATGAGCGCCCAGCACTCGCCGGCCAGCGGCGCCTCGGGATGCGGTCCGCGCTGGTGCTTCATCTCGGCGGCGCTGGCGAGGATCTCGTGGATCGTAGCCGCGTCGAGGGACTCGATGCTGAGCAGGTGTTTCATGAGGAAAGGCGTCAGTTTATCCGCAACCACGCGCCGCGGTAAATAAAGTAGAAGCGGCGTCCCCGCCGCTTCTACTTTCAGCTGCAGAGAGAACGCGCCCCAGGAGTTCAATGGCTTCCGTGCACTCGGCGGCAGTGACGTTGAGTGGGGGCAGTAAACGGATGGTCTGCTCGCCGGCGGGCACGACCAGCAGGCCCGCGGACATCAACCGCTTCGTGAGACGCAGGGCCGGCGTGCCTTCCTCGCCTTCATGCGGCGCGAAGTCCTCCACTTCGACACCGAGGAGCAAGCCGGCGCCGCGCACTTCGCGGACAAGCGGCAATTTCTCCGCCGCCTTGCGCAGTTGAGCGCCGCGTTCGCGCGCATTGGCCAGAAGATTTTCTTTCTCGATGGTGTCGAACACCGCATTCGACGCGGCGCAGGCCAAGGGAGATCCGCCGTAGGTCGTGCCGTGACTGCCCGGTCCGAGCAGATCGGCGAAAGCTTCGCGCACCCAGAACGCGCCGAGCGGGAATCCGCCGCCGATGCCCTTGGCCCAGCTGACCGCATCGGGCACCGCGTCCTCCGCGCCCGCGGCGTGCCATCCGCACCAGTGCCCGGTGCGTCCGAGACCGCACTGCACTTCGTCATAGAGCAGGAGCAAGCCGTGCTCGTCGCACAACGCGCGCAGGGCGCGCAGAAATTCGGCGGGAAGCGGACGCACCCCGCCTTCGCCTTGGATCGGTTCGACCATGATGGCGGCGGTTTTGCCGTTCACCGCGTTCTGCACGCAGTCGAGACGCGCGGGGACGTTGATGAATCCGTCGACGGGCCGACCGAACCCCAGCTTCACCTTGAGCTGACCCGTGGCCGCGATGCCTCCGAGCGTGCGTCCGTGGAAGGAGTTGTCGAGAGTGATGATCTCGTGGCGTCCGTGCGGTGCACCGTGCTTGCGCGCCAGTTTGTAGAGTCCCTCGTTGGCCTCGGCGCCGCTGTTGCAGAAAAAGATTTTGCCCGCCGTGCCGACATAGCCGGCGAGACGCCGGGCCAACTCCGCCTGCGGACGCGTTAGGTAGAGATTCGAAGTGTGGACCAGCGTGCCGGCTTGGGCCGCAATGGCTTCGCGGATGGCCGGATGCGCGTGGCCGAGCGAGTTGACCGCGATGCCGGAGGTGAAATCGAGATAACAGCGATCGTTTTCGTCCCAGACACGCGCGCCTTCGCCGCGAACCAGCGCCAGCGGGAAGCGGGCGTAGGTCGGTATGACATATTGCGCGTAAAGCTCGGCGGTGGTCGGTGTTTCCGGGCGTGAAGACATGGAGAGCCGATGTTATGCGTCCGCCGAGGCGTGGCAAGGAGCCGGCTAAGCTCAATCCGGCTGCGCGGTGTCGGGCGAAGGGAGGCCGGTGATGCGGTCGCCGGGGAGGATTTTGTTTTTGTGGAACCAGCCCTGCGGGACTTCGAGGGCATAAAGCAGATCGCGGAAGGTGCTGCGGGCGGGGGTTTCGTCGAGGGGTTGCATGTCGTGGATCTCGCGGATGACGCCCGCCGCATTGATGTAGGCGATGGAAAGCGGGACGAGGGTGTCGCGCATCCAAAAGCCCATGGCTTGCGGCTCGCGGAAGACGAAAAGCATGCCTTTGCCATCGACCAATTCCTCGCGGCCCATCAGCCCGAAGGTCCTCTCATCGATTTCGTCGGCTACCTCGGCCTCGACCGTGACCGTGCCGATGCGGAGCGTGACGGTGGGAAGGACTTTCTGCGGGGGCGTGCGAGCCGAGACAAGGTCAATATGAAATAGGCAACTCGCGATCAATATGACCGCAGCGGCGAGTCGCGCGTGGGTAGACCGATGCATACGGCCACTTTAAGCACAAAGCGGGTCGGAATTCACAATTTTTGTCAGAGAGAAATCAGTGTTGCCATTAGCAGCGTTAATAATACGCTCATCCGATCCGCGCCCACTGAAGCGGGTTTCGCGTTAATTGGATGGCAAATTTTTTCCCAAGCTGGACGAACTGGCTGCCCCTGAAG
>JBIKXZ010000204.1:0-4153 GCA_044355525.1 Chthoniobacterales bacterium
CCGATGGCAAGTTCGGCCAGGCGATTGAGCTGAAAGACCTCCGAAGTGTGGTCGTTCCCTTGCCGTCGGAAATGAACGAGTTTCCCATCGCCTTCGATTGCTGGTTCAAGCTGGATAGCGCCGAGGCCCACAACATTCTCATGGCGAAGGGGCCCAAGCACCGCTTCGGCGTGAACGAGATGCATTGGGAGCTTTTCTCCACCCCGGGCGAGGGGAGGCTGAGTCTCTATATCCCGCAAATTTTCACCGACAAAACCATCGGCCTTTCCAAGCCTGTGGCGGACGGGCAATGGCATTTTGCTTCGGTGCGCTTCGACGAGAAAAGCGTGTCGCTTTTCGTGGACGGAGAGTTGGTGACCAAACGTGAGCACCCGAGCCGGCTGCGTTTCGATGATACACCTCTTGTTTTGGGACATGTCCCCTTGGGCTCGCGGAAAGATCCGTCATGGCCCGATATGATACCGTTGTTGGGCTTCGACGGGCTGATGGATGAGGTCCACATTCACCGGCCGCGAGGAGATGCTGCGGCCCGCGCCGACGTCCCCAAAACACCGGCGGTCCCCTCGGCCGGCACGCTCTGGCTGCTTTCCTTCGACGAGATATCGGAGAACGGTGTGCTGACCTCGGCCGCGAAGGAAGGGACCGGCCCCGCGAAAACCGCGCAGATGACCGACCGCGCCACGCGCCCGCTCGAAGCCCGTTTCCTCGATGATGTGCAGGACGAGCTGTTCGAAAAATCTTCGCTGGTGGGGGATGCTGCGGTCGAACGGGATGCCCGGCTGCCGGTGACTCTTGTTCAAGCCAAGCCACTGGACAATGTGCTCCCGGCGGTGGAGCCGGAGCGGATCTCGCTGGCCGGGGAGTGGCGCATGAAGGGATCCAAGCCCCGCACCGACGAGTCGCTCGGTCAACAGGCGACGGACAGTGCCGGCGTGGTGGCAGGCTGGCACAAGCCGGGTTTTGACCGGAGTGGCTGGTTCAAAGTCACGGTGCCCACGACGGTGCAGGCTGCCCTGCTCAAGCTGGGGGAGATCCCGGATCCGCTTATCGGAAGCAACACGATCGATGAACTGGAGAAGTTCGGGCAGCCGAAGAATTCGCCTTGGTCGTATCGGCACACGCGCATCGAGCAGCAGGACTGGTATTTCGCCCGGGAGTTCGTCGTGCCGGAAGCATGGAAAGGCCGGCCGGTGCGCTTGCACTTCGACGGGATCGATTACGCGGGTTCGGTCTATTTGAACGGATCCCCCTTGGGCTACCACGCCGGGATGTTCGGCGGCCCGACCCGGGAGGTTTCCAAGCTGCTCAACTTCGGCAAACCCAATCTGCTGGTGGTGCGGGTCGACCGGGCCCCGAACCATTGGTCGGGCCGGCTCAAAGGCGCCGCGGGGTGGGGTTGGCATTACGGGCACCTGATCTCGATGGGGATCTGGCGGGACGTGACCCTGGAGGCTTTGCCTGCGTTGGAGGTGACCGAGCCTTTCGTGGTCACACGAAAAATCGACGGGGACCAGGCGGAGTTGGAGGTGGAATACGCGGTGATCAATGGGACGGATGAACCCGTCGAGGTTGAAGTGGATGGGCTGGTCAAGGGAGCGAACTTCACCGATTCGTCGCCGACCGCGTTTCGCAATCTGGTGCGGGCCTGGCCGGGCAAGAGCCGCTGGAAAACCAAGCTCGTCCTGCCGGAGGCCCGCCCGTGGTGGCCGATGAACTACGGCGCGCAGAATCTTTACTATCTGCAACTCACCCCCCGCGTGGCCGGGGGACCCGAACAAGGCGAGGCTGGGGCCACCCGCCAGACGCGGTTCGGCATCCGGACGATTGAGATGCTCCCGGCCAAAGGCGCGCTGCCCGAATACCATTACCGCTGGCAGTTTGTCGTCAACGGCCGGCCCATGTTCATCAAGGGCGCGAACTGGTGTTGGAGCGATCCCATGTTGGAATGCGATCCCGCCAAATATGAAAGAATGCTCGAATTGGCGAGGCGCGCCGGCGTGCAATTCCTTCGCGCTTGGGGAGGCGGCATCATTGAGACGGACGCCTTCTACGACAAATGCGACGAGAAGGGCATCATGGTCTATCAGGAGTTTCCCTTCTGCTGGGGTCCGCCGGACTTCCCCGGCACCGACCCCCACATGGTGGATGACCAAGTCGACAAGGTGGTCAAACGTCTCCGGAACCACCCATCGCTCGTCATGTGGGGAGGCGGGAACGAAAACGTCAAGAAGGAGCCCAACTCCAACGACGAGGGGCTCTTCCTCGTCGGGCGTCGTTGTCGCCAGCTCGACCCCAGCCGTCCGTTTCACCGGACGAGCCCCTGGGGAGGCAGTTCGCACCCTTGGACCGTGTTCCACGGCGCCGGCCAACAACCCGGCCAACCCATGGAATACTATCACCGCTTCCACGCCCCTTTCCTGGGAGAATACGGCATTCCCAGCATGCCCAACCTCTCGAGTTCCCTGAAGTTTCTGGCCCCGGATGAGCTGGAGCGCTGGCCCATGGATGACAGCCGCAAGGCCCTCGTCCAGGCCATGCATCAATTCAGCAGCCGCGACCCGCTCAAGGTCCTGCGCTACGCGGACTACGGGCCGGTCAAGGACTGGCCCGCTTACATTGAGTATTCGCAAATGGCGCAGGGCGATTGGCTGCGCTTTGCGGCGGAGGGGCAGCGGTCGCGTTCCGGAGAGGACAAAACCGGTTTCACTTTCTACGCGTTCTCCGAGCTCTTCCCCGGCCATTCGTGGGCCGTGGTCGACTATTACGGCAGTCCCAAGCTCGCCTATTACCGCGCCAGGCAAACCCTCAAGCCGCGCATCGCGTTCGCCGTCGCGCCGAAGTTCGATTGGGCCGACGGCGAAAAATTCCAAGCCGCCCTGCATGTCGCCAACGACACAAGCGAGACGATGCGCGGCGGCAAAGTCACGGCCACGGTTTACGGTTCCGACTTGAACGAGGTGTGGACGAAGGACTTCAATTTCGGGCCTTTGGGGCCGGATGAACGGCGCGAGTTGGGCGCGGTGGAGACCGTGATCAACCCCGCTGTCTCCAAACCTTTCCTTCTGGCCGTGGCTTTGCGTGATAACCAGGGCAAGCTGATCTCGGACCAGTGGTATTGGTATAATTACCGGCAGAAAACCGCCGCGGTTCGAGAAGTGGAGAAACTGGATGCAGGCAAATTCACGCCCGAGGTGATCAAGGGGGCTTACGAAGCCTACGCGAATGTTCCGCCCAACCGGCTCAAGAGCCTGCCGCGAACGAACCTCGCAGCCGTCGCCCGCTCCGAGGGCGGGAAAAACGTCCTGAGCATCCGGAATACGGGCGACCGCGTGGCCTTTAATGTCTTGATCGAGAATTTCCCCGACGGCTACGCCGACTTCCTCGACGACAATAGCTTTTCTCTCCGGCCGGGCGAAGAACGACTCGTCGCCTATGAACTGGCGGAGGGGACGAAGTTGCCGGATACGGTGCGGGTGCGTGCGTGGAACGCCGATGCCGTTGCGGTGCGGTAGGTCCAGTTATTTTGCCGGCATCATCAGCGGCGTGCGGCTGGTAGCTGTAGCCGAAATCGTGAGATTTTGGACGGGAGGGCGCTCCCGACCACTCCACACGCTCACGCGTGCGGCTACATGCTCGCGCGCAACAACGTTTTCACCCCAAGCGGAATCTTTTTGGGTGATCAGTGATCATCTGAGTTTATCGTTGGTTGCATTGCGGTTTTTCGGAAGCGCCAGAACATGGCGAGGGCGCTGCCGAGCACGGTGTGCAGGATGCTGGCGAACGCGGCCGGGGCGGCGGTGGCGGCCGAAAAATGCTGCTGGGCCAGAACCATGGCCAAACCCGAATTCTGCATGCCCACCTCGATGGAGATCGTGCGGGCATCGATCTTGGAATACCGCAACAGCCGGACAATCCAGTAGCCAAGCGCAAATCCCGTCGCATGCAGGAGAAAGGTCGCCACCGTCAGGACGACGGCATTTTCGCGGATCAAGGCCACGTTTTGGGCGGTCATGCTTCCGGCGATCAGCGCAATGCCGATGACCGCCACGGCCGGGCCGACCACGCTGACCTTGGTGGCGAGCCCGTGCCGACCGCTTCGGGCAACCATCCGGCCTTCAGCGGTTATGACGCATGGTTCTATTCCCACTTGTGC
>JBIKXZ010000054.1:0-12622 GCA_044355525.1 Chthoniobacterales bacterium
GGCGTTGGCCATGGAGAAGATGCCGGGCTTGTCGTGTTTCAGCTCGGGTGTGCATTCGTCCTCGAAGCGATAGCCCGGTCCGCCGCTGCCGGTGCCGGTGGGGTCGCCGCCTTGGACCATGAAATCGGGGATGACGCGGTGGAATTTGAGGCCGTCGTAGTAGCCGCGTTTGGCCAGGTTGAGGAAGTTGGCCACGGTAACGGGGGCTTTGCCGGGGTAGAGGACGCCTTCGATGTCGCCCTTGTCGGTTTTGACGATGATGCGGATGTCTTTCATGGATTCTTCACTTTGCGCGGGGAGCGCGGCGATGGCGAGGGTGAAAGCGGCGAGGAGGATGGTTCTTTTGTTCATGTCGGGTTTTTCGATATCCACGATTCGTGGCAAAGCAAACTGAAAACGCCGCGCACCTGCGGGCCCATGACTACGCGTGGCTGGTCAAACGCTGGCGCGCCTTGGCCAAACGCGAAGGGTGGCGCATGCGCAAGTTCGCGCAGGCGGACGGATTTCCGGTCTACGTCGTCGAATCGCCGCCGCGCTCCGGCCCGAGTCTTTACCTGTCCGCCGGCATCCATGGCGACGAGCCGGCGGCGACCGAGGGACTGATCACGTGGTGCGAAAGACGGGCGAAAGCGCTCAAGAAATGCAATGTGCTCATTTTCCCGTGTCTCAATCCATGGGGATTGCAGCACAACGACCGTCACGATGCGCGCGGGCGCGATCTCAATCGCGGCTACCACCGGCGCGATATCGCCGTCATCGCGGCGCAAAAGAAAATCATCCGCGGAAGAACCTTCGATGCGGCGGTCATGC
The DNA here is from genome assembly GCA_044355525.1 of Chthoniobacterales bacterium. GTDB lineage: Bacteria > Verrucomicrobiota > Verrucomicrobiia > Chthoniobacterales > JACTMZ01 > JACTMZ01. Next base: position 811 of record JBIKXZ010000054.1, read on the forward strand.
TGCACGAGGATTTCGACGCGCATGGCGTTTATCTTTACGAAATCAAGGGCGGCAAACCGTTCTGGGGCGAGAAGCTGCTCGCCGCCGCGGCGCACCATGTGCCGGTCGAGCCGCGCAAAAAAATCGAAGGCCACGCCGCGCGCGGTGGACTCATTCGCCGCAGCGTGACCCGCGACACGATGCCGGAGCATCCGGAGGCGTTTTGTCTGCGCTTCGGGCACACGCTGAGGAGTCTGACCTTCGAAACGCCGTCCGAGTTTTCCCTCACCGCGCGCGTGCAGGCGCACGGGGCGATGCTCGACGAGGTTTTGCGCTTGCTGCGGAAATAGTTTGGAGCGCGTGGCGGCCCGTGCGAGACAGGCGGAATGTCGTTTCTTGCCGTTTCCAGCAGTGTTTTCGCCGGCCTCGCGGTCGGTGCGGTGGCTTTTCGTTTGCTTTATGCCGTGTTCCCGCGCCTGACCTTCGCTCCGTCGCTCGATGCGGTGGTGAGCTATTTCATCTGGGTCCCGTGGGTGGCGGGTTACTGGCTCGGTGGGTGGTGGGGCGTGGCGGCGGCGCTGCTCGCGCAGTTTGTTTTTCTGCATGCGTTCTGTGCTTTGGATCGCGTTCTGCGCGGCAAAGGCGGACGCACTCTCGAGGGGGCGCATGCGAAGAAACTCGGTTGGGTGCGCAATGAAATCGCGTTGCTCCTCACCGTGCCGGCGGTGGTGGTCTTTTTTCTCGTGCGGGCGGCGGAGATTCTTTTTTACCCGCCGATGGCTTGGATGGCCAAGATGCCGCGCTACAGGACGTCCGAATGGATCAACCTCTCTCGTCACAAGTTCGACGGTTTGGTCGGCCACGACCTCGTCTGGTGCTGGTATTGCGACTGGATGACCGGCGTGTGGGCGCTGGGCAGTGAGATGCTGCGCAATGTGGAGTCGTTCTGGTGTCCGATCCGTTTCTGCGAGGACTGCAAGAACTGCCATGTGGCCACCGATTTCCCCGACGTGCAGAAGTGGTGCGCGGCGCAGGGGTCGATCGACGACGCGGTGCGGGTCTTCGAGGAGCAATACGGCGACCGGGAAGAAAACAGCTGGTTCGGGCACCCCGACCGCCGGAAGCCCTGATTCTGTTTGTCCGCGGTCCACGCGACCGTTAGTCTGACCGACCTTTTTGCACACCATGGAAGTCCTTGTCGAAAAACAGCCCAATTGCCTCGCCACCCTGCGCGCCACCGTTCCCGCGGGGACGGTGAAGAAGAAAATCGAAAAACTCGCCGCCGAATACCAGAAGGGCGCCAAGCTCCCGGGGTTCCGTCCGGGCAAGGCCCCCATCGCCGTGGTGGCCCGCAAATACAAGGAGTCCATCGCCGAAGACGCGGTGAAGGACCTGCTGCGCGAAGCGGTCAATCAGGCGGCCAAGGACAACAACCTGACCGTGCTCAACGCCTTCGACCTCCAGCACGGCGAAGTCGGCGAGCAGGATCTGGATCTTTCGGTCAAGCTGACTCTGGAGCCCGAATTCAAGACGCCCGACGTCGAGGCGCTCGGCGTCGAGGTGCTCGAGGAAACGGTCACTGACGAACATGTCAGCGGCAACATCAACGTGTTGCTCGAGCGTATGGCGGAATTCACCGACATCAAAGACCGCGCGCTGCAGATGGGCGACTATGCGGTGCTCGATTACGACGCCGCAGTCGAAGGCCAGCCGCTTGCGGAGGTTTGCCCCGAGGCGCCGTCGACAATGAAAGGCGGCGAGGGACTGTGGGTCATCATGGAGGAGGAAAGCATGTGGCCGGGATTCTGTGCGGGCCTGGTCGGAGCCAAGGAGGGCGACGAACGCACGGTTGAAGTCACGGTGCCGGAGGATTTCGGCGTCCAGTCGCTGCGCGGCAAAAAGATCACGCACAAGGCCAAGCTCAAAGGGATCAAGGCCAAGCAACTTCCCGAGTTGACCGATGAAGTGGCGCAGAAAATTGCCGGCCGTTCGGCCGAGGAGTTGCGCCAGGCCTTCCGCGAGCGGCTCGAAGCCACGGCGGTCGAGCAGACCGAGCGCAAGAAGCGCGCCGCGGCCGTCGAGCACCTGGTCAAGACCGTTGAATTCGAAGTCCCCGCCTCGATGGTCATGGGCGAAGCCCGCCGCGTGGTCCGCGAGATTGTCGAAGCCGAGCAGATGCGCGGTTTGAGCGACGAGGATTTGCTCAGCAAGAAGGACGAAATTTTCCAGCATGCGCAGATGGGCGCGCAATTCCGCGTGAAGGCGGACTTCATCCTTACGCGGTTGGCGCGCGAGCAGAAGATCGAGGCTTCGCGCGAGGAACTGGCCGAGCACATCGCGCGCATGGCCCAGCGGCTCAATATGCCGATGGACAAGCTGGTCAAGCAGCTGGTCAAGCGCGAGGCGCTCGGCTCGGTGGAAGGGGAAGTGGTCAGGGACAAGGCCCTTGATTTCCTCGCTTCCAAAGTTAAGGTGAAAAAAGCCGAGGCCAAGGCCTGACGCCGGTTGCCGCGGCTCCTTATTTATGAGTCACCTTGTCACATCCGGTCCGGCCGCGCCGCGCAATTCCATCCTCGTTCCCATGGTCGTCGAGCAGACGGGCCGGGGGGAGCGTAGTTACGACATTTATTCGCGGCTGCTGAAAGACCGCATCATTTTCATCGGCACGCCGATCGATGACCACATCGCCAATCTGGTCATCGCCCAGATGCTCTTCCTGCAAATGGAAGACGCCAAGAAGGACATGCATATTTACATCAATTCGCCGGGCGGTTCGGTCACGGCGGGATTGGCCATTTATGACACGATGCAGTTCGTCACCTGCGACGTGAACACCTATTGCATGGGCATGGCGGCGAGCATGGGGGCGGTGCTGCTTTGCGCCGGAACCAAGGGCAAGCGCTACGCACTCCCCAACTCGGACATCATGATCCACCAGGTGAGCGGCGGCGCGCAGGGTCAAGCCAGCGACGTCGAGCGGCAAGTCGAGTTCATGTTCAAGCTCAAGCGTCGGCTCGAGTCGATCATCGCGCAGCACACCGGCAAGCCGGTTGAGCAGGTGCACAAGGATGCCGACCGCGACTATTACATGAGCGCCGAAGAGGCCAAGGAATACGGCTTGGTCGACGAAGTGGTGAAATCCCGCAAGGAAATCCCCGGGGCGGTGCCCGCCTGATCCCATGGCCCGCGCGACCAACCTCACCATGTGCTCCTTCTGCGGGAAGAGCCACAGCGAGGTGCGCAAACTCATCGCCGGCCCCGGCGTCTACATCTGCGACAGCTGCGTCAGCCTTTGCAAAGGCATCCTCGACAAGGAACTCAAAGAGGAGTCGAAAAAGAAGGGCGGCAGCGGCGTGCGTGTGCCCAAGCCGGCCGAGATCATGGCCGAGCTCAATCAGTTCGTTATCGGTCAGGAGTTGGCCAAAAAGACCCTCTCCGTCGCGGTGCACAACCACTACAAGCGCATTCTCCATCAGGCGTCCTCGCGCGAAATCGCCCTGCCGGGCAGTGAGGATGTGGAACTCGAGAAGAGCAACATCCTGCTTATCGGTCCGACCGGTTCGGGCAAAACGCTGCTCGCCCGCACGCTAGCGCGCATTCTTGATGTGCCTTTCTGCATCGCCGACGCCACCACGCTGACCGAAGCGGGCTATGTGGGCGAGGACGTGGAAAACATTGTCCTGCGTCTCCTGCAGGCCTCCGATTACGACGTGAAGCGCGCCGAGATCGGGATCGTTTACATCGACGAAATCGACAAGATCGGACGCAAGACCGACAACGTGAGCATCACGCGCGACGTCTCGGGCGAGGGTGTGCAGCAGGCCTTGTTGAAAATTCTCGAGGGCACGACGTGCAATGTTCCTCCGCAGGGCGGACGCAAGCATCCGCAGCAGGAATACATCCAGGTCAACACGGACAAGATCCTTTTCATTTGCGGCGGTGCGTTTGTCGGACTGGAAAAGATTATCCAGCGCCGCTTGGGCAACCGTGTGCTCGGCTTCCATGCGCGCACCGCTGTCGAGGGCAGGGAGCCTGTGGCCGCATCGACTGCGACGATTCATCAGGTCGAGCCCGAGGATTTGCTTTCCTTCGGCCTCATTCCGGAGTTTGTCGGACGTTTGCCCGTGGCCACCGCCCTGGACCAGCTTACCGAGGACGAACTGGTCACCATTTTGACCGAGCCGAGGAACGCCATGGTCAAGCAATACGCCAAGCTGATGTCCATGGAGGGGGTTGATCTCAATATCACGAAGGACGGTCTCCGTGCGCTCGCCGAACGGGCGGTTTCCAAAGGCACCGGGGCGCGCGCGCTGCGGTCCATGATGGAAAAAATCATGCTCGATGTGATGTTCGACGTGCCGAGCCGCGAGGATATCGAGGAAGTGACGATCAACCGCGCGGTGGTCGAAGGCCGCAAGCCGCCGCTCCTGCGCCGCAAGCAGGAGAAGGACGCGGCCTGATTTCCATGCCGGCCGTCATGCCGGTTGAAAAAGAGCGGCCCCGCGATGTTTTGGCGGAAGCTGGTTTTGTTGCCCGGCAAGCGCTTGTTCTCGATCTCGGCTGCGGCAACGGCGTGTTTCTTTCGGGACTGTCCGCAGCGCGGCCGGATTGGAATGTGCTCGGTATCGAAAAAAAGGGCTACCGCGTGCGCCAAGCGCGCCGTCGCGCGGAAAACATGGGCAACGCCCGCGTTGTTCATGGCGAAGTCATGGAGATCCTGTCTGATTTGCCTTCCGCATCCATCGCGCGCGTCTATTTGCTCTTCAGCGACCCTTGGCCGAAGCGGCGGCATGCGGTGAGGCGCTTGGTGCAGCCGGAATTAGTCACGCTCCTTGTTTCGCGTCTGACTTCGGACGGTATCTTTTTCTTCGCCTCGGATTCCGCGGAATACGCCGCGTGGGCGGAAGATGTCTTCCGGGAAGGCGGTTGGCGGATCTCCGCTTGGGAGTTGCCGCCGGCCTGGCCGCCGACGGAATTCGAGCAACGATTCGTCGCGGCCGGGGTTTCAATCCGGAGATTCCAGGCCAACCGGTGACGCGCGAAACAGAGCAAAAAGAGGAAGGATTCGGAGAAGTCGGGCCCCGGGCGGATGACGATGCCCGTCTGGTCGCTCTCATGATGCGGGCCCGAGGGGATGATGAGGGGGCCTTCCGCGAATTGGTCGAGGCGACGGAGGACCGTGTCTATGGGACCACCGTGAAAATGCTCGGCGGCATCGAGGGCGCCGAGGATCTGGCCCAGAAAGTTTACCTGCGCATCTGGCAGGCGCGCGGACGTTATGAGCCGACGGCTAAGTTCGCCACGTGGATGTTTTCAATTGTGCGGCGACTCGTGCTCAACGAACGCCGCGGGCGGGCGCGGCGCGGTGTAGTTTTCTATCAGTCTGCGGTAGAGGAACCGGCGCGTGAAGCTTCCGGCGGAGTCTCTCCAGCCTCCGAAGCTTCGGCCGGTGAACTGGCGCGGGCCATCGATGCGGCGCTAGCCGAGTTGCCGCAGGAGCAGCGCATGGCAATGATTTTGCGCCGCTACGAGGAGATGCCATACGAGGAGATCGCCGTAGTGCTGGGCACGACCGTTCCGGCGGTGAAGAGTTTGCTGTTTCGCGCGCGGGAAACTTTGCGGATCAAACTCGCTGCGTGGTTGTGATGGTGCGGACGGCTGGCCTCCTGCTCGCAGAGCTTACGGCTCGGAGAGGCCAGCCGTCCATGCCGGGTCAATCGATGAGGCGTGAGCGGTCGGCGAGGCGACCCTGTTTGAAGGTGACGCCTTCTGCGGCCAAGAGTCGGAGTTTTTTCGCGAGGGTGGGGCCGGAGCGGCGTCCTTGGAATCCGCCGGGGGTGAGGTCGGAGGAGATGACGCGGTGGCACGGAACTTCGGGGGCGAAGGGATTGGCGCGGAGGGCTTGGCCGATGGCGCGCGGAGCATGGCAGCCGATGCGGCGTCCGAGGGCGGCGTAGGTGATGACTTTACCGGCGGGAACTTTGCGAAGAGCGGTGTAGACTTTGTGGGCGAAGGGGGTGGGCCTGGTGTGAGATTTGCCTTGGGGCTGTCTCGCTGGAGCTCGGCTCAAATTTGAAATTTCAGATTGGCCTGCGGCCGTCTCGCTCATGCTCGGCTCAGAAAAGTCAGTTTTGCGCGGGATCTTCGGGGGCGTCGGCGAGGACGCGATACATGGGGCCGAGGCCGCACATGATGCGGTGCCAAGTTTGGTCGTCGGCGTCGGCGCGGAGGAGTTCGGGGTGCGGCTTGATGACGATCCAGGAGTTGAGGGCGATTTCGCGTTCGAGTTGGTTCTTCGACCAACCGGCGTAACCTAGGAAAACGCGGAGTTTGTCATCGAGACCGGAGGGCAGGGCGAATTCGCCTTCGGGTTTTTCCATCGGCTCGAACTTGCAGGCGTCCGCGGCGGGGTCCCATTCGAGCGTGGCAACGATGATCTGGTTGCGGTGGACGGGCCCGCCTTCATAGAGGGGAACGTGGGCGATGTGCTCGAGCGCGTCGTTCACTTCGAGTTCGCCGGCATTCTGTCCGAGCGGACGGTTGATGATGAAGCCGAGGGCTCCGTCGTCGGCGCTGTGGTGGGAAAGATAGAGGATGGTGTGACGGAAATTCGGGTCCGCCATCATGGGATGTGCGACGAGCAACGATCCGGAAAGATCCCCCGCTTTGGGTAGACGTTTCATGACAAACCGAACCTAACCCGCCCCGGGCGGTTAGGCAACCGCGGTGCGCCGACGCACGAGGACGGCGCCGAGGGCGGTAAAGGTGACAAGGAGGCAGGCGGCGGAAAAGACGTCTCCGTATTTCATGTAGAAGGTGACGGGCGGGTTTTTGGGAATCCTGACCTCGGCCAGCATGACGCCTTCGCCGAAAGTGTCGCCGTCCGGGGATTCGAAGGTCTGAACCACGCGTCCGAGGTGGTCGATGACGCAGGTCACTCCGGTGTTGGCGCAGCGGATCATCGGGCGGCGGGTCTCGGCGCTGCGGAAAACGGCGTGGGCGGCGTGTTGGCGGGATCCGGCGCTGCGTTTGAACCAGCCGTCATTGGTCAGGTTGACGAAAAGCTGCGCCCCGGCATTGGCCCCGGCGCGTCCGAGATAGCCGAGGGTGTCCTCGAAGCAGATGAGCGGGGCCATGGCCACGTGCGGGTCCGGCAGGTGGAAAATGACGGGACCTTCACCCGCGTCGAAGTCGGCCGGCACGAGGTCGCCGACCACGATGGCGAAGAGCGGGAAGCTTTCGCGCAGGGGAACGTATTCGCCGAACATGACGAGGTGCGTCTTGGGGTAGACCTGCGGTTCGGGCTCCGATCCGGTGAGAAAGACGGCGGCGTTGTAGTCGGCCTCGTGGCTGAGAATGAGGGTGCCGAGCATGAGACCGTAGTCGCCCTTGTCGGCGTATTCCTTGACGAATTTGTTGGCCACCGGGTCCTCGAAAAATCCGCGCGGGGTGGCGGCTTCGGGCCAGAGAAGGAGTTGCGGCTCCATGGCGATGGCGCTGTCGGTCAGGCGCGCGAGTGTGTCATGAATACGCTGCTCGAAGGCGGGGTTCCATTTTTCGTCCTGCGGGATGGATGGTTGGACGGCGGCCACGCGGAGGCTGATGGCTTCGCCGGGATCGCCGAATTGGCGGAGGCCGTAGCCGAAGGCGGCGACGATGAGAGCGATGGTCAGGGTGAAATCGAAGTGCGCGCGGATTTTTCCCCCACGGGCCTCGATCATGAGCCGGCGCACGGTGGCCACGGCGATGGCGGCGGACAGGACGGTGAGAAAGGAGAGTCCGCCCACGCCGGTCAGGGAGGAGAGCTGGATGAGCGGGACATTTTCGTGCAGGGCGATGCCGAGCGCGTTCCAGCCGAAGCCGGTGAAGACGTGTCCGCGCAGGAACTCCAGTCCGACCCATGCGGCGGCGGCGAGGAGTCCGGTGGCGAGGTTGCGCCACGAGCTGAGCCAGACCGAGCGGAAGGAAAACGGGTCTTCGCGCGGGGTGGCGATGAGAAAGACGACGCCGGCCCAGACCGCGGGGTAGAGGGCAAGGTAGAGGCAGAGCATGAACCAGCCAAGGGTGGTCACGGTGGTCAGCCACGAGAGGGAGCCGAGGAAGTAGACGAGTCCGGTGAGGTAGCCGAGTTCGGCTTTGCGCAGGAGCGGGTAGCGCGGGTGGACGGGACCGAACCAGATGGCGGCGAGGAGCGGGGCGAGGGCGATCCAGACGAGCCAGGCTTGGTCGAAGGGGGCGAAGGAGAGGACGAGGAGAAGTCCGCTCAAGGCGGCGGCGAGCCAAGGCCAGAGATTGCGGAGAAGCGTCATGCGCGGGAGCGGGAAAACCTAACCGCAGAGGGCGCGGAGGGCACGGAGAAAGGCGCGCGGACCGCCTACGGCATCAAAGATTTCAGATTGGAAATTTCAGAGGAAGCCTCGGCCTATTTTCCGCCGAACGAACAGACTTTGAGGATGGTCTTGAGGAGGATCTCGATGTCGAGGACGAGGGAGTAATTCTTTATGTAATAAAGATCGTAGCGGAGCTTTTCGATGGCGTCGTCCAGGCCGGAGCCGTAGCGGTAGTTGACTTGGGCCCAGCCGGTGATGCCGGGTTTGACCAGGTGGCGGAGGTGGTAGCTGGGGATTTTTGTCTCGTAGTCGGCGACGATGCGCGACCATTCGGCGCGCGGTCCGACCAAGCTCATGTCGCCCTGCAGGACGTTGAAGATTTGGGGAAGTTCGTCGAGGCGGACGAGGCGCAGGAAGCGTCCGACCCGGGTGATGCGGTTGTCCTTGTCGCGCGTGTAGGGATCGTCCTCGTGCTCGCGCACATGCATGGTGCGGAACTTGAGCAGGGTGAAGCGCTTTTCGCCGCGGCCCACGCGTTCCTGCCGGTAAAAGACGGGGAATCCGCTGTCGACGATCACGGCGAGGGCCACGATGGTCATGAGCGGGATGGCGATGGGAAGGAGCAGGATGGCGAGGGCGTAGTCGGCGGCTGCTTTGAGGTAACGGTAGGCGGAGTGGCGCGCGAGTTGGAAGTTCTGGCGGATGGCCCACGAGTGGTCGAGGCGGTGGACCGATTCCTTGCGCCAGATTTCGCTGAAGAAAGTTTCCTCGCTGTAGACGGGGATACGGAGGAAATGGAGGCGGGCGAGTTTTTCGAGGAGGGGCGTCGGATAGTTTTCCGTCGCATCGGTCAGGACGATGCCTTCGAAGTCCTGGGCGCGCCGCGCGGCGCCGTGGAGATTTTCCACGGGCTCCGTGCGTGCGGCTTCCTGCAACACGGTGCGGGGGGAGACTTGGAGGGCGCGGGCTTGGTCGTCCATCAACTCTCCGACGACCCGCAGGTCGAGGTCGGCCAGCACAACCGGATTGTGGAAATCCATGCGGTCGCAGTAATGCTCGAAAGCGGCGAGTTCCGCCGGTGTGCCGATGGCGAGGTAGGGCACGCGGCGGGCGCGCCGGGTCCAGACGGCGGCGGCCAGCATGCGCAGGGCGAGGGCCGGAATGGCATAACCGATGGCGGTATAAGCGAGCACGACGCGGCTTTGCGCGGTGTAGAAGTCGCCGGCGGAGAAAAAGACGTAAAGGATGAAGGCGCCGGCGGCGGCGCCGAGAACGACGGCGAGGAGGAATTCCGCGGAGAAGTGGAAGACTTGGAAGGTGCGGCGCGCTTTGTATCCGCCGATCAGCGCCACGGAAACGAGGATGCAGGCGAAGAACACACCGACCTGCACGAGGTAGGCGGGCGACATGTCGAGGGCTTGGTTGACCCGGATGGCGCGGCTCAGGAGATAAGCGCCGCTGACCAGCGCCAAGTCGGCGAGGAAAAGGCACAGACTGGTGAACCAAGGCTGCCGGGCAATGTTGCGCAGGATGGCGCCGCCGCCGGCCCGAGGCTCGGTGGTAATCTCAACCGTGCGCCGTGCGGCGGTGGCGTCCGGTTGGTCAAAGCCGGTGGATCGGGCGGAGCTGAGCATGGGATCGGCGGCGCGCTCGACCGCTCAAATAATAGTTTACCGCGCTGCTTTGCGGCGCGCAAACGCTATTAACGCGCCATTTCCATCGCCATCAAGGGGTAGAGGGTGAGGATCCGGGCAGGATGCGGGCCGAGATGGCCTCGATTTTCTCCTGAGCGAACTTGCTCGGAGGGTATTGACGGTGGGCGTCGAGATACCAAGCGAGGGCCGCGCCGTATTCGCCGCGGGCTTCGCGGTCGTCGCCTTTGCTCAGCGACTGGACAAAGGTCGCGGCTCCGCCGCTGGCCAGGTCGGCGCGGAGGCGGTTGATTTCGGTGTCCTCGGGGTATTTGACGGACGCGATTTGGATGCTTTCCCATGCGCCGGCGGCGTCGCCGCGTTCCTGGATTTCGCGGGCCCGCTGCAAAGCGCCTTCGATTTCGGTCATTTGTTCGAGGATGACGCCCAGCTTTTCCTGACGGTCGGGGTGGAGCGCGGCGGCGGCGATGAACTTGGCGTTCTGTTTGAAAATGGCGCGGTGGTCGCCCTGTTCCATGAGGCGGTCGAGTTCGAGCAGGGCCTGTTGCTGGACGTCGGTCTGCTCGAAGATTTGTCCGGACACGTTGGCGAGGTCGGGGTTGTTCGGCCAGATTTCGGTCGCGGCGCGCAGTTCGCGTTCGAGTGTCTCGGCATCGCCGCTCAGCGCGGCATTGCGCGCACGGGCGAGGTGCATGCGCGAGACATTGCGGGCGGTTTGCACGGCGGTGAGCGGCTGGGACGGATCGAAGTCCTTGGCCGTCTCCTGCAGTTCGGTGACGAGCTGCTCGGCGCGCGTGTAGTCCTTGACCTCGAGCGCGCTGAGCAGCTGGTTGGCGCGACGGGTGAATTCGAGGATGCGCTGGCGGTCGTCGCGCGGGAATTGGTGGATCTCCGGAAGATGTTCCCCGATGGCAAAGGCCTCGCCGAGGCGCTGCGAGGCGCTCTGGAGTTCGTCCTTCTCGAGGAGGAATTTGACCGCTTGGACGCTTTCTTTGACATCGCGGATGGCCTCGTTGGCGAGGGCGTCGAGCGAGGTCACGGTCGGGGGGATGTCGGACAATTTGGCGAAAACCGATTTGGTTTCCTCGCCGAGGCGGAGCTGGTTGTCGCCGTCGTCGAAAATGCTGCGGTAGAAACGCGTGCCGATGAGCACGTGGCGGAAACGGCGCTGCAGGAAGAGCTGGACGAGGAGAGTCTGGAATTCGATGCGGGCCTGCAGTCCGGAGAGTTCGCTTTTGGCGCGGTTGGCATTGAGCAGGGCGTTAACTTCGGTCAGGCGCTGGGCGTGCGGCTGCAGGCGCGCGTTTCTTTCCATTTCGCGCTGCTTGGCCCATTCGGCCGCGGCGGTGGCGTCCGAGGGGGCGTTTTCGAGTTTGGATCCCTGCAGGCTGATGCGGGTATTCCACTCGTGCCGTTTGCGGTCGTCTTCGAGCGAGCGGTTGGCTGAGGCAAGGCGCGCCACTTGGCGTTGGGCCTGCCAGGCGGCGAGGACCTGGTTGGCGAGGGCATCGCAGAGGTTGGCATCGGCCTCGTGCGAGGCGGCCTGGGGCAGAAGTTTGAAGGCTTCGTCGAGATTGCGATTGGAAATTTTGCCGGCGGCGAGGAGATCCATGATTTGCGCAACGACGCGGTCGTAGGCCGCCTGCGCGGTGACTTCGGTGGCGGGAGCGTTGAGGTATTTCTCGAAACGCGCGCGGAAGACGCGGTTGTTGTTCACTTGCCAGAGTTGCCCGTTCCAGGTGACCGAATCGTTGGCCGGATCGAAGACGGGGATCTCGATGCCGCCGATTTTGGGATTGGCCGGCGCCGCGGAAGGTGCGGGGGCGTTCTCGTCCGCGGCCGGCGCCTCGG
>JBIKXZ010000055.1:0-12609 GCA_044355525.1 Chthoniobacterales bacterium
TGGCGAAAAAAGACGCTATTGAAGTAGAAGGCAAGGTTGTCGAGTTGTTGCCGAATACGATGTTCCGGGTGGAATTGCCCAACGGACACCGCATTCTCGCGCACATCTCGGGCAAAATGCGCCTGCACTTCATTCGCATTTTGCCGGGTGACAAGGTTATGATCGAGTTGTCCCCGTATGACTTGAGCAAAGGCCGCATCACCTTCCGAAAGAAATAGAAGAACCAAACCATGAAAGTCAGAGCTTCAGTCAAACGCCTTTGCGAAAGCTGCCGGATCATCCGGCGGAACAACGTCGTGCGCGTTGTTTGCAAGAACCCCCGCCACAAACAAAGACAAGGATAACAAAGCCATGCCACGTCTCCTCGGGGTGGAAATCCCGCCCAACAAACGCATCGAAGCCTCCCTGCCGTATATCTACGGCATCGGACCGACCGTCGCCAAACGCGTCCTGGCCGAAGCTTCCATCGACCCCAACACCCGTGCCAAGGACCTCACGCCCGAGCAGATCTCGCAGATCGTCCATGTCATAGGCAATAACGGCATCCTCATCGAAGGCGATCTCCGCCGCGAACTGCAGGGCAACCTCAAACGCCTGCAGGCCATCAATTGCTACCGCGGCATCCGCCACCGCCGCGGATTGCCCGTGCGCGGACAACGCACCTCGACCAACGCCCGCACCCGCAAGGGCCCGCGCAAGACGGTCGGCGTGCAGAAGAACCCCGACGCCAAGGCCGGCAAAGTCTAAGCCCCACCAAGTATGAGCGACGAAAAGAAAGAAACTCTCGGCGAATCGCAGGACGCACGCCGCAAAGACGAGACCGCGGAACACCATCCCGAGGCGCCTGAAACCAAAGCCGTCGAGGCCAAGGAAGAGGCTGCCGCCGAGGTGAAGGCCGAAGGCGCACCCGCCGAAGCCAAGCCCGCCGCGGAGAAAAAAGCGGCCAAGCCGAAAGCGGCCAAAGGCAAAACCGCCAAGAAGAAAGAAGGCGAAGCCAAGGCGGCCGAAGCCGCCGCGCCCGCGTCGGCCGACGACATCCTCTCGCTCGACGCACCGATCGCGCCGGCCAAAGTGGTCAAAGCCAAGGGCAGCAAAAACGTCACGCAGGGCATCGCCCACGTGTTAGCCACCTTCAACAACACCGTGGTCAGCATCACCGACCAGCGCGGTGCCGTCATCGGCGCCTCCAGCGCCGGCAAAGTCGGCTTCAAAGGCTCGCGCAAAAGCACGGCCTACGCCGCCCAGCTCGTCGCGCAGGATGCCGCCCGTCAGGCCATGGGACACGGACTTAAAGAAGTCGAAGTCCGCGTCAAAGGTCCCGGAGCCGGACGCGAATCCGCCATCCGCGCTTTGCAGGCCATCGGCCTCGAAATCACCGTGATCAAAGACGTCACCCCGGTGCCCCACAACGGCTGCCGCCCCCCCAAAGCCCGCCGCGTGTAATGCTCCGGCTGAAAACTGAATACTGAACCACTGTAAACTTTTCCCATGGCACGTTACACCGGACCCAAAACCAAACTGAGCCGCCGCTTCGGCGTTTTCCTCGTCGGCTCGCCCAAACATTTCGAGCGCCGCAGCTATCCGCCCGGCATGCACGGACAAAAAGGCATGCGCCGCAAGACCTCGGAATACGGCCTGGCCCTACTCGAGAAGCAGAAGCTCAAAGCCCAATACGGCGTGCTCGAGCGCCAGTTCCGCCGCTACTTCGAAACCGCGCTCTCCCGCCGCGGCATCACCGGCGAAACTTTGCTGCAACTTCTCGAGACGCGTTTGGACAACGTCATCTACCGTCTCGGCTTCGCCCGCACCCGCACCGCCGCCCGCCAGATGGTCGCCCACGGACATGTCAAAGTGAACGGCCGCAAAAACGACATCGCCTCCGCGAACTTGAAGCCCGGTGACGTCGTTTCGATCAAAGATTCGCCAAAGCCCCGCGCTTTGGCCGCCCGTCAAATGGAAGCGACCCAAATCCGCACCGTGCCCGATTGGCTCGTGGTGGACCGCGACAACTTCAGCGGCACCGTCAGCCGCATCCCGACCCGCGAGGAAATCGCCCCGGTGGTCAACGAGCAACTCGTTGTCGAACTCTACTCGCGCTAAGGAAGAAGCACTTTCCTCCTCGCAAACGCCGTCCCGTCCGCGGGACGGCGTTTTTCTTTCGGGCGACTGTCCGGCGATCTTTACCTGAAGCGGTCCCGGAAGAAGAATTCATAACAGTGAGCTCCAAGGCCATAAAAAGCCATCGCCGCCAGCTTCTCCTGCGGTCGATGACCATCATTGCCGTGGCCCTCGTCATTCTCTGTGCGCTGGGCGCGGTCGGTTACCACTTTTTCACCGCCTGGCGGGCGCGCGATCTCGCGGCCAAGGCGAAAGACAATTTCGAAAAAGCCAACTACCGCATGGCCTGGCTGCAGATCAATTCGGCCAAGGAATTGCGTCCGGAAGAACCCGATGTTCTGCGCGTGCTCGGACAGATCGAAGGTGCGATGGGCCGCGCAACTGCGCTGGATTACTACGAGAAACTTTCGCTGAAATCGGAACTCACCGCGGACGATCTCCAGACGCGGGCCGAAATCGCCACGCGTTTCGGCAACGAGGAGCAATTTGCCGAAGGGATCGACGCGCTGGAGAAAGCGGGCAAAGCCAAGGAAGCCGGCGAATTGCGCACCGCGCGCAAACTGCGACAGGGCGACATCGACCGCGCCATTGCCGAGGCGCGCGCCGCCGCGGCGGCCTCCGATGATCCGGCCCTGCAACTCACCTTGGCGCGTCTCTTGGTGCAACGTTATCGACCCGAGTTCGGCCCGGCCCGGAATCCGAGTGCGGAAGCGCTGGCCGGTTCGGCCGAGGTGGTGGAAATCATCGACGGTCTGCTCGACACGCCGCAGCGCAAGGACGCCCTGGCTTTCGCGCTCAACGAGGTCAATACCACCCCTGTGAACCGCCGGCGTTGGGCTGCCGCGGCGATGGAAAAAGTCGATATCGACAATCCCGCCCTCTTGTCCGCCGCCGCCGTGCTCGTGCGGTCCGGACAAAAAACACCGCAGGAAATCCACGGGCAATTGCGACCGCTTTTCGATGCCGCCCCGCTCGAACGTCGCGCGGCCTACGCGCTCTGGCTGACCGGTTCCGGCCTGCCGAAGGAAGCCCTCACTCTCATCACCGTGCAGGAAGCGGGAGAATCCACCGCCGCGTTCGGTGCGCGCACCGAGGCGCTCTTCGCCATGGAGAATCTCGATGCTGTCCTCGCCGCGGTCGATGCGGGCGGCAATGTCGACGCGGATGTGCGCCTCGCGGCCAAAGCCCGCGCCGAATACGCGCGCGGACGCGGTCCGCAGGGCGGCGCGGCTGCTTTGCGCGAGGCGATGGCCGCGGCGGCCCAATCGCGCCGGCTCGAATTCATCATCCCGAGCGGCGACGCGCTCGGCGCGGCGAATGTGGTGGACGAAAAACTGGCCGAACTTTGCGGTGATCCCGCCGTGGCTGATTATGTCTTTCGCGTGGCCCGCGACCGCTTCAGCCGGAGCGGACGCACCTCGCTGCTGACCGCGTCACTCGAACGCGCCCGCGCCGCCTCGCCGCAAAGCGCCGCGGTGCAAGACTACGTGCGCTACCTGGCCCTGACCGGCGACGAGGAAGTCAGCCTCGAGGAAACCGCCGCGGCCTGCGCGTCCGAGCCGGCCAATGTCACTTTCCGCATCACCCATGCCTTGAACCTCCTCGAAAACAACCGGTCCGCCGAGGCGCTCGGCATTTTCGACGACATCACGGTGTTTGCCGACCGTCTCCCGCCCGGCCAGCTCGCGGTCATTGCCGCCGTGCTCGCCGCGAGCGGGGACAACCAGCGCGCCCGCGCCGCCGCGGTATCGGTCGATCCGGCCCTCCTTTCGCCCGGCGAATACGCCCTGATCCTTCCGCTCCGCGCCGGCACGAACTGATACCGATCGCCCGAAGTTTATGGACGCAACCATGCCGTTGAAGGCAAAAAGCAGAAGCGGCGTCCCCACCGCTTGGAGCGGTTCAAGATTTTTTGCAACTGCGGCACTTTGCCTCCCGACTAACTCGAAGTGTTTTCAGGCAACGACGGTCATAGACCGCCGCTACAAGTTTTCGTCGAGGTGTAGCGGTGCTCTATGAGCGTCGGTGCCTTTCCCCCTTGCCGGGATGGTAACCGCGGTTACTCCCAGCACACACCCGCCCACGCGCGGGTTCCGGGACTTTGGGCTGTCTACCGGCTGTGCTGCGAATCAGTTGTCCCAACGCGCCACAGAGTGGCGCGGCTACACCAAACGGCTGCGACATTTCCGAATCCTCGATAAAAGCCGCAAATGCACCGACGCTCACAGAGAGCCGCTCCAACCTCACATCCTCCAGTGTCCTTGCCTCGGACGCTGACAGGTCGAAACATCTTTCGGGTCCGGTATTATCTGACCGTATCGATGTCGAGCAGGCGGCCGTTTTCGTCGATGTCGATTCGTAGGACCAAAGCGCGGTGGCGCAGGCGGGTGCGGTAGAATTTTTCGCCGTCGTTCAGGCCTTCGGCGGCGGCCACGATGTCGGATTCGGGGAAGAAATCCATCAAGGCGGCGCGGACATCGGAGGGAAGGCGACCCGGCCCGATGCTTTCGAGGGATGCTTCGCGTCCGAGCAGGGCGGCCAACCCGCGATAGCCGCGATCGAGATCGATCTCGCGCATGCTTCCGTCCGTCCGTGTTTCCACGCGCAAGAGAAGACCACGGTAATCCACCCGCATCTCGAGTTCCCGGCGGTCGTCATCCTCGTCCATCGTAGCGGAGACGATTTCCGCCCCGGGAAGGTATTCCTCGACCGACTCCTTGACCGGGGCGGGAAGGCGTTCGACCGAGACCGGGTAGTCGTCGGCTACGGCCATCGAGGTCAGCACAAGCGCAGCAAGCAGGGAGAGGGAGGGAGTTTTCATCGGGATAAAAGCAAAACGTTCGGCTGCTGCTTGGCAAGCCGGCGCTTCACGCATCGAGCAAGGCCACCGTTTCAATCGAAGCGGTCTGCGGGAACATGTCGACCGGAACGACGCGGCGGAGGTCATATCGTGAGGAGAGCTTTGCCAAGTCGCGCGAGAGCGTGGCGGGGTCGCATGACACGTAGACCAGACGCGGCACCGGATCAGCGAGCAGGGCGTCAATGACGGCGGGAGCCACGCCTTGGGCGGGGGGATCGAGCAGCACGACGGACGGCCGGCGTTCGGCAAGCAATGGTGTCATCAGTTCGCCGGCGTCGCCCGTGAGGTAAAGTTCGCCCGGTGTCGCCTCGCGTCGTGCCGTCTCGGTCGACCGTTCGTCCCAATCGACGCCCACGATGTGCTTGAAATGCGCGGATAAGCGTTTGGCAAAGAAACCGGCCCCGCAATAGGCGTCGAGCAACGTTTCACCTGTTCCCGCCATCTCGGTGACCACCGCGGCGAGCACCTCCGCCGCTTCGTCGTTGACCTGACGGAATCCTCCGTGCTCGCGGGTGGCGCGCAGGGTGGCGGGACCCGGACGGAGCCGCTTTTTCGCGCGCAGCGCTGCCAAGGCCGCGTTGACCGCGTCCTCGGCCAGCAGGCATTCGCGCACATCGACGATTTCGCGCGGGTCGGTGCCGTGGAATCCGATGTGCGGCGGCGCGACATGCACGGTGATGCGGTTGCGATAGCCGTAGGCGAGGGGCGAGGGGCGCGCCGGTTCGACCGGCGGGTCGGGAAATTTGCCGATGCGGCGCAGGGCTTCGGCAACTTGGTGCGTCTTGATCTCCAGCTGGCGCGGATAAGCGATGTGCTGGTAGGCGCAGCCACCGCAGCGCATGAATAGCGGGCAGGGCGGCATGATGCGGTCCGGCGAGGCGGAAAGGATTTCCACCGCGCGGGCCTGCATCCAGTTGCGGGTCACTTTGCCGAGGCGCGCGCGCACCGTTTCGCCGGGAATGGTGAAAGGGACGAAGACGACGCGTCCCTCGTGCCGCGCCAAGCCCGCGCCGCCGTAGGCGACGTCGGTGATCTCGAGGTTCAATTCGTCTCCGGGCCTCATCGGTCGGCTATCATGGCCGTTCCGCCGTCGCATGGCGATGGACTTCGCGCCGCCGCGCGGGCAGGATGGAGACCATGAGCAATGGCTTTCCCCGCAGCCCCTACGACCGCGAAGGCGGACTGGTTTATTTTCCGCGCATGGTCGAAAAAATCCGCCTGCACCAGAGCGGCGAATTGCCCGACGACTACCAAGCCAACCTCGGCGCGGGGTTCGATTTGCGTTGCTGCGATTTTCTCCATGTCGATTACGACGCGCTGGCCGAACAGGCCCGTGCCGGAAAGTCGGACGCCGAGGTCCTCGAGTGGTGCTTCGAAAACGGGCGGCGTCCGAGCGAGGATGAGATTTTCATGTGGAACGAATACCTGCGCAAATGCGGGTGGAACGACCACTACTCGGAGCGTCTGCGCACCCGGCTCGAGGGACTCGGAATGGCGGACCGCACGGATATCCGGACGATGTTCGATCTCATCGAGGTCGACGAAGGACGCGAGCCGGGCGGGTCCAAGGCCGCCGGACGGTGAGCGATCGCCGACGGGTCTGGCTCGGACGGTCGGCCCTGCTCGCCGCTGTCCTCATCTGGTCGACGCCGCCGATTTTCCAATATTGGCTGGCCCGGCCCTTCGATGCGTGGACGCAGAACTTCTACCGCTACGTGGCGGGGTTCGCCGTCATGGTGCCTTTCCTCGCGTGGATGGCGTGGCGCGCGCCGCTGCGGCTGACGCGGTCCGAATGGCTCGGCTCTGCCGTGGCCGCCGTGCCCAATGTCGTGCACCAAATCGCGCAAACCATGGCGGTCGTGCTCATCCTGCCCGGCGTTTATGCCCTGCTCGGGCGCATTTCGGTCATCATCACCGCGGTTCTCGTCGTGATTTTTTTCGCCGATGAACGTTGGATTGCCCGCAGCGTGAAATTCCAACTCGGCACCGTGCTGGCCTTGGCCGGGGTGGCCGGCCTGGTCTGGACGCCCGGCACCGGGCTCGGCGCGTTGCCGTCCAACGGACTGTGGCTGGCGCTCTCCGCCGCGACGGGTTGGGCTGTTTACGGCGTGCTGGTCAAAAAATTCACCGTGCACACCGGACCGACCCTCGGTTTCGGGGCGATCGGTTTTTTCACCGCGCTGTTCCTCCTGCCCCTCATGCTGCTCTTCGGCGATGCGTCATCGATCCTGCGCGTCGATGCGTGGACCAACTTTGTCCTCTTCGGTTCCGGCGTGCTGTCCATCGGGGTGGGGCACTGGCTTTATTATGTCGGCATCCGCGAACTCGGTGCCGCGCCCGCGCAATCCGCCCTGCTGCTTTGTCCGCTCGGCACCGTGCTGCTTTCGGCGGAGATGTTCGGCGAAACTTTCAGTGTCACGCAGATGGCGGCTGGCGGAATTCTCCTGCTCGGTGCTTTCCTCGCCCTCGCGGCGCGGCCGCCGGTGGTGGAAGAACCCGCTTGAAACTTCTCGCGACCGGTCCCGGGCAGTGGCAAATTCATCAGTGCCATGGACGGTGACCGCTCCGCGCAGCCTTCCATCCTCCGGGTGGAAGGCGGGGAGAATGGCGTCAGGTTGAGCCTGACCGGGCGTCTGGACGACCGGACGGTGGCGGGTTGTTGGGACGAGGCGCTCGGCGCGGTCTCGCGGACCGCCGGCGCGGTCGAAGTGGATTGCCACGGGGTCGTGTATTGCGGTGGCGCCGGTTTCGCCTTGCTTGCCTCGCTGGAGGAAACGGTGCGGGAGCGGGGCCGTGCTATGACAATCCTCGGTCTGCCCCCCCGTTTCCGCGAGCTTTATGACGCTGTCGATCGCGGCAAGCTCCGCGATTCCCCCGCGCCGGCCCGCGGGCACGGCGGCTGGGTCGGTGATGTGGGCTATGTCGCGGCCGAGCAGGCCGGGGACTGGCGGGCCGAAACGGAATTTGTCGGCGAGGTCGGCACCGGACTCCTCTCCCTTGTCCGCCACCCGGGGCGCCTGCGGGTCCGCGAGTGGTGGAAGATCGTGGAGAAGGCGGGCAGCAACGCGCTGCCCATCGTCGGACTGGTCAGTTTCCTCACCGGCGTGATCATCGCCTTCCAGGCCGCCATGCCCATGCGCCAGTTCGGCGTCGACATTTTCGTGGTCAATCTTGTCGCCTTGGCCATCACGCGCGAACTCGGCCCGATCATGACGGCCATTGTGCTGGCCGGACGCACCGGCTCGGCCTTCGCCGCGGAAATCGGCACGATGAAGGTGAACGAGGAAGTGGCCGCGCTGACCACCATGGGATTGAATCCCGTCCGTTTCCTCGCCGTGCCGCGCGTGCTGGCCGGCATCGTGGTCACGCCGCTGCTCACGGTTTATTCCATGGCGGCGGGCATCGCGGGCGGGCTGGTTGTCATGATGCTGATCGATTTTCCGCTGTCCACGCTGATGAACCAGTTGTCCGGTGCGCTCAAGCTGCAGGACATCGCGGCGGGCCTGATCAAATCCTTCTTCTTCGGTGCCGTGGTGGCCGGGGTCGGTTGCCTGCGCGGCTTGCGCACCGGTGCGGGTCCGGCCGCGGTGGGCGATGCCACCACGCGGTCCGTGGTCACCGGCATTTTCCTCATCGTGGTGCTCGATGCCATTTTCGCTGTGGTCTACTACAATATCGATTTCTGACATGGGCGCGGACGACATCGTCGAGGTGAAGGGACTGAACGCCGGTTACGCGGGCCAGCCGGTTCTGCGCGACATCTCCTTCCGCGTGCGCCGCGGCGAAATCTTCATGATCCTCGGCGGATCCGGTTCCGGCAAAAGCACGCTGCTGAAAAACATGATTGGTCTTTACCCCGCCATGTCCGGGGAAGTGCTCATCGGCGGCGGGGACATCGTCGGCGCCCGCGGGGCGGAGCGGGAAAAGATCCTGCGCGAGTTCGGCGTCATGTATCAGGGCGGCGCGCTTTTCGGTTCGATGAATCTGGAGAGCAATGTGGCCCTGCCCCTCGAGGAATGGACGCAACTACCGCCCGACGCGCGCCTGCTCCTCTCGCGGTGGAAATTGCAACAGGTCGGCCTCGGCGGTTTCGGCGGCTACCTGCCTTCGGAAATCAGCGGCGGCATGCAGAAGCGCGCTGCGGTGGCCCGGGCCATGGCGCTCGATCCGGGCCTGCTTTTTCTCGACGAACCCTCGTCCGGTCTCGATCCGGTGACCTCTGCGGAACTCGACGATCTCATCCGCTCGCTCTCCCGCAATCTCGGGATCACCTTCGTCATCGCCAGCCACGAATTGTCCAGCATCCTCGCCATCGCCGACCGCGTGATCATGCTGGACGGCGGGGGGATCGTGGCGGAGGGTGATCCGAGGGAATTGCGCGACCGTCCGACCAACGACTACGTGCGGGCTTTTTTCCGTCACGGGAAGGAGCGCGCCGCCTGACGCCATGACCGGCCAACCCAACTACTTCAAGATCGGGCTCTTCGTCATCGCAGCCTTCCTGCTGCTCGCTGCCGCGCTGGTTTATCTCGGAGCCGACCGCATGATGCGTCCGAAGATTTACCTCGAGACCTACGTGGACGGCACCGTGCAGGGCGTCGATATCGGTTCGCCGGTCAAATTCCGCGGCGTGCAGATCGGGCGCATTTCGCGCATCGATTTTGTTTTCAACGAATACGGACCCGAACCGGACCGCACCGGGCGCAACGACTATGTCTTTCTCGAGATGGAAATCGACCGGAAACTTTTCCGCGGGATGTTCACCGACGACCTCGAGCCGATCATCGACGAGGCGGTCCAGCAGGGTTTGCGCGTCATGCTGCAACCGCAGGGCATCACCGGGTTGAACTTCGCCGAGCTGAACTACGTCCCGCAACCCGGCCGCGCGCCGCCGCTGAAAATCTGGTGGACGCCGCGCGCGCACTACATCCCGTCCGCGCCGGGCACCCTGACGAGCATGCTCGATTCGGTCAACCGCATCATGGAAAGCTTCGGTTCGCTCGATGTCGGCGACACGCTGAAGGAACTCAACACCGTGATGCAGAATTTCAACACGGCGCTGAACAAGCTGCAGAGCAATCTCGACGAGATGAACCTTTCCGAGGCCAGTGCCAACCTGCAGAAGCTGACCGACGAAATGCGGCAGAAGGTCGCCGAGTTGCCGGTCGAGCAATTGGGCGAGGATGGTCGCACCATGATGAAGACCGTGACGGCGGCGGCCGGCGAGATGCAGGGGTTGGTCGATCGTCTAGAGGACAGTCCGCTGCTCAACGAGAAGGCGGTCGGCAGCATCGTCCGCGACTTCCAATCCAGCGCGGCCAATTTCCGCATCCTCAGCGAGAACCTGCGCGACACGCCCTCGCTGATGCTCTGGGGCAAACCGCCCAAGCGCACGGTCATCGAGCCGCGCAGCCGCCAGTAGCCCGGGTGCGCATCGTGCTGGCGCGTTCCGCGCTGCCCGCTAGTATTCGACCTTTTCATGGAAGTTCCCTGGGTGATCTGGCTGGCCGTCGGCCTCCTCCTCGTCGGATCCGCGGCGTTTGTTTCCGCGCTGGAGGCCGTGCTTTGGCGGACGCCGCGGGCGCGGATGAACGAATGGCCGCGCCTGCCGCGGTTGGAGAAACTCGCGGCGGATTTCGCCCACCCGCGGGATTGTCTCTTCACGCTTTTCATGGTGACGGGCGGCCTGCTTCGCGCCCTCGGATGGTGGGCGCTGTGGCTCGCCTCGGTCGGACTGGCCGCGCAAACCGGGTGGCCCGTCTGGGCCTGGGCCGCGGCGCTGGTCGGATCGGCCGCCTTGCTCGAAGTCATTCCCCCGATCGTCACGGCACGGCGTCCGCGGGTCTGGGAATTCCCGCTCCTGCGCGCCGGCGGGATCCTCCTGCGTTACTTCGGTCCGTTTTTCGACCGTGTGCAACCCGCGGTTTCCGCCGTGGCGGGGAGACTGTTCCCGTGGTCGGCCCAGGCGCGTCCTCCGCTCGATGCGGGCGAGACCGAAACGATGGTCTGGATGCGCGAGGAAGAAGGCGGATTCAGTCTGCAGGAGGCCGAAGTGCTGGCCGAGGTGCTCCAGCTCAGCCGTCAGACCGTGCGGCAATACATGACGCCGCGGGTCGACGTGACTTTCATCGAGGATGAAATGTCCAACGATGAAGTGCGCGCCCTGCTGCTGAAAAAGCAGTTCGTGCGCGCCCCGGTCATCGGCGAAACGCCGGACGAAGTGGTCGGGCTGCTCGACGCGCGCACCCTCAACCGGCTGCCTTCCGGCATGCATTTCACCGAGGCGCTGCTGCCTCCCTCTTTCGTGCCCGAGACAATGGAAGCCAGCCAGTTGCTGGGTAGTTTTCTCAAGCACCGCCAGCCGCTGGCCGTGGTGCTCGACGAATTCGGCGGCGTCGAGGGCGTGGTTACGCTGGAGGATTTTCTCGAGGAACTTCTCGGCACCGCGGCGCCCCGGGCGGACAATGAACTTTACATCGAGCAACTAGGCGACGGACGCATCCTGGCCAACGGCACGGCGCACCTTGCCGACTTGAGCGAGTATCTCGGCTTCGAAGCCAGACGCGAGGGCATCGAAACGATCGGCGGCTATGTCATTCATGTCCTGGGCAAACTTCCCCGGCAGGGAGCGTCCGTGCGTCTCGGACCATGGAAGGTGACCGTCCGTTCCATGACCCAACGGCGCGTGCGCGAAGTCGTGCTGCAGCGCGTCGTCCAGAGGGGAGGCGCATGATATTCTTCCTTACCGCCATCGGACTGCTGGTTTTGTCCTTTCTGTTCAGCGGACTCGAAGCCGCATGGGTGGCGCTGGATCGCGTGCGTTTGCAGCACCGCGCGGCGAAAAACGAGGGCCGCGCCCGGCCGATGCTCGCGTGGGATGCGGCCTCGCCGCAGGCGGATTTGGTCATGGCTTGGACGAGCCGGCTGGCCGCCGCCGGCGCGTTCGTCCTGCTCGCGGCCGGATTCTCCCGGCTCGGCGCGCCGGTCTGGGCCGCGCCGCTCGTCTTCATTCCGGTCTACGCGCTCGTCGTGCAACTTCTCGCGCGCCAGGTCTTCCGTCGCCTTCCTTTCAAAGTGCTCAGCGCCTCGTGGTGGCTTGTCACGCTGGCCGGTTCGTTCTGGTCCCTGCTCGCGCGTCCGGCGGCCGCCCTTCTCCGCCGCGTCCCGCGCGAGGAACTCTCGCGCGCCCCGGCGGCAGACGAATTGATGTCCGCCGCCGCGACCGCACCCGAAGTGTCCGACCTCGAGCGCGGCATGCTGCGCAGCGTCCTCGACTTCCGCCGGCTGGCCGCGGGCGGACTGGCGCGTCCGGTGGCCGATTTCCCGCATGCGCCGGCCGACCGGACCCTTGCCGACTTGCTGGGCGACCGGACGCTGGCCGATGCGCGCCTTGTTGTCGTCACCGGTCCCGACGGTCTTCCGCTCGGTGCGATGTCCTGCGCCTCGGCCGTGCTTTCCGGTGCGCCGGGCGCCCGCGTGCAGTCCTTCGCGCGGCCTTTGCTGTCCTTCCCGGGCGATCTGCCCGGATGGAAAGCGCTGGCCAAACTGCGCCGCGCGCCGACGCCGGTGGCGGAGGTGCACGACGAAGACACGGGGCGTTTTCTCGGGATAATTACAGAGGAATCGGTGGT
>JBIKXZ010000205.1:0-4110 GCA_044355525.1 Chthoniobacterales bacterium
TCCTCGTCGACGTCCGCTCCGGCCGCGTGCTCTTCAGCAAAAATTCCCGCGAGCACCGCGCCGTGGCCAGCACCCAGAAGCTCCTCACCGCGCTGATCATCGCCGAATCCGGCAACCTTTGGGAACGCATCACCATCCGTCCGGAGGACACCGCCGCCGCGCCGACCAAACTTTATCTCAAGGCCGGACAGACTTATTCGCGTTTCGAGCTGCTGCAGGCTCTCTTGATCAAGAGCCCAAATGACGCTGCCCTTGCGCTGGCCCGCTCGAACGCCGGCAGCTACGAAGCCTTCGCCTTGAAGATGAACCGCCGCGCCCGCGCCATGGGAGCGTCGTCGTCGCGTTTCCTCAATCCGCACGGATTGCCGGCCGAGGGACAGTTCTCCACCGCGCGCGACATCGCCATCATCGCGCGCAACGCCTACGCCAATCCGATCATCCGCCGCATCGTGGCCACCCCGCGCGCCGAGTTCCGCTTCGCCGACGGCCGCGTGCGCCAGCTGGTCAACACCAACCGCGTGTTGCACCAGGCCCCGTGGTGCAACGGCATGAAGACCGGCTTCACCAACGCCGCCGGGCATTGCCTGGTTTCGAGCGGACAAAGCAACGGGCGCGACGTCATTGCCGTCGTTCTCGGCAGCAACAAGGCCAACGTCTACGACGACTCGAAGCGTTTGCTCGAATGGGGGCTGCGACTTTGAACGGCGCCGTCGCGCCGTCCGCCGGCACCCGCATCGATTACGCCGCCGAGCTGAACGACCAGCAACTCGGGGCCGTCACTTCGCCGGGCGGTGCCGCGCTGGTCATCGCCGGTGCGGGCAGCGGCAAGACGCGCACGCTGACCTACCGCGTGGCCTGGCTCCTCGAGCACGGCGTCAAGCCGTGGCAAATCCTCCTCCTCACTTTCACGAACAAAGCCGCGCGTGAAATGACCGGACGGGTCAGCGAATTGCTCGGACCCGAGGCTGACGGCATCTGGGGCGGCACATTCCATTCCATCGGCAACCGCATCCTCCGCCGCCACGCCGACGTCATCGGCTTCAAACCCGGCTTCAGCATCCTCGACCGCGAGGATCAGTCCGACCTGCTCAAAAGCGTGGCCAATGATGTCGGTGTGCCGCGCGACAAACGTTTTCCCAAACCCGACGTGCTCGCCGAGTTGTTCTCGCTCTCGGCCAACACCGGCGACCCGCTCGATGTCGTGGTGCACGACCGCTTCGGTTATTTCGACGGCATGGCCGAGTCCATCGCGTCGGTCCGCGCCGCCTACGAGCGCCGCAAGGTCTCGGCCAATGCGATGGACTTCGACGATCTTCTCATCCGCACCAACCAGCTGCTGCGCGATCATCCCGAGGTCGGGGAACACTACCGCAACCAATTCCACCACGTGCTGGTCGATGAATACCAGGACACCAACCTCGTGCAGGCCGAACTCGTCGATCTGCTCGGATCGAAGCACGGCAACATCATGGTGGTGGGCGACGATGCGCAGTCGATCTACTCGTGGCGCGGGGCGAATTTCGAAAACATCCTCAAATTTCCCGAACGCTACGCCGGCGCGCAGACCCACCGCATCGAGACGAACTACCGCAGCGTGCCCGGCATCCTCGAGGTGGCCAACGCGGCCATCCGCGGCAATGTCCGCCAATTCGAGAAAAACCTGCGCGCCTGGCGCAAAGCGGGCGGACGCCCCGTGCTCGCCGAGTTGCCGACCAACAACGACCAGGCCGCCTACGTCGCGCAGCAGATCCTCGAACTCAACCGGCAGGGTCTCGAATTCCGCGAGATGGCCGTGCTCTACCGCGCGCACTTCCATTCGATGGAAATCCAGCTCGAACTGACCCGCCGCGGCATTCCCTTCGAGGTGACGAGCGGACTGCGCTTCTTCGAGCAGGCGCATGTCAAAGATGTCGCCGCGTTTTTGAAATTCGCGCTCAACCCGAGCGACGAAACCGCTTTCCGCCGCATGGTGCGTCTTTTGCCCGGGGTGGGGGAGAAAACGGCGGACACTTTGTGGTCCGTGGTCAAAGCCGGCGCCGAATCCGTCGCGCCCTTCGGCGAAGTCCTGCGCATGGCCAAGCCGCCCGCCCGCGCGGCCAAAGTCTGGGAGCAACTGGCCGCCACGCTCGACGAAATCGCGCCCGAACGGAAACCCATCGCGCCCGACCTGGCCATCGAGACGGTGATGGAAGCGGTCTACGAGGACTATATGAAGGCGGAGTTCGCCAACTTCGAGAACCGCCGCGAGGACCTGCGCACCCTGACCGGCTACGCGCGCCAATTCACCTCGCTCGAGGAATTCCTCGCCCAGATCGCCTTGCTGACCAATGTCGACGGCAAGGCCGCTCGCGATGACACCGACACCGACCGCGTTGTCTTGTCATCCGTCCACCAGGCCAAAGGCCTCGAATGGCGCGCGGTGTTTGTTATCTGGCTCACCGAGGGCATGTTCCCGGGTTCGCGGTCGCTGGAAAAACCCGACTCGCTCGAGGAGGAGCGGCGCCTTTTCTACGTGGCCATCACCCGCGGACGCGACCACTTGCACCTCTGCTATCCGCTCATCCGCCTGAACAGCGGCTACGGCGAACCCTTCCAGCGCCGCTCGCGTTTCCTCGCCGAAATCCCGTCGCACCTGCTGGAAAAACCCGGCGCGGACGAAGCCCCGCCCGAATCCAAGCCCACCAAAAAATCCGGCGAGCGCGATTGGTGGTATTGACATTGCCGTGAGCGGCAATGTCGTGGCGGGTGGCGGGTCACACGTTGCGAGTGATAGCGATTCCCCTGAGCCTATGGACTTCAGCGATGTTTGACCCGCGGTAGGGCCCGCTGGCCCAGCGGGCCGCACGATTGTTTGCCAATAGCATGGCATTATGGCATTATAATGCCATGAGCGTTTCATTGAACGTGGATGAGGTTGGTCGGATCGTCCTCCCCAAGCCCGTGCGGGAGGCCTTGGGTATCACGGGTCGCACTCGCCTGAAGCTCGAGGTTGTCGGAGATGTCGCGCAACTATCGCGCGCAACCACAGGCGCCGGGCCGGTGAAGCGGCGCGGTCGACGGCTGGTCTTCGCCGGCTCCTTGCCGGACGATTGGGACAGCGCGTCAGCCGTCAAGAGGATGCGGGAACAGCGCCTCAAGCAGTGAAGGGCGCGTTTCTCGACGCCTCGGTGTTGGTCGAGGCTTGTCTGCTGCACAGCGGCAAGTTTGCGGAAGCCGATGCTCTGGTCAAACGCCCTAACGTGACTTCGGTGCATGCTCTAGCCGAGGCTTACGCGACGCTTTCCGGTGACAAACGCCTTCGGATCAAGGCCCATGATGCGTCTCAGATGGTTTTGGATTGTGCCGCCAAGCTGAAAGTCGCGGACCTCGGTGCACGTTCGATGGCTCAACTCCTTTCCGCGGCGCCCTCGCGCGGGGTGACCGGAGGATTGTTCTATGATGCCATTCATGCCGAAGTGGCGCGCCGCCAAGGCTGCACCGTAATTCGCACGCTCAACATCAGCCACTTCCGACACGTTGCTCCCGACCTCGAGGTTGTCCCGATTTGAATCGCCCTCCCCGAAGCTCACCCCATTTGTGACCAAACTTTCACAATTGCGTGTTTGGCGAGACGCATTCCGCACGGTTTGGTGTGGTCATGCGCAAACGCCTTAGCTGGTGGGAAAAGTTGACGGAGGCGTTCCGTCGTCCGTTCACCAACCGCCGGCGCCGGAAGAAAGGACAAATCCTCTGGCCGTGTTGAGGCACGATCAATTTCCGCGGATCTCTGCCGCGGTTGTTTCCGGGGGGAAACAGGAAGGGCGCCGCAAGGCGCCCTTCGCGCTTTTTGCAATGGCGTCCTTTACGCGCCGTACCCGACAAAATCACGGGCACGGAGTTTGCTCTTTGTTGTGTTGCGCATGAACGACGAAGCCACGCTGATCGATCGAGAGGAATGCGCGCCGTCCGGTGCGGATGACATTCTCGCCAAGTTGCCCGGGCGTGTGCGCGACATCGCGACATTGCGCGGCCTCGGTTACACATGCATGGAGATCGGGCGCCGTTTCGGCATCACGCCGCAGGCGGTTTCCGCCTCCTTGGCACGTCACCACCGCCACGTCGGCGACTTCG
>JBIKXZ010000206.1:0-4079 GCA_044355525.1 Chthoniobacterales bacterium
GCGGCACTCTGTGCCGCGCTGGTGACAGGAACGCGGCACAGAGTGCCGCGGCTACAGAGGAGGGCTCGCGCGTGATCGAGGTGAGTTATCGCGGCGGGGTTTGCGTGCCTTCGATCGATCTTTGGATGGATCCGCGATTGCCGCGGGGGTTGG
The DNA here is from genome assembly GCA_044355525.1 of Chthoniobacterales bacterium. Taxonomy (GTDB): domain Bacteria; phylum Verrucomicrobiota; class Verrucomicrobiia; order Chthoniobacterales; family JACTMZ01; genus JACTMZ01. The sequence continues at coordinate 154 of JBIKXZ010000206.1, forward strand.
CGTTTGTTTCGCATGCGCACAGCGATCATATCGGGAAGCACCGGGAGACGGTGCTTTCGGCGGGGACATCGAGGTTAATGCGGGCGCGTCAGGGGCTGGCGGGGGTCGAGCATGTGCTGGATTTCGGGGAGACGCGGGAGCTGCGCGGGGCGGGGTTTACGCTGCTGCCGGCGGGGCACGTGCACGGATCGGCGCAATTGCACCTCGAGACAGGTGACGGATCGCTGCTCTACACGGGTGATTTCAAATTGCGCGCGGGGTTGTCGAGCGAGCGGATCGCTTGGCGGTCGGCGGACACGCTGATCATGGAAACGACTTTCGGGAAGCCGGAGTTTGTTTTTCCGCCGACGGAGGAGGTGCTGGCTGACGTGGTGAAGTTTTGCCGCGAGGCGCTCGAGGATGGAGAAGTGCCGGTGTTGCTCGGTTATTCGTTGGGCAAAGCGCAAGAGATCTTGTGCGCGGTGGCGGCGGCCGGACTGAAACCGATGTTGCACGGAGCGGTGGCCAAGATGACGCGGATTTACCGGGATCTGGTGCCGGATTTTCCGGATTTCGCCGAATACAAAGCGTCCGAGGTGGACGGCCACGTGCTGATTTGCCCGCCCAGCGTGCGTGGCTCGCGCATGATCCAGCGAATCAAGAAGCGGCGCGTGGCCATGCTGACCGGTTGGGCCATGACGCCGGGGGCGGTGCATCGTTACCAAGTCGATGCGGCTTTTCCACTGAGCGACCACGCGGGCTATGATGATCTGCTCAAGTATGTCGAGCTGGTGCAGCCGCAGCGGGTGTTGACTTTGCATGGGTATGCGTCCGAATTCGCGCGGGATTTGCGCGAGCGCGGCATCGAAGCGTGGTCGCTGGTCAGTCCGGACCAGTTGGAGTTTTCCGGATTCACAGCACCGGCCACAGCACGAGTGCGGGAGAATGCGCCGGTGGAAGTTTTTCCGGATTCGCCATTCGGGAGGTTTTGCGCAGTCGCCGAGGCCCTCGGTGCAGCCACGGGGCGCTTGGCCAAGATCGGATTGTTGGCGGAATATTTGCGAACTCTCGAGGACAATGATTTGCATCGCGCAGCCACATGGTTCACGGGGCAGCCATTCGGACCGACCGACGCGCGCAGCGCGCAGACCGGGTGGGCAGTGTTACGGCGAGCGCTCGGTGCGGCGTCAGGGCGGCGGGAAGATGAGGTGCGGGCAATATCACGTCGTTGCAATGACGCAGGGTTGGCAGCGCGCGAGATCATGGCGGGACGCGCGGGGAAAGCGATCCGGGATCTGGAGGCGGTGGAGGAACTGTTCGACCAGTTGGCGGCGGCGCGGGGCCCGGTGAAAAAGCAGGTGCTGCTTGAGGTGTTCTTGGGTCACAGCTCTGCGGTGGAGGCATCGTATGTCGTGCGCATCCTGACCGGCGATTTGCGGATCGGGCTGAAGGAGGGTTTGCTCGAGGAAGCGATCGTTGCGGCGTTCGGCGCGGAGCCAGAAGAAGTGCGTCGGGCCGGCATGCTCTTGGGCGACACGGGGGCGCTGGCGGTGGCGGTGAAGAATAGGAACCTCGCAGAAACGGGACTGCGTGTTTTTCATCCGGTGAAGTGCATGCTGGCGGGATCGGAACCGGACGGTGAATCCGTGTGGGAGAGACTGGCGGGTGAAGAGCGTGCGGTGTGGGTAGAGGACAAATACGACGGTATCCGGGCGCAAGTGCACGTGGCGGACGGACGCTGCGAAATTTTCTCGCGCGATCTGCGTCGGATCACACCGCAGTTTCCCGAGATCGTGGAGGCGGCGAAACGATTGGAAGGACCGCTCGTTTTGGACGGGGAAATTCTGGCGTCCGTGGCCGGCCGGAGACTGACCTTTTTCGATTTGCAGAAAAGACTGAATCGTCGCGAGGCGGATTTGTTCCTCACGGAGGATGTTCCGGTGGAGTTCGTGGCGTTCGATGTTCTCCTGCACGAAGGGATGACGACACTCGATCGACCGTGGCGCGAGAGGCGGGGGATTTTGGAGAAATTGCCATGGAGCAAACCCATGGTGCTTGCGCCGGTGACGCGATTGACCGGTGCTGCGGAGGTGGAAGAGGAATTCCGTGCGGCGCGGATGCGGGGAAACGAGGGGCTGGTATGCAAAGATCCGGACAGTCCTTACACGCCGGGGCGGCGCGGGTTGGCCTGGATCAAGTTGAAAAAGGAATTTGCCACTTTGGATGTGGTAGTAACGGGGGTGGAATACGGCCACGGCCGGCGCCGGGAGGTGTTGAGCGATTACACCTTTGCCGTGCGGGATGAGGAGAGCGGGGCGTTGCTGACGATTGGCAAGGCTTACTCGGGTTTGACCGACCAAGAGATTGCGGAGTTGACGCCGTGGTTTCTCGAGCGCGTGCGGCGGGTCAAAGGGCGGTTGCATGAAGTCGAGCCGGAGCTCGTTATCGAGGTGGCTTTCGATTCCATCCAGCCGAGCGCACGGCATCCGAGCGGGCTGGCTTTGCGTTTCCCGCGGATCAAGGCGTTGCGCCGCGACAAAACGGTCGGGGAGATCGACACGCTGCAAGGGGCGCGGAAATTGGCCGGAAAGTAGATTACTGTCCGAATATTCCCTCGCCATCGGCGCGGGTTTTCGCCATACAGCGCAGCGCTATGAAATTCACCCGTCTCCTCCTCGTTACGGTTGCGGCCTCGATGCTCACGGGCTGTGGCTACAACCGTCTGGTCAGCCTCAAACAGCAAACCGACAGCGGTTGGGCCGATGTCGAAAACAACTACCAACGGCGTGCCGATCTGGTGCCGAACCTGGTCAAAACGGTCGAAGGTGCGGCCGACTTCGAGAAGTCCACGCTGAAGGACGTCATCGAGGCGCGCCAGCAGGTCAACAATATCAAAGTCGACCCGAATTCCCCGCCCGACAGCCCGCAGGCCATGCAGGCTTTCCAGCAATCGCAGGATGCACTTTCCAGTGCGTTGTCGCGTTTGCTTGTCGTGGTCGAGCGTTACCCCGACCTCAAAGCCAACGCGAACTTCCAGAACCTGCAGGCGCAACTGGAGGGGACGGAAAACCGCATCACGGTAGCGCGGCGCAAATTCAACGAAACCGTGCAGCAATACAACACGGCGACCAAGCAGTTCCCGACGATCATCTATTCCGGCTTCCTCGGCTTCAAAGAGCGTCCGTATTTCGCGGCGCGTCCGGGGTCCGATCAGGCGCCGGAGGTGAACTTCAATTTAGGCAACCAGCAAGGCTCCTAACCCGCGCCCGAACGTGCGCGCGCGCCTGACGGCCTTTCTTTGCGCGGCCGTCGCGGTTCTCACCGCGGCGGCTTCGGCCGCGCAGACTCCGCTGCCGGCTCCGCCGAAGGACTACGTCCTCGACGAAGCGGGGATCCTTGACCCGTCGCAAAGGGCGCTGCTCTCGGCGGAACTGGCACAATTCGAGCGTCAGACATCGGACCAGATTTGGGTCTGTATTCTGCCCGAGGTGCCGTCGGATTACGCGATGGAGGATTTCACCCAGCGCACGGCCGAGGCGTGGGGTGTCGGACGCAAGGAGAAGGACAACGGAATCGTTCTTTTTGTTTTTCCTAACTCGCGGGAATTGCGCATCGAGGTCGGATACGGTCTCGAGGGCGCGGTGCCCGATGCGCTGGCCAACACCATCATCAACCGCGAGATCGTTCCATCCTTCCGCGCCGGCGACATGGGCGGGGGCATCATCCGCGGCGTGTCGTCACTCATGGACGCGACGCGCGGCGAATACGAAGGGTCGGGCCGCACCTTGGCCGAGGAGCAGGCCATGCAAGGCGATCCGGCGGCCTCGCTGATTTTTTGGATCATCCTCATCATCATCCTGATCATCATCATCCAGCGCAGCCACGGAAACGGCGGGACGGTTTACACGCCGCGCGGCCGCCGTGATGTGTTCTTCCCCGGCGGTTAC
>JBIKXZ010000207.1:0-4037 GCA_044355525.1 Chthoniobacterales bacterium
CAGAAAGTCGGCGGCGAGCTGCTGGCTTACGTTTGGTAAGGAGGAACGCACCATGTCACGCATCGGCAACAAACCCGTCACGCTCCCGGCCAAGGTCAAAGTGAACCTGGCCGCCGACCGCTCCGTGCAGGTCGAAGGACCGAAAGGCAAACTTTCCTGGCAATTGCCCGAGGGCATCGAAGGCAAAGTCGAAGGCGAAACGCTCAAGCTCGAGCGCAAGTCGGAGACCCGCCAAGTCCGCGCGCTGCACGGACTCTCCCGCGCGCTCCTCAACAACATGGTGACCGGCGTGAGCGACGGCTTCACCCGCAACCTCGAAATCCAGGGCGTCGGTTTCAAAGCCGCCGTGCAGGGGCAAAAACTCAATCTTTCGCTCGGTTTCTCGCATCCCGTCGTCTTCGACATCCCGAAGGACATCAAGATCACGGTCAACGAGAACACCAAACTCGTCATCGAGGGCATCGACCGCCAGTTGGTCGGCCAGGTCGCGGCCAACATCCGCGCCTACTACCCGCCGGAACCCTACAAGGGCAAAGGCGTGCGCTACTCCGACGAGCAAGTCCGCCGCAAGGAAGGCAAAACCGTCCAGTAAACGCCATGACACGCCACGACAGCATCAAACTCCGCCACAAGCGCATCCGGAAAAAAGTGTCCGGCACCGCCGAGCGTCCGCGCCTTGCGGTCAATTTCTCCGGCCGCCACATCCGCGCGCAGGTCATCGACGACACCAAGGGCGTGACCATCGCCGCGGCCAGCACGCAGGAAAAAGCGGCCAAGGCCGGTGCCAACGTGGCCAACGCGCAGAGCGTGGGCAAACTCGTGGCCGACCGCGCCAAGAAAAAATCCATTTCCAAAGTCGTCTTCGATCGTGGCGGCTTCCAATACCAGGGCAAAGTGAAAGCCCTCGCCGACGCCGCGCGTGAAGCCGGCCTCGAATTCTGAAAACATCATGCCTCCTAACGCACGCAATACCGGACGCCGCGACAACCGCGGACCCAAGGAACCGAAAGAACCGTCCGATACGGTCGAGAAAGTCGTTTTCATCAACCGCTGCGCCAAAGTCGTGAAGGGCGGACGCCGCTTCAGCTTCAGCGCGCTCATCGTGACCGGCGACCACAAAGGCCGCGTCGGTTGCGGCTTCGGCAAAGCGAAAGAAGTCAGCGAAGCCATCCGCAAAGCCTCCGACTCCGCGCGCAAGGCCATGAAAAACTTCTCGCTCGCGCAGAACACCATCCCGCACGAGGTGACCGGCGAATTCGGCGGCGGACGCGTCATGCTCCGTCCGGCCTCGCCCGGCACCGGCATCATCGCCGGCGGCGGCGTGCGCGCGGTCTGCGAAGCGGTCGGCATCCGCGACGTGCTGGCCAAATCACTCGGCTCGAACAACCACGCCAACGTGGTCAAAGCCACCCTCGAAGCCCTTTCGAAACTCCGTCCGCGCGAGGAAATTTTCCGCGTGCGCGGCATCAAAACGAAACCCAGCAAAGCGGAAGCCGCGGCTGAAGTCGCCACCGCCTGACCACCATGCGACTGCACAATCTCTCACCCCGTCCCGGCGCCAAAAAACGCCGCAAGCGTCTCGGTTCCGGCGAAAGCTCGGGCAAAGGCAAAACCAGCGGCAAGGGCCACAAGGGACAGAAAGCCCGCTCCGGCGGCAGTATCCGTCTCGGATTCGAGGGCGGACAAATGCCGCTCATCCGTCGTTTGCCCAAGCGCGGATTCAACAACGCCGCGTTCAAGCTGCGCATCGCGGTAGTCAATCTCGACGACCTCAACGATTTCGCCGACGGCACCACCGTCGATGAAGCCGCCCTCCGCAAGGAAGGCCTCGTGCGCGGCACGGTCGACGGCGTGAAAATCCTCGCCCGCGGCGAGCTCACCAAAAAGCTGACCATTTCCGGCGCCAAATTCAGCGAGGCGGCCAAACGCAAAATCGAAGCCGCCGGCGGCAAGATTTCCTGATTCTGCGACCGCGCGCCGCATGATCTCTGCGTTCACCAACATCTTCAAAATCCCGGAGCTGCGGCAACGCGTGCTCTTCGTGCTGGCGATGATCGTCATCGTCCGCGCCGGCTCGGTCATTTCGACCCCGGGGATCAACGCGGAAGTCCTGCGCCAGTGGTTCATCAACGTGGCCGACGCGCAGGCCGGCGGCGGCGTGGCCGCGCTCTTCAACCTTTTCAGCGGCGGCGCGCTCGGCAACTGCGCCATCTTCGCCCTCGGCATCATGCCGTTCATCAGCGCGTCGATCATGATGCAGCTCATGACCGCGGTGATCCCGCGTCTCGGACGGCTCTCGCGCGAGGATGGCGGACGCCAGAAAATTTCCCAATACACCCGCTACGTCACGATCATCCTCTGTCTTTTCCAAGGCTACCTGCTCGCGCTTTCCTTCGAGAGCCCCGAGTCGAATCCTTTCCTTCCGGGCATCATGGACACGATCAATCGTCTCGGTGTCCCGCTCGTCTCCGATCCGGGTCTGCCTTTCCGTCTGCTCACCGTCATCACGCTGACCGCGGGCACCATGTTCCTTGTCTGGCTGGGTGACCAAATCACCGAACGCGGCATCGGCAACGGTATTTCCATCATCATCACCGTCGGCATCCTCGCGCAGTTGCCCGCCGGCTTGATCCAGGCCTGGCGCACTTTCGTTCCTTCGGGCGGCGAAGCGGCTCCGGTCAGCCCGGTCGTTCTCGTTCTCCTCATCGCCTTCCTCATCATCGTCATCGCCGCAGTCATCGCGGTCACGCAGGCCACCCGCCGCATCAGCGTGCAATACGCCAAGCGCGTGGTCGGACGCAAAGTCTACGGCGGACAGACGCAATACATGCCGCTCAAGGTCAACTATGCGGGCGTCATGCCGATCATCTTCGCCCAGGCCATCCTGCTCTTCCCGTCGACCATCCTCAGCATGGCCTTCCCCACGCACCGCTGGGCCAACGAGTTGTCCGCCATGCTGGCCAGCGGCTGGCTCTATTACACGCTCTTCGGGGCGATGATTTTCTTCTTCAGTTATTTCTGGGTGGCCACGCAATTCCAGCCCGCGCAGATCGCCGACGATCTCAAGAAATACGGCGGGTTCATCCCCGGCGTGCGTCCCGGAAAACCCACGGCCGACTTCCTCGATTACACCATGACGCGCCTCACTTTCGCCGGTGCCGTCTTCCTCACCATCATCGCCATCCTGCCGCAGATGCTCACCGAGAGCATGAACGTGCCCTACATGACCTCGCAGTTCTTCGGCGGCACGGGTCTGCTCATCATCGTCGGCGTCACGCTCGACACCATGCGCCAGGTGGAAACGTATCTGCTCCAGCGCCACTATGACGGCTTCCTGCGTCGCGGCAAAATCCGCGGACGTTTCGAACGCACCGCCGGCGGTGCCGGACGCGTCATTTCGTCCTCCGCCCTCGTCTGGCTCTGGGTCGCGCTCGGTGTGCTGGTCATCGCCGGCACCGCCGCCTACCTCGCCAGCGGCCGTTGATCCGCCCCCACGTCGCGTGTTCCGCAGCATTCCTTTCCTGTCGTCGATGATCCCGATCAAGAGCGAGCGTGAGATCGACGCGATGAGGACCGCCTGCCGCGTGGCCTCCGAGGTTCTCGGCAAATTGGAAAACCTCATCACGCCGGGCATGACCACGCGCGACATCGACGACGCCTGTGGGCAATACATCGCCGAGGCCGGCGCGAAGAGCGCATTCCTGGGTTATCGCAAATTTCCCGGACAACTCTGCATCTCGGTGAATGAGGAAGTTGTGCACGGCATCGGCGGAGATCGGCGCCTCGCTTACGGCGACATCGTCAAACTCGACGTCGGGGTGAACAAAAACGGCTGGATCGGCGACAATGCGACCACGGTCCGCGTCGGTGTGGTCCCGCCGAAAGTCGATCGCCTCGTCGAGGACACCGCCCGCATCCTCCGCGACGTCATCCCGCACATCACCCAAGGACGCCGGGTGGGGGACATTTCATCCTTCATCGAACAGGCCGCACTGGCCCGCGGGTATTCCGTGGTCCGCGAATTCGTCGGCCACGGG
>JBIKXZ010000056.1:0-12240 GCA_044355525.1 Chthoniobacterales bacterium
CATTAGGAAAACGCGATGAGCGTGTAGGACACATGGCCGGGAAAGTCGGCCCAAGCGAACGGGACACTGGCGCCGGCCCCGGCAAGTTTTGGCCACACTAAGGCGGCCAGCGCACCCAGGAGCACGATCAGCGAGGCTAGAATCCAACGCGGCTTCATACCTCGCCTCGTAGGCCACGACGGAATTTGAAGCCAACCCAAAGCAGCCACCGGAAAAATTGGCAAGCATCCCGACTGGCGGGAGGCAGGTCGTTGGATTACCTTTTCTCCGTGAACCTCCGCATCGTTGCCTTTGTTTTAACCGCAACCGCATTCCAAGCCATGGCCACGGAAACCCCCGATTACAAAGTCCTCTCCCAGGATGGGAAATTCGAGGTGCGGGAGTATCCGGCGCTCACTTTGGTGCGCACGGCCTCGGGAGACGGGGATTTTATGAGGTTGTTCCGCTATATTTCCGGAAGCAACGAGGCGGAGCAGAAGATTGCCATGACAGCGCCGGTCTTGATGAAGCACCAAGGCGGGAACACGGGGATGAGTTTCATCGTGCCGAAGGATGTCGCGGCGAAGGAGGTGCCGGCGCCCAAGGATACAGCGGTCCAAATGGACAGCCTCCCGGCGGGGCAATTCGCGGTTTACCGCTACTCCGGCGGACGCAACGAAGCGAACGAGCAGGAGGCTCTGGGGAAACTGCGCGGGTGGGTTGACCGGAAAAAACTCGAGGTCACGGGTGATCCCCTCTTCGGGTATTACGATCCGCCTTGGATTCCGACGTTCCTGCGGCGCAATGAAGTGATGCTGCGGATCGCCGGGCCGCGGTCCTGAGCGTTGCGACGCACGCCGTCTCGGGGGCAAAAGTAGAAGCGTCGCCCCTGCCGCTTAACCCCGGACGACAAGCGGCGGGGACGCCGCTTCTACTTTTCCGAACCGCTCTCAGGCAAGGGGATCAACTCTCGGCCAACCCGCCCGCAGACATCACCTCGCGCTGCTGTTTCCAGACATCGTGCAACCGGCTCAGGCGCTCTTTTTTGGTCAGACTCTTGTCCGCGCGAATGCGCAGTTCCTCGGCTTCGAGCTGGCGCAGGGTTTTCGGAGGCTCGACTTGGGCAACGGAGAGGTCGGGCGCCGGCTCCGTCTCTGGTGCCGGGGCGACAGCAAGGACCTCGGCAACGGGAGCCGGGGCGGGCGCGACTTGGGCTTCGGGGGAAGCGGTTGCTTGGTTGGTCAGGCCGGCGGTCAGCGGATTGTCGCGCCGGATGAAGCGGGTGCGCTCCACGAGGAGATCCAACGTGTCGGCGTAGGGTGTGGCGTTCTGGTTCTCGCGCAGGGACGCCACGCGCTGGTAGCGGGCGGCGGTGGCTTTGAGCGATGAAACGTCCTCCAAGGCGGAATCCATCTTGGCCACCATGTGCAGTTGCGCGTCCTGTTTCCATTTGTCCGCGGTCTCTTCGAGGAAGCTGACAATCACTCCGTCCTTCACCACCACGGAGGTGAACATCCGGTTGTTCACTCCGTCATCGGGCAAATCCCACTCGTAAGTCCACGTCTCCGCGCCCAGTTGGTCTCCATCGGTGATCGGTTCTTTTCTCAGCGGCTTTTTCAACGCAGCCACTTTGTCGATCGGCGTTCCGGGGACAACTGTCGAGAGGTCGGGCTTGCCGTGGAGAACCACGCCGGAGTCGTTGGTCGTCGCGCATCCGGCGAGGCCGGCAGCCGCGAGGAGGAGGAGAAAAGTTCGGTGCATGTTTAGGGAGTTGAATTGAGGAGGTTCGGGTCCGAGGAAACGGCGGGAAACGGGTCTGCGATAATTACTCCCCGGTGGCCCGGGCTCAATACCAGAGTGAGATTTTGGGCTCCGACTCCTGATATCCGGGCAATTTTATATCCACGGCTGGCGGGCGTTGGCGTAGGATTTGCGCCCTATGGGACGTCAATGGTTGCTGGCCAAGCGCGAGGTCGCCTCGCTCAGGAAATCGCAGGCGACGGGGAAATTCATCCGCGAAATCACCATCGCCGCGCGGCACGGGGGCGCGGACCCGGCGACGAATTCGCGGTTGGCCGCCGCTTTGGAAAAGGCGCGCAAGGAAAGTGTGCCCAAGGATGCCATCGAGCGGGCCATCGCCAAGGGCGCGGGCACGGGCGGGGACAAGACGGCGCTGGAGCACATCACGTTCGAGGGTTATGCGCCGCACAAGGTGCCGGTTATCGTCGAGACCTTCACCGACAACACCAATCGCACCACGCCGGAGATCCGCGTGCTCTTCAAAAAGGGGCAACTCGGCGCCTCGGGCAGCAACAAGTTCCTCTTCGATCACGTCGGGCTGGTCGAGGCGCACACGGCGAAGTCCGGTGTCGATGCCGAGGAGGCGGCGATCGAAGCGGGAGCCAACGAAGTCGAGGCGCTGACGCACGAGCAGAATGATGACATTCCGGCGGAGGCAACCGGCGCGCGGTTCATCACGGACCGCGCGAACACCCACGGGGTTGCAAAATGGCTTTCGGAAAACGGCTGGACCGTGGTGACGAGCGAACTTGGTTATGTGCCGAAGCAGTGTCCGGAACTGAGCGACGAGCAGCGCGGGGAAGTCGGCGCGTTTTTGCAAGCGCTCGACGATCACGATGATGTGCATCGTGTCTGGGCGGCGGTGAGGTGAACTCAATACAGCGGCGACGCTGCAGGGACAAACGGGTCAAAGATGCCCGCGCGTCATCAAGGCACTTGGCGTAGCAAGACCTCGTGGGGTGCCGAGGATTTCTGCGAGAATGATGGCTTTGCGCTGGCTGTCGCGGCTGGCGAGGAGGTCCTGCAATTTCGAACCGCGGTAGACGGGGGCGGGCTTTTCATCGAGCGCGGCGAAGGCGGAGGCCAGGCGTGCGGTTTTTTCGTCCGGACGGCGCACGGACGGGGCTTGCCATCGCGGTTGTTTCGGCGCGACGGGTTCGGGCACGGGCGGCGGTGAGGCCTCTTCGAGCGAGACGAATTCCTCCTCGTGGAAGACCTCCCCGGCCACGACCGGGGGCGGCGGGAGTTGGTCGGACGGCAACCCGAGGGCATCCATCAGATCCTTGAAGGGATCGCGTTCGGCGGGCCGCGCCCGGCGGGCGGTGGGCGCAGGGCCGGCGGGCGCGGGTTGCGTGTAGACATTGCGCCTCGCCTCGCGTTTGACTTCGCGGCGCGCGGTGCGTTTTTGTCCAGCCTCCTCGCGTTTCTCGGCGGCTTTTTGCATCACCCAATTCATCAGGCTGATGAGCCCGATGATGATGAGGATGACGAGTTGTTCCATGGCGGAACGGGCGGCGGATTACCGTGCCTCGGCGCTGCCGCGCTCGGAACCGGCGATGGATTCGCGCATCTGCGAGTCGGCCTGGATGTTTTTCATCCTCATGTAATCCATGATGCCGAGGTTGCCGTTGCGGAAGGCTTCGGCCATGGCCTGCGGCACCTGGGCCTCGGCCTCGACCACTTTGGCGCGCATTTCCTGGGTCTTGGCGCGCATTTCGCCCTCGAGGGCGACAGCCGCGGCGCGGCGGACTTCGGCTTTGGCCTGGGCCACGACTTTGTCGGCTTCGGCCTGTTCGCCCTGCAATTTCGCGCCGACGTTTTCACCGACATCGACGTCGGCGATGTCGACCGAAAGGATTTCGAAGGCGGTGCCGCTATCGAGGCCCTTTTGCAAAACGGTCTTGGAGATGCGGTCGGGATTCTCCAGCACATCCTTGTAGGAGACGGCCGAGCCGATCGAGGTGACGATGCCCTCGCCGACGCGGGCGATGATGGTTTCCTCGGTGGCGCCGCCGACAAAGCGGTCGAGGTTGGAACGCACGGTGACGCGGGCTTTGACCTTCACGCCGATGCCGTCGCGGGCCACCGCATCGATGGTCGGGCGACCGGATTGCGGGCCGGGGCAGTCGATGACTTTCGGATTGATGCTGGTGCGCACCGCTTCGAGGACGGTTTTGCTCGTGCCTTTGATCGCAAGGTCGATGGCGCAGGCGCGGTTGAAGTCGAGTTTGATGCCGGCCTTGTCCGCGGCGATGAGGGCGAGGACGACGGCATCGACATTGCCCCCGGCGAGGTAGTGGGCTTCGAGTTCGTCCGTGTCGAGCGGGATCCCCGCTTTCACCGCGGTGATGCGGCTATCGACGATCATGCCGAGCGGCACACGGCGCAGGCGCATGCCGACGAGGCGGGCAAAGGAGACCGGGGCATCGGCGATTTTGGCGCGCAGCCAGATGCCGAAGAAGTTGAAGAGAATAACGAGAAGAACGAGCCCGAGAACGACGGCCAGGCCGGTGACGATGTAGATGAAGAGCGATCCGATATCCATGAGGACATCTTACGCAGGCGGGGCGGCCGGCTCCAACCCGTCTTTTCGCCGCACGGCCACACGCATGCCATCGGCGGCCACGACCACGATGGCGGCGCCTGCTTCGAGAAACTCCCCAACCGCCGTGACATCAACGCGTTTCCCGGCCAGACGCGCCGTGCCGGAGGGACGCAGCGGCGTGAGGGCCTCGCCCGTTTCCCCGACCAGCGTGCGGTTTCCCCCCGCGCGCTCTCCGGTTCCCTGACGCGTCCGCAACATGAGCCCGCGACCGACAAAAGTCCGCGGGAAGATTTTGAGCCACACAAGAAACCCGGTCGCAGTGAGTGCACCGACAACGAAGGCTGCGATCAACCCCGGGACGGTGCCGTATTCGACAAAGACGAGCACGACCGAGGCGACAAGGCAGAGCAAACCGATCGTTCCGACGATCAGCCCGGGCAGGAAAACCTCCGCGGCAATGAGCAGAAAGCCTACGACGAAAAGCGCGATGATGAGAGCGGGTCCGTCGGGCATCATCAGTTGGACGGAGCGGGGTTTGGACGGGCCGGACGGCCGGTGAAAAACGCGCCGACGCTGTCACCCACGCGGGTGGCAGTGTTGGTCGTGGCTTCCCACGTGCGCGTGCCCCAGCGCTCCATGTGTCCGACCAGTCCCCCGCCCTCGACCCAGCGCTCGCCGACCGGGCGACCTTCTGGCGTGGCGGAGGCGTTGGCGGCCGCGGACGTTCCCGCGGCGGGGGGAGCAAAGGCCTTGAAGGGAGTGACCATGGTGCCGTTTTTGGCGGAGAACTCGACGCTACCCGCACTCGAGCCGCCGGCATCGTAAAGCTCGACCAGCCAGACGGGGGTGCCGTTTTTGTTTTCCAGACGGTAGTTGAGGGTGGAAAAGCCGATTTTCTTGGCCGTCGCCTCGCGGTTGGCGGCGTCGAAGGCACCGGTGGAGTTGAGTTTGAGGCCGGAGGCGGCCATGACCCCGCCGCTACCGGCTGCGGGACGCAGCGGGGCGCGCTCGGCGATGATGCCTTTGGCCGCGACGACAAATTCGCGGATGCCGCCGCGCGCGGTGTCGTCCTTGAAGCTCAAGGTCCAGCGCAACGGTTGCGGGGCGGCGTCGACGCCGCGGATTTCCACTACATTGGCCAAGAGCACGGCGCCCTTTTCGGCCCCGACGATTTTGAGGGCGTCATAGGCGGAGAGCTGACCCAGCGACTGCGCGTGGGAGGTGAGAGCGACGCCGCAAGTCGCGAGGACAAGGATCACCCTGATCATGGTTCCATTAAGAACGGTGGCGCGGGTGATTTCCAGCGCGGAAAACGGACTCAAGCCGGAACAATGCGCTCGGACGCAAGAAGCAGAAGCGGCGGGGGGCCGCTTCTACTCTTCCGAAACGTTGCAGTGACAACTTCACTGAAACCTTCGCAGGCCGGTTCTGACTGCAGCGTTACGGTCAAGCGCGCAGGCGGACCTTCTCCTCCGGCGCGAGGAAGGCGATTTCCCATGCGTTCTCCAAAGCCTGCACGATCTGCGCTTCGTCGAGGCCCGCTGCGGGCGCGGCCACGTCGAGTTCGTAGGGCAGGTCGATGCCGCTGATGCCGGGATCGTCCGTGTTGATCGTGGCCAGCAGTCCGGCTTCGAGAAATCTCCGGAGCGGATGACTCGCGTAGTCCGGCACCGTGCTGGTCTGCACATTGCTGGTCAGGTTGGCTTCGATGCCGATGCGGCGTTCGCGCAGAAGGTCCATGACGGCGGGGTCCTCGACCGCGCGGACGGCATGCCCGATGCGCGTGGCACCGAGTTGCCCGATGGCGGTGACAATGCTCTGCGCCCCGGCGGCCTCGCCGGCGTGGACGGTGATATTCCATCCGGCGTCGCGGCCTTCCTTGAAATGCTCCACGAAAAGTTCCGCCGGCCAATTGCCCTCGTCGCCGGCGAGGTCCAAGGCGGTGATTTCCTTTTGATGGTCGAGCAGGGCACGCAATTCGCGGCGGGCGCGGACCGGTCCGTAGGTGCGGGTCAGGATGCCGATCAGATTCGCTTTCACGCCGGTGGCCGCTTCCCCTTCGCGCACACCTTCGATCACCGCGGCAGTGACGCGCGAGGGATCGAGATTGTGCGCGTCGGCCATGAAGAGCGGGCTGAAGCGCAATTCGATGTAACGGATTCCCTCGCGTTGTGCGTCCTCGACATTTTCGCGCGCCACGCGCCGGCACGCTTCATAGTCGGCCAGCACCGCCGTCATCCAGCGGAACTTGGCGAGGAATTCGACCAGCCCGGGTTGCGGCGTTGTCACCACCACGTGCGGCCGCAAAGTCTCCAGAGTGTCGCCGGGCAGCGGGATGCCGTGCCGGTGGCCGAGGTCGAGGATGGTTTCGAGGCGGACGCTACCGTCGAGATGGCGATGCAGATCGATCAGCGGAATGCTATGAGTGGGCACTATGGAGACCATTTCGAACCGGACTTACCGAAAACAAGAAAATTCGATACCTCCGAGCCTTTGCCAGCGAGCCTGAGATCCTGAGCGAAGGAAGGCAACGGGCCCATGGCCCACGATGCACTTTGACTTACCTCGCCACTGCGTAAGGCACGCCCATTGCAACTAGCAAAGCCAATATTGTCGGGCTCAGTGGAAGCCCCACTAATTCATAAAACAGCCTCAATCTTCGGACGCGCGAAGCAGAATGAGGAACCGGACTCGGTTGCTCTGCTGTGGTCTGAACCAGATGCTCGCGATGATGCGAATGACGGAGAGGGCCTTTGCTCAGCAGCCGTGTGTCGCCAAAAGGAGCGGATGATGTCCCCACACCTTTTGGTGAAGTCCGGGACTTTTTGCGGCAAGCTGGATTAGGACTGCCGACGGCGACGGATCGCGTAGCCGCCAAGCGCCATAGCGGCAAGGCTCAGCAGAGCGTAGGTGGAAGGCTCAGGGACGACAGATATGTTGGCCGAGCCTTCGCTAGGAGCCACGACGTTGGCAACGATGGCGTTGCCGGCATTATTTCCAGCATACAGGACGTTACTGGTAACACCCAACTCGATAACGTTAACATCGATCGCACTAGGCGATGGAGCAAGCCAGACTGTATCGTAAATGGTGAGACCGCCGATGGTGCCGCTCATAATGGTCCAATTGGATGTGGGGCTGGCTGTCGGGGTAGAGTAGCCCCACGCGAAAAGGCGAGTATTGGCAGTTGTGCTCAGGAGATCGACTGATTGGTAGAATTGCCCGACAGAATCTGTATTGACGCCACTACCACCGAAGGGTTGCCAAGCAGCTTGCAGTGTCGCGTAGTCCTTGCCACTGAAAAAGGCTGCACCTGTTGAATCAGAGTAGCCACTGAAGGTTCCGAGTTGGAACAAACCGCCGCTGTTCGTGGCACCGTTACTGATGAAGGCGCCCAAGGTGAGGCCATAGTCGACTTGGGCAGATGGAGATGGCGAGATCATCAAGCCCGTCAGGGCGATTACTGTCAGAAAGAAGTTTTTTTTGCGGTTCATGGGTGTTGTTTTTGGTGGGTGATGGCCGGAGGTTGGATGCGGTTTAGAGCCAATTCAATGTCAAAGGTTCATGTTTGGCTGCGGAATATACCAGCTGAATTCTCCGCGACCAGCTTTCCTGGTGACGAGCACGGCAGCCCCCTCGGGAATGACAACGTTAGACGAGTCCGTGGTGCCGCGGCGCCATTGGTTGGCTGTGGTATTATAGAAGTAGCTGAGCGAGTTGCCGGTAGCGGTATCAAGGATGACAACGGCATCGGCAGCGGTAGCACTTGCGCCTCCAGCGACTCCAGTTGCAGGGTCGCCAGTGTAGAGCCCGGAGTTGGCGAGAGTAACCGAGGGCAAAGGATATGGATTAGCAAGCATCGTATTACGCGCTGCAGTGGGGGAAGCTGCGCCAACAACCGCCTCCGTGGGCCCCAAATTCACCGCCCCAGCGAGGGTGATCGACACATTGCCTTCAATTTTGCGAGTAACAAGAAGGCCAGCTCCGGGTGGGATTGCTACGTTCGACGAGTCCGTGGTGCCGCGCCGCCATTGATTAGCCGACGTATTGTAGAAATAAGCCAGCGAGTTTCCGTTCGGCGGAAGGATAGTAACTGCGTCAGCAGGAGTAGCCGAAGCACCGCCATTCAGACCGCCGCCATTGGGAAAAGCGGTCGAGAGAGTCCAAAAGGGAACGACCTTGAACGTGGTCGTGTTGTTGACAATGACGCCGTTGATATCGTCGACGAGAGTCAAAGAGTTGGAAGTGGTGGCGACAACCTCACTGATAAGACCGTTGTTCGAGCCACCGGTCAGTTGAAGGTAATGAGCGTTGCCGGTGCCATTGAATTGGTTGGCAGAGAATGGCGTGCCAGTGAACGTGATGACCGTGCGTCCCGAACCATCCAAGCTCTTAGTGCCAACAGTGCCTTGGAAGGCGGTCGGCCGGGCCATATTCAGACTGATGAAGGAATTCACGTTGGCAACTGTTGGGGACGCCTTTCCGCGCACAGTCAACGTAGTAAAACCAACCGGGTCGGTCGTCGCAGTCGATTGGGCTTCCGAAACCGAGACAGCGATCGATGCGAGTAAGACACCAAGAGTGGAGGAACGGAGAAGTTTCATACTGCTAAATAAGTAATCCGATAGCCTTAGCTGTCAAAGGGTTTTATCGCAAAAAAAGCGATTTTTTTGGGGCGCCGCGGAGGCCGAAATCCTCCCGCTCAACGGCTGCCAAGCGGGTCGCTCGGAAGCTGGAACTGCTTGCTATCCAGTGTCTTCGCCTCCCGTTCCCAAGGCATTAGGTAAGCCGGCTCACCTTCAATGGTCGGAGGAGCAACCTCGCCGAATGGCAAAAAATCTCCCGGTTCCTGAATTATCTGGGCCAAAGCCGGAAGCGCCGGATCGCCGACTAACTGGTCGAGATGTTTGCGCGTGAAAGTGGCGCTCAGCGCGTCCGCCGCAGCGGTGCCAGCTCCCGCATTTGGCGAACGGCCGAGCGCTGCGGCGATGGTGCCGAATTTTTCGGACTCCTCGCCGACAATGACCAAAGCCGCGCCGCCGGCACCTCCCGCTTGATCGACGGTCAAAGCCAACTTCGCGGCGAGCAGAGCCGCGCTATGCCATATTTCCTGGCGATACAATCCACCGAGAAGACTGCGATGCGCGTCGGACGAACGACCGGTCGCGCGCTGCAAATCGCCGGCGAAAAAACGGACCGCGCCATTGGAGAGCTGCGCCTCGGCGGCTTCCGCCAAGAGTTGCTGCGAAGCCGCACCCGCCGAATCAACGCCCGACATGCCGCGCAGCATCCACGCATTGAGCGCAAGGATGAGTTGGGCATCGGCCGCGTATTGCTCTTTTTTGAGCGCCTGCCGGGCGGCCGCCTCGGTGACCTCCGCGTTACCCTCGCGCAGCGCCATCTCGGCGGCAAACAAGTCGGCACCCGGCAAATCCGGATCGATGCTCCGTGCTTCCATGGCAAGGCGCATGGCCTCATTGGACAACTCGGCATGCCGCGCCTCGATGGCGCGATCGAGGAGTTTGCGTGCCTCGGCGCGTTGAGCCGGAGTCACAGCCGTGCCGGAAACAGCGTCCGCTTCCTTCCGCCACCAACCCTTGCCCCACGCGAAGCCAGCGGCAAAAGCAAGCACGAGCAAAAAGGCTGCGGCGCCCGAAATTGCTCGCACCAAGCGCGCGCGACGCCGCGCTGCGTAACGCGCGGAACGACGCCTTTCGACAACTCTGCCAATTGCTTGGTCCAAGATAAAAAGGAAAATCCTTCCCACGCCGCAGAGCGTCAAGCCCGGCGCACCCAAGTTCGACGTTCCCACAGGCGTCCGTTTGCGCTTTCCTTGTCCAGTGCGAAGCCATGAAACAACAGCGATCGTGCGGTTCGGCGACTGCGACCCGGCCGGGGTGATTTTCTACCCCCGCGCGTTCGAGCTGGCGCACGCCGCGGTGGAAAATTTTATCCGAAGGTCACGGATCGGATGGGAGGCTTGGTTCGCCTCGCCCGCACATGCCGCCCCCATCCGGCACGCGGAGGCCGATTTTTTCTCGCCCGTGCGGCCCGGCGACACGATCAAGTTGCGCGTCGGCGTGGAGCAAGTCGGCGAGACCTCGGCGACCTTTGGCGTGGATTTCCTCGACGCGACCGGCAGAGTCGCGGTCAAGGTGCGCACGGTGCATGTCCTAGTCGACAAAGCGACCGGCTGCCCCGCGCCGCTCACCGCGGAAGTGCGGCAAGCGCTGGGTGAGTCAGGAGGGACAGTTTCATAATAAGAAGCGGTCCACTTGGTTGTGAGAATCGAGAAGACTTTAACCACTGATAACTCAGACAGCACAGATATTGGGCGGGCTTCGGAATGAGGGATTTGTTTGGACATGGCTTGAGGTCGCGGTCGGCGCGGATTGCAGGGCGGTTGCGCGGCAAATTGACCCCGGAGCTGACTTTCGGCACCTGCGGCAGATTCGGCAGGCGTTTCTGGTAAAGTAGAGGCGGCATGGACGTGGCTTCATCTATGACACCGATGGGCTTGGGCGGTTCGGCAGACGGAAGGATTTCCATCGGCGAGGGCGCGGATGGCAAAGGCCGAGGCGGCTATGCTCCCGGGGGCACAGGGATATTGGCGCAGCAGCGGATGGTTTTACCCAGGGCAGTCACCTCGACCGGTCCTTGTACGAATTCCTCCGGGCGCGCGTAGGGAGGGAAAATCTCATCCCGCAGGGCGCGCGCTTGGTTCAAGGCCGCCGTGTTCTCGGCCACCACGCGCAGGGCGGTGCCGTTGCGCTCGTCCGGCAGGCGATAGACGGCGACTCTGCCTTGCGTGACACGGGCCTGCAGGGCGATTTCCAAGGCCCCGACATCAACGAGCTCGCCGCGGATCTTGACCAGATCGTCCACGCGCCCGAGCACGCGCAATTCGCGACCGCGCAACTCCACACGGTCACTCGTGCGGAACCAGCCGTTGCGCTTAGGATCTTCCCATCGTGCCGTGCCGTCGTTTTCGAAAATCATCCAGCCGGTCAGCAAGGACGGCCCGCGCAATTCGAGGACGCCGTGCTCGTCGGTCCGCGCTTCGAAATGGTCCAGTAGCGGGAGCCAACCATCAACCGCAGACCCGGGTGAAAGCTCCGTGGCAACTTGCGAGGCTGCTTCCGTCATTCCGTAGCTGCGCAAAACAGGCCAGCCGAGTTGCAAAGCGCGCGCGTGTAGACCCTCGTCGAGAGCCGCACCGCCAACAACGATAGCCCGGAGCGAAGAGGGGCAGGGTTGCCCATGCCGCAACAAATCGTAAAGCTGCGTCGGCACCACGGATGTTAGCGTGGCTCTGTGGGCCGCAGCTTGTGCGAAAAACCAGCTTGGCTCCCAATCACACAAGCAGACGACCTCGGAGCCGGACAGTTCGGCTCTCGACTTGATTGAGGCGCCACCAACGTGAAATGCAGGCAGGACGTTCAGCCAAACATCGGACTTGCTAGAGCGAAGACGCGCATTTACGGCCCGCGCGCTGCACTCGAAAGCGTGCACAGACAGCGCAACTAACTTGCACACCCCACCGGTGCCCGATGATGCCATCCAGACGTGCCGAGGGAGGTCAGGGAGAAGTGCGCCGAGCGGCAGGCCCCGACCGGAACTTGTCGGGATATTCAAGGACGCACAGCTCCCGCCTCTGGGCGAAACTTCCCCTCCTCCCCATTGCCTGCCAGATGCCATCAAAGAGCATAATATATCACACCCGAGTCAAAATTACAGCTTCTATATGCGACAACATGTTCACGATTGCGAGGTGACTTCCACCGTGGGGTTTAGTGCTCCCTAAGACTGTGGCCGCAAGCCGTTTTATGCAGGCTTCAAAAGAGGCGTAGTTCAAGATGCCAAAGTCAGGGGGCAGACTTGCTTTTTGCCGAGCTATGCTTTACCATTAAGTCGAA
>JBIKXZ010000001.1:0-39992 GCA_044355525.1 Chthoniobacterales bacterium
GAACCGCTTGCCCGCCTTGTCATCGAGAATCAGCCGCTGGCACATGATGAGCTTGAGGCAATCGGCCAGACTGGCCTGCGAACTCTCGAGCCGATCGCTGGGAATGAGCTTCAGAAAACGCTGCACGGTCTGCGAGGCGGACGAGGTGTGCAGCGTGGCCACCACGACGTGACCGGTCTCCGAGGCCTGCAGCGCGATCTCGGCCGTTTCACCGTCGCGGATCTCGCCGATGATGATGACATCGGGAGCCTGACGCAGGGCGGCCCGCAGCGCATTGGAAAAATCGATTTCATCGGTGCCCATCTCCCGCTGCGAGACGAGCGAAGGGATGTTCTCCGGATAGACGAACTCGATCGGATCCTCGAAGGAAACGATGTGCTCGCGGCGGCGTTTGGCGCGGTGCATGACCATCGAGGCGATGGTGGTCGACTTGCCGCTGCCGGTCGGACCGCAAATGAGGAAGAGACCGTTCTTGGCCTCGAGAAAAGCCTTCAGCGCGGGTGGCGGGACTTTGATCGATTCGGGGGCCGGGATCTGGTTCGGGAGCAGACGCAGCACCCAGCGCAGGCGCCCCTTGGTCAGCATCTGGCTCACGCGGTAACGCCGCCCGTGCAGGTCGATGGCGCTGTCCACGCACCCAGGTTCCAGATGCTCCGGGACGGGAAACTCGTAAACCAGGGAGTCATAGACAAGCTGCCCGTTGACTTTGTAGGCCAGCGGTTGGTTGGCTGTGAGGTAGAAATCGCTGACACGCGCATCCTGGCTCAATTCCTTGAAGCGTTGTCCGATGGGCGACTCGGGGTCGAGATGGAGATAATTCATGGGTGCGATGGTCCGGTCATGGACCCGGGGAGTTGGCAGGCGAGAGGGAAAAGACGATGGAACTGCTGTTCAACTGCAAGTCCCTGGCCGAAACCGAGCCGTTCAAAGTGCTCCCGTTGTTGAAGGCGATCGAGGCGTTGGGTGCGAAGATGCGGCCGTAGACACTGCTGCCGGAGGCAACGTTGACGTTGGAGGAACTCCAGACATTGATTTGCAGCCAATCCGGGCGGTCGACGTTGCCGAAGACCGCGCCGTTGCTCAGGGCGAAGGAATTGCGGATGTTGAGGATGACCCGCCCGACGATGACGACATCGCCGCCGCTGTTGAGGGTGAGGCTGTCGAAGTTGTAGACCACCGGGGTTTCCGGATCCGCCGCGTTGCCGAGGACGAACTTGCTGTTGTTGTTGGCCGTCATGTTTCCGTAGGTGCCGGGAAGCAGGGTGACCGAGCCGACGCTCGTTGTGTTGAGCGTGACATTGGCCACATTGCTCGCGCTAAGGGGACCGGCGACCGGCCCGCTCAGACTGAGGGATGCCGACGAAGTCTTGGGGGGGAAGGTGGCCACATTGAGCGGGGTCAGCGTGTAGCGCTCGCTGCGGCGGAAAATCTTGCCGGTGATATAGGAGTTGTTGTTGAAGGTTATGACATAGTTCGTCGGAGTGGTCGGGCCGGTGAGATCGACGACCCGGGGGCTGGGACCTTGGCCTTCGACAATTCCGTAGATGCGGTTGGCGAATTGCGCGTCGTTCGCGGGCGTCCACTGCGGGATGTAGGGCGAGTTTTGCGCCACCCTCGGCGTCCCGGGCACGTAGAGGCTGCCGTTGATCACCGCGTTCTGGTTGTAGGTGATGTTCGCCACCGCGCCATTGGTCGGGTAAGCGACGGTCACGTTGCCGTTGAAGGTGCTGTTGAGCGTGGCCGAACCGACCAGGGCGCCGCTGGGGATACCCGAACCGGCAAAGGCGGGGCCGGTATAGACGCGGACCGTTTCCGCACTCTGGTCGAACCAGCGGACAAGGTCAGGCGGTGGAACCGTCACGGCGCGCACAGCTCTCTGCTCCAGCACGCCGAATGAGGAGACCGAGAACGGCGAGTTGTAGGTCAAGCCGTTGACCGATGACGGAGCGGTGTTGTTCGTCGTATAGCGAACCGACATACCCGCGGCGCCCGTGGGAGGGTTGCTCATGACGACGGTGACCGCGAACGTCACCACTTGGTTGGTCGGCGAGACCAATGGCGCATCAAGTGCGGTCTTGGCGATCGAAACGGTGTTGGAGACAACGGGGGAACTGGTGAACCACTCGGGCCGCGTGGAGACAGCCACGGCACTGATGGTCAGTGAATTGTTGGCTCCCCAAGCCGCAAGACCCAGGTCGACCGGCAGCGGCGGGAAGGAACCGCTGAAAGACGGCCCGGTCTGCGCGGTGCCGGAGCTCGCGGGGTCGGTGCCGTCTGTCGTGTAGCGCACTTGGAAATTCGCGCTGCTCAGATAAGGCGGAGGAATACTCACATTGAGGGAAATGGTGGCCTGCAATGGCGAGAGCAACGGTTGCCCTGTCATCGAACCACCCGCTTGGGCGTAGGTCATCGAGGCGGGCGCATTGATCGCAACGGCCAGAGGCAGCGGATCGAGTTCGTAGCTCTCCGCGCAGGCAGGACTGTTGTAGTAGCGGCTGGGATCGACGGAAACAGCGACTGTGGTGACCACGGAGCCCGGATCCACGGTGAAAGGTGAACCGACCCAAAGGACCCACGAGCCGCTCTCGGGGGATTCGGCTGTGCCGATGCGGTAGTAGACGATCGAACTGCCCGCGGGGTTGACCGAATTGTCGATCTCGACCGTCAGTGGAAAACCGGAAAGATCGAAGGTCTGACCGGCGGGATTGATCAACGGACAGGTCAACGGGGCCAGCACCGTGTTGGTCGTGCCCAACGTCGTGCCAGCATCGATCGTCCCAGGCTCGAAAACCGGCCTGCTCACTTCGCCCGGGGATGCCGGGGTGTAGGACCACAGCCAACTCGGCGCCGTCGCCGCCGGCGGACCACCGACCGGCGACGCCAGACCGCGGGCAAAGACGATGCCGTTGGACGACCTTTGCACGGCGAACTGCGGACGGGGACTTGTTTCAAAACGCGCGCTCCACGCGAAATCCGTGGCGTTGGTCACGACCCGAGGATCGAGAAAGGGTCCGATGGCGCCGGTCATTTCCGCGGCCACCCCCCCAGTGACCCGCTGCTTGAGCGCTTCGATGACATTACCCGAGTTGAGCGCCCCCTGCGAACCACCGGCGACCAAAAAAGCATCGATCGCATTGTTCACGATGGCCACATCCTGCTGCAGCTTGGCCAACTTGGCCGCATCGGGTCCTTCCTGGATGCGCGGCACCACCACCGTAGCCACCAGACCAAGAACAGCTACTACCACCAAAGCCTCCACCAGCGTGAAAGCCGCCGCGCATTTGGGCCGGGGTTTCATGTCTCAATATATCCGCAACGGAAGCATTGCCAAGGGCTGCAAGTGATCCGGCACAGCTTCACATCAAATTATCCTGCGCGACCGCCAGAGTGCGGTTGAGGTCGGCCAGTAATTCCTCGGCTCTGATGGCATGGCGACCGGCCGGCGTTTCATAGTCGTAGGGAGGTTGGCCGGCTGCCATCTGAAGATCTGCGAGCAGGGCTCGGGCTACGCCGATCACATCCCTGAGCCTCTGTATGGAATCGAGCGTGATCATCGACTCGAGGTTGACCTGACGAAAATACCGGAGTTGGAATTCCAGCCACGCAAACGCCGGCTCCACCGCTGCCTCGCCCCCGGAAAGCCTTCCGTCCGGAGTGAAGGTAGGAGCTTCGGGCGGAACGCCTGGACGCAAAGGCACGATGGACTCGGGCGTCTCCGCGATGCCTGGCGTCTTGGCCGGGTCGCCGATCAGGTAAGGCGTGATAAAAATGATCAAGTTGACCTTGTTGCGCTTCTTGCTCGTGTTCTTAAACAGGTAGCCGAGCCCCGGGATGTCCTGCAGAACGGGAATGCCACCCACCGTGTTGCTGTCGTCGACTTTTTCCAAACCACCGACGGCCAGCGTGTAACCGGAATTGACCTGCAATGCAGCGTTGTAGACGCGCTCGGAAGTGATGGGGTAAAGATTGCTGCCAGTGCCCAAATTGATGGGCAACTCACCAACGATGGATGACACGGTAATGGCCACAGTCATCGCGATCTGGTTGTTGTTGACCAGCTTCGGGAGAATGTTGATCTGGGTGCCAGTCGGGAGGTAACCGAGCTGTCCCACCGTGGTGCCGCTGGTGCCGGTGGCTGAGACCGCAGTGTCGGTCCCGATATTCAATGGCGTGTTTTCGGACGAGGTGATCGCCACCTCGCGGTTGTTGAGGGTGAGCACACGCGGATATTGGACAATAGAGGTGTCACGGTCCTGCATGAAGGCCTGGAGTGTGAAGGAAAACTGGTCGAGACTCAGGACGGCGCTGTAGGGAATCTGGCCTGAAATGGAGGAAACATTGTTGTCAACGCTGCCACCTTGTTGCGGCAGATACCCATCCAGCTGTCCGTCAGCAAATCGAGGAATCAAGCTTCCGCTGTTGGTCCCGGTTTGCCGGGCGAAATCGATGGAGCCGATATCCTCCCCACCGACACTGGCACTCCCACCGACGGTCAAACCCGTCCCGAAAGTGTTTTGCCAGTTGATCCCGATGTCTGTTTGGGGATTTTTCTTGGTTTCCAAGAACTTCACCTCGATGGCAATAAGCGCTTGCGGCTTGTCGACTTTGCTCAGGTATTCCGCCACCCATTTATGTTGGCGACGTGTGGCTACAACCCAGAGGAAGTTCTGGTCGGAGTTGTAGATCACTTGGGGCTTTTCCGGCGGAACGTAAACAGGCGAGAGAGTATTCGGCTGGCTGAGTCCCCGACCGCCCTCCGCGGGCGCGACCGCATCGGGTTGCTGTACGACCGCTCCCCCGGAAGTAACCACGGTGGTGGTCAGCTCCTTGCCTTCCAGCTCGCCGCGCGCGGTTTTGGAAAGCCGGTCGTAATCGACGATGGCACCCGCCGCACGTTCATCCTGCCCCACCTCGTTCACTTGACCGGTCTTTTCGTCAACCAGCAGGGGAGGCAATCCGAGAATGGCGCGCACATCATTGACGATCCGCGGGATACGGTGGGCGAAAACTTTCTGAGAGTATTGCAGGGGCAAGTTCGGGCTGGTCAGCCCCTGCGGGAGGGTCGACGCAGCCGCAGAACCCGCTTCGCGCATCAACTCTGCGCGGAAGTCGATCCGATCGGCCGCATCGTGGCGCAACTGATACATGACCCCGACAAGCTCGTGCTCTTTCCTGCTGTCCTCGATTCTCTGGAGTTGCTCACGCCTCGCTCGCACCATCTCGTCGGTTATGTCGTTGGGCGTCAAAAACCAGACACCTTCGTCGAACTTCATGGAGATCCGGTATTGGCGCACCACGCTCTCCAAAGCCGCGAAAGGACTGGCCGTCATGCGGAAAGTGACCAGTTGCTGCGCCTGCGGGGAACTTTCCGGAATACTGACAAAAGGAATGCCCGCCGCCTCGGCAAGAAAGCGGAGAACATCGCGAAGCAGCGCACGGTCAAAAGTAAAGAGCTCAGGGGGCATGCTGCGCAGTTGCGCGGCCTTGCGGTTGCCCTCCGCTCCGTAATCGGTGCGCCCGACCGGTCGGCCGATGGCCACAAGCGGCTCGCTCTGGTTCCTCGCGGCGGGAGTGGGAAAAGCAACATCGCCAGTGCGAAGCGGCGGCATGGGCTCGGGTGGTGCCGGCGGAGAAGGATCAGGCAAAGTGTTGGCCGGTGCCGGAGCAGTGGGAGACGGGAGCGGCTCTGCCTCGAGCAAGGTGGTTCCCTCGGGAGGGGCGGGCGCAACAGACTGCTCTGCCGACGCCTGCGGGGTCGCCTCGGAGGTCTGCGCACCCAGACGTGCTATTCCCAGGCCCGCAACAAGCAGCAAGGCGACTGCCGCAATGAGCAAAGCCTTGCGCGGAATGATTTTTCGCGAGGGAGCTGCGCGGCCAAGGGACTTGGCATCTGAAGAAAACTTAATCACGAGGCCGGTGTAGGGGACACTACTTCCAGAGTGAATCCTGCCCGAAGCACATCTGAAGGTCAAAGGGGTTATTCACAAGGCCTTCTCTGTAGACTATGAAGCGGCGCGCCTCGGTTCCCACCATCTTCAACCACCCCTCACCATCCTCCTCCCACAAAGACTGCTTACGAACTTTTGTCGCGGCCGCGACAAAAGTTCGTAAGTGCCCAGCGGTGCTCAAAGCAGAGATTCCAACTTTCGTAGACCCTCGGAAGCTCCTGCCGCAATAACCTTGAAACCGTCGACCTCCGGGGGCCGCGGATCGATGAGGAATCGGCGGCAGCCCGGCGGGGCGAAGAAGGCCAAACCGGCCGCCGGATACACCTGCAACGACGTTCCAACCACGATCAAGAGATCAGCCGCCGCGACCGCCGCCTCCGCTTGGGCCATGAGCGGCACTTCTTCCCCGAACCAGACGATATGCGGTCGCAGTTGCGATCCTTTTTCGCATCGGTCGCCTTCCTGCAATTCCCACTGCTGCAGCGGATAGATGAGATTCGGGTCGAGGGTCGATCGCGCCTTCATCAATTCGCCGTGAAGATGGATCACGCTCGTCGACCCGGCGCGCTCGTGCAGGTCGTCGACATTTTGCGTCACCACCGTGACGCGATAGGTCTTTTCCCATCCCGCGATGAGGCGATGACCCTCGTTCGGATCGGCGGAAAGCAGCGCCTTGCGACGCTCATTGTAAAAGCGGAGGACAAGTGCCCTGTCGCGATGCCACGCTTCGGGCGTGGCCACCTCTTCGACGCGGTGGTTCTCCCAAAGCCCGTTGTTGTCCCGGAAAGTCTTGAGTCCGCTCTCGGCACTCATCCCCGCCCCGCTCAAGACGACGACATGCTTCATGGCGCCGGCGCCTGCAGCACCACCACTCCGAGTCGCCCGTCGGTGCGCCACAGATCCCCGCCCCCGTTGTGACCCTCGAGGTGCGGATGGAAGTCGGCGATGAAAAATTCCCGCGCCGCCCAGCGCGCTTGCTCCAGCCCGCGCATAATGAGATCGCGCTCGGCATCGACATCGGGACCGATGTGATGCGTTACCTCGCCGGTGGTGTAACTCAGGCCGACCCGCTCGTCGAAGGACGCCGAACCGAACCACACCACTTTGCCTTGGTGCAAACGGTCCCACTTCCAGAAACGCACGTGATGCCGCCGTCGCGGACTGTTCCCGACCGGAAACTCGAAGGCCAGATCCTCTTTGCGTCCGAACAAATACAAATTGCTCACCGGCGCCTCGTCATCCGGACGCCGCACCACCGAATCAACAACGATGCGCACGCTGGTGGCGAAGGTGATCGGATCCGCCGGAGACCATCCCGCTGCTGTCATCGCGCGGACCACCTGCTCCTCCACGCCGAGCAGCGCGATATTCACCGGATCCCCGGGATGGCCATCCGGAGTTTCGGTCAGACGCGGCCCGGTCAGCAGCGCGTCCTCCCCGCGCTCGAGCTGGTGCCAAACGATCGGCGCCAGCAAATAAGCCAGCGCGGCCCAGATGGTCAATCCGAGCAAAATCCAATGCCAATAGCGGCGCAATTTGGTTGAAAGATCAGAGGTCACTGATTGATTGAAGGGAGCCGGAAAGGTGCATTTGAACCACCGATTACACGGATTTCACGGATGTTTTCGAGATGAATGACGATCGATGACTGACATCACGCGCCACTCTCCAGGTAGTAGCGAGATTTCTGCCCCCACCCCTCCTCTCAGTATCCTCTCTCATCAGTGCCATCAGTGTTATCAGTGGTTAAAACTCTTCTGCACGAATACGACCGGAGCAAGCGGGTCTAAAGCCTCAAGCCTACCTTGATTCGCTCGGCTGACCGCCGCTACATCCTCACATCGAAGGTTGGCGGGCCTCCGCTTCACCGCAATCGCCTCCCCTGCGCACTGAACTTCGCCTCCGGATCATCATCAGGCAAGGGCGCCAGATCGATCGTCAACGGAAAATGGTCCGAGTAAACGCGCCGCCACGCCTCCCGGTCGCGCATGCCCTGCTCGTTGTGCACAGCCAGCGAGCGCGCTTCGATCTCGTCAAATCCGGCCAGCGGCAGGATGTGGTCGATCTGACGGTTGAAATGCACGATCGAACGCTGGTTGCCGCGCGGAGAAGGAAAACGCGCGAACCCGTCCGAGGTCCACAGCGACGCCTCTCCCGCCCGCGCATCGTGGTTGAAGTCGCCCATCACCACAATGTCGCCGTCTTCATCCGGTGACTCCCGCAAACTTTCCAACCAAGCGCGCACCGCCACGATTTCTTCGCGCCGCCGCGCCATGTCATCCGGCTCGCGCCCGGCTTTGAGATGCAGGCAAACCACCCGGAAATCCGGACCACCGTTGCGACAGCGGAAGGTAGCCGTCACGGGAATGCGATGAAACAACTGCTCGCGGCGCAATGATTCCAACTCACCCGCGCCAAGCATCTCGACGCGCGAATGGTCCCAGATGATGCCCGGGGCAATGCGCCCGTCCTGCCCGAGGTAGCCGCTGCGCCCGACGGCGAATTTCCAATTAGGCCCCAGCCGCCGGCAAAGATCCTGCAGCGGCTTCGGACCATCGACCTCGCAAACCCCGAGCACCTGCACGTCGAGACCGCGGACAAACTCGGCGATTGCTTGCAGATTTTCCTCCGTGCGTGGCGGGTCGTTGCGGTTGCCGAAAAACTCGAGGTTCCACCATCCGAGGCGCAACGGACGAAGACCGTCCGGGCCGGCAACCAAGGGCGCAACCGGCGACCGCCCGGGCGCACGCTCATGCCAGAGCAGCACGCCGGCCACCACGCCGAAAATCAGGAGGACCACCAAAAGCGGCTTGTTCATGCAAAATACAAGTCCAAGGCACCCAAGCGTCCCATCCCGCCGGGCGCGGCACAATGCGCGATTGGATGCGCTCCTGCCCCAACTCGCAACTCGCCACCCATTCGGCACGCCTTTCAGCTTTTCAGCTTTCCAGCATTTCCGCTTTTCCCCATTTTCCCACCATGTCTCCCGACCTCTACGAAAAGCTCGGACAGTTTTATCTCGGACGCGAAGTCACCCCCGACGGAAAACCGACCGACGACCTGGTTCTCTACGATTCGAGCAACCTGACGACCCACGGAGTCTGCGTCGGCATGACCGGAAGCGGCAAGACCGGGCTCTGCATCGCGCTGCTCGAGGAAGCCGCCATGGACGGCATCCCCGCGCTGATGATCGACCCGAAGGGCGACCTCGGGAATCTGCTCCTTACCTTCCCGCAAATGCGTGGCGAAGACTTCGCCCCGTGGGTCAGCGAAGAAGACGCACGCAAAGCCGGCGTGACCACGGAAGAGTTTGGCGCGAATGAAGCGGAAAAATGGAAGGACGGCCTCGCGCAATGGGGACAGACTCCGGAGCGCATCGCCGCGCTCCGCGAAAAATGCGAGATCGCCATCTACACGCCCGGTAGCAATGCCGGCATCCCGCTCTCCATCCTGCGTTCTTTCGAGGCACCGCCCGCCGACATCGCCGGTGATGCCGAACTCCTCGCCGAGCGCGTGCAGAGCACAACGTCCGGTCTGCTCGGACTTCTCGGCATCGACGCCGACCCGCTGCAAAGCCGCGAGTTCAGCCTGCTCTCCGCCATCCTGCAGCAAGCGTGGAAAAACGGGCAATCCCCCGACCTTCCCGCGCTCATCGCCGCGGTGCAGGACCCGCCTTTCGATAAAATCGGCGTCCTCTCGCTCGACGAATTCTTCCCCGCCCGCCAGCGCCGCACCCTTGTCATGGCGCTGAACAACCTCCTCGCTTCGCCCGGTTTCGCCACGTGGCGCGAAGGCGAACCGCTCGACATCGCCCGCCTGCTGCACACGCCCGAGGGCAAGCCGCGCCTCGCTGTCTTGAGCATCGCCCACCTCTCCGATGCGGAGCGTATGTTTTTCGTCACCACCTTGCTCGAAGAAGTCATCGCCTGGATGCGCCGCCAACCCGGCACGCCGTCATTGCGCGCACTGCTCTACATGGACGAAATCTTCGGATACCTCCCGCCCATCGCCAACCCGCCGTCCAAAGGCCCGTTGCTCCTGCTCCTTAAACAAGCTCGCGCCTTCGGCCTCGGCATTCTCGTCGCCACGCAAAACCCGGCCGACCTCGATTACAAAGCGCTGGCCAACTGCGGCACGTGGTTCATTGGACGCCTCCAAACCGACCGCGATAAACAGCGCGTCCTCGAAGGCCTGGAGAGCGCCAGCGCCGGACGCGGTGCGGACCGCACCAAGCTCAACGAACTCCTCAATGCCCTGGGCAAGCGCGTGTTCCTCCTCAACAGCGTGCACCTCGGAGAACCGAAACTTTTTACCACGCGTTGGACCATGAGCTATCTGCGCGGACCTCTCACCCGCGAGCAGATCCGCGTCTTGATGGATGCCGCCGAGCGTCCCGCCCCCGCGCCGGCGCCGCTCGCGCAGGCACCGGCCGAACCGGCGGCCGCTGCTTCACCCGAACCGCCCGCCGCCGAACCCGGCGTCTGGCAACTTGTCGCCGACGGCACCGGTCAGGTTCTCCACCCCTCGCTCGGACTCCGCATCCGCGGCACCTTCGCCTCGCGCCGTCCTTCGGCCGAGGCGCCCGCCGAAGTGCTGGTCAGCGTTCCCTTCGGACCGGACGGCAAACCGTCATGGAAACACGCCAGCGTGGCCGGTGCCGCGCACCATTCGCATCCGCCTGTTGCGCACAGCGGGCCCGTCTTCGCGCCGGTCAATCCCGCAGCGCTGCAAGCCGCCCAGAATCAGACGTGGCAGATGGAAGCCCGCACCCAACTCGGCGAAAGCCTCGAGGTGCCCGTCCTGCGCGAAGGAAAAATCACCGGCGCCCCCTTCGAGACCGACGCCGAATTCCGCCTGCGCCTCGAACAAGCCGCCCGCGAGGAACGCGATGAAACGGTGCAGGTCATCCGACGCAAATACGAAACCAAGATGCGCACCGCCGCGGACAAAGTGAACCGCGCCCGCGAGGCCGTGGCGCGGCAGAAATCGCAGGCCCGCTCCGCGCAGGTGCAAACCGCGATCAGCGTCGGAACCTCTGTCCTCGGCGCCCTCTTCGGCAAGAAAGCCTCCGGACTCGGACACATCACCCGCGCCGGCACGGCCGCCCGCGGCGCCACGCGCGCGATGAAAGAATCCTCCGACGTCGGCACCGCCGAGGAAAAACTGGCCGACGCCGAAGCCGCAGCCTCCGAATTGGAAGCCGAAGTCGAAACCAAGATCGCCGAGATCCCCTCGCCCACCGCCGTGGTTTCGCATCCCGAAACCCTCCGCCTCAAACTCCTCCCCGCTACCCTGCGCATCGAGTCGGCCGGGATCCTCTGGACTGCCTAGACGTCCCGAAAAATTGCAGCGGTGGTTTGCGACCGTCGCGACAACAGCATCACTGCTGCTGCACTTCCAAACGCAGGAACTTTCGCTGCTCTCCGGGCAACACCGGAGCGGTGGCACGTCGCATTTCGTAATCACCGTGATCACTGACAAACTCGTCGATCACGCCATTGGCCAACCAATTGGCGTCCGTTAGTGCGTTTTTCCACTTCACTCCACCGCTCACACCCTGCGTGTTTTTGCTGCGGCGATACTCCAGGCTGACTTCGCCTGGCGTCACATCGCCCGGTGTCGTTACGTCCACGGGCATAGCAACCGCCGAAGACCCATCCGCCGGGCTCAGACCCATGAAATATTCGACAACGTTGGCCAATCCATCGCCGTCCGGATCGGCCCCCGGTGAAGGATCCGTCAAGTTCGGATAGCTTCCGATCCAGCTTCCGAAATCCGGCGTAGGGGCCTGCACCGTGAGCACGAAGCTGACACTGGCCGTGCGGGCACCGTCGCTCACCGTGACGAATATAGTCGCTTGGCCGCTTTGTCCGGCCGCCGGCGTGATCGTCATGGTCCGATTGTTCCCCGAGCCGCCGAACACGATATTGGCATCGGGAACGAGTGAAGTATTCCGGCTCGAGGCCGTGAGAATGAGCAACTCCGCAGCAGTATCATCATCGGAGACGGTCACCGAAATGGGGCCGGCAACAGTGTCCTGCGCAATACTAAGGTGGGTGATATCGCTTATCGTCGGCGTGGCCGCCGGCGGAAGCGCAACCTGCACGACCACATCATCGATAAAGGCGCGTTTCGCCGAAGTTGACAAGGTGACAGTGGAGCCGTTGGAAGCCCCCGCAAAACTGACCGTTTTCGCCTCGAAAGATCCAGACATCGTGCTCGTGTAGGACACCTGCTGCGTGACGAGACCAGGCACGCTCACCAGAATATTTCCTTCGTTTGTCGACCAACCTTTGACTTTGAAGGAGACCGTGAAGTTCCCGTTGCCACCTCCCAGACCAAGTGGCCGGCTTGTCATGGAGCCGGTGGCCGAACCGGTTCCCAATCTGACGGCGCCGCCAGCCTGATAGACGCGCGAGAGATCGGTCGAAGGGAAATTCGTGTTGCCGCCCCAAGCCGAACTGGAACCGGATGTGTTCGTGCTGTTCCCGGCAGTGATGGAGGAAAACTCCTCGCGGAAAATCTCGCTACCACCGCCAGCCCCCACAGAGATGGTCAGCTGCTCGGAATCACTGCCGAAGGAATTTGCCGCACTGATGTTGACATTGAACGTGCCAGCCGCGGCGGGCACACCGGAAATCAGCCCGGACGATGCATTCACGGACAAGCCCGACGGCAGACCACTTGCCGCGAAGGCGCTCGGCGAGTTATTAGCGGTGATCTGGTAGCTGAACTGCTGGCCTACCACAGCACTCGCAGTCAAAAGACTGGTGATAACCGGAGGCAGCGCCGGAATATCATAGTCCGCCTCGAAATCATCCATCAGCATGCGCTCCCCGGTGCTGCGGAACAGCTCGATGAAAACCTGCTGACCGGCGGCGGGAGCGATCTCGACCGCGCCGGACTCGTAACGCTTGTAGACTTTGTCGCCGTCGAACCAGTTGCCGTTGGTCGAAAGCAGTGTCGTGTAGGTGGCGCCGCTGTTGGTGCTGTAGCGGATCTGGAAGTTGGGGGAAGGACTGTTGTCCCACCGGGCCAGGCTCATGGCGAAACGCGTGATCGTGTTGGCCGTGACATAGCGCACATAGGTGTTGGCCACCGTATCGCTGCCCAAACGCCAAGCGTTGCCCCCGAGCGCCTCGGTTGTCTCCCGCAGCGCACTGTTCGCAGTGAAGTAGTCGCCGGAGGGCGCGTCCGCGTTGTTGGTGAATGTGCGCACTCCATAACCCGTGGTTCCCCCGCCCCACGAGGCGCTGGCGTCAAAGTTCTCGTAGTAGGTGGCGAAGCTCGGGGGTTCGTTCACCGCGACGATGATGTCCTCGCTCGTTGTTCCTGCGACGTCGGCCGCGCGGAAGGTGACATTGTACGAACCAAGCGGCGAGGCGTTGGTCCAGCGGAAGAAACCCGAGCCGTTGGTCGAAGTGAACGTCGCCCCCGCCGGGAGATTGACCACCGACAATGTGATCGGATCATCGCCCACCGGATCGGAGGCATTGACCGGAAATTCCAGCGTCGTGCCGACAATGACCGATTGATTGCCGATCGGCGAAAGCACGGGCGGTTGGTTACTTTGCACCGTGATCGGGACCGTGATGGTGTTGGTCCCGTCCTTGTCCGAAGCGGAGAAGCTCGGATTGTATGTTCCGACGGGCTGGGCGGCGCCCCAAGTGAAGTTGCCGGATCCGGCCGTGGAACTGAAATTGGCTCCCGGCGGCAAACCGGACGCCGTCAACGTGATCGGATCGCCGTCAACCGGATCCGTGGCCGTGACGGCGAAGTCCAGCGCGCGGCCGACCACCACGGACTTCGGTGCGATGCCATTGAAAACGGGCGGTGTGTTTTCGGCACAGCAGACCGGTTCGCTCGTCACGATCTCCAGCGACCAACCGCCGGATATGGTCCCGACATCCTCGGCGGCCGCATCGGCCACGTAGAGCGACCACAGACCATTGGCTTGAGCACCCTTGAACTCCGACAATG
The DNA here is from genome assembly GCA_044355525.1 of Chthoniobacterales bacterium. Lineage (GTDB taxonomy): Bacteria > Verrucomicrobiota > Verrucomicrobiia > Chthoniobacterales > JACTMZ01 > JACTMZ01. Next base: position 13,929 of record JBIKXZ010000001.1, read on the forward strand.
AACCGACGTAAGGACCAGCCGGAGCGGGTGCCGGCATCGTTCCAACGGCCCCGCTCGGCAGGTAAGTTCCCGAGACAACCGTTCCGCCGATTGTGCCGCTGGCCGAGTCGTCAAAGACCAACGTGGCATTCACCGCATCGGTGCCGCCACCAGCCGAACCCATCAGAGCCACTTTGCGTCCGTCCGGCGACACCAGCACGATGTCGATATCCTCCGGATAGGTGTGCGACAATCCGGCAACCGTGACCTTGACCGCGGACACCGGTCCGGTGACACCGGAAACATTGATGCTCGAGGGATACGGCGTGGACGTGGTGTTGTCGCGGATGGTGATGGCCGTGGAATTCGACCGCGTCGAGGTGGAAGTATTGAATGTGCCCAGATTGAATTCATGCGGGATCGTGGCGACGACTTCGCCGCCGTCGCGGATTTGCAACACCGCGGAAATCGTCACGCCGCATTCGCCCTCGGCCACCAGTTCGTAATTGCGCGTCTGCGAAACACCGGGAGCAAGCACGCCGTAGCTTTGCGGACCGGTTGTAATGGCCGTGACACCGTTTTGGTCGAGCAAAGTAGCCGTGACTTCGGAAGATCCCAATGTGCCGGTGTTGCGCAGGGTGAAAGCGACAGTGACAATTTCGCCCGGGTCCGGCACCCCGTTCCCCGCACCGCAGGTCTCCGCAGCCAGCGCGGCACCGGTCGAGACAATGCGGGGCGCATCGGTTTCGGCACCGCCAGTCAAAACAACGGAGAACGCCTGTGCAGCAGTAGTCAGACTGCCATCGAGCGAGACCGTGATGGTGTAGGAACCGACCTGGGTAGGACCGGCCAGATAAACCTGCTCCACATTGTCCACGTTGTTCTTACCGCGGGTGGCCGGCAGAGCCATGGAGGCGTCCGTCCACGTGCCGACAAAGGGCATGACAAAAGGCTGATAGACCGTAGTGCCATCGGGCGCGGTGATTTTCAGGTCAAGATTATGGCGGAGATTCGGTGTGCGGCTGTCCGCGGCGGTTTGCGCAACACCGGCCGGATCGGTCCAGCAAAGCGTGGCACGGATCGGGCTGACGCCATCCCACTTGAACGTGTAGGTCTGCGGCGCGGCTGCGGTGGCAACGGAACCTTCGATCAGTTTAGGAGTCGCGGGGAATTGCTTGTGCGCGAGGATGACATCGGCAGCCGCCTTGGTATTGATCAACCCCCAACCGAATTTGTAATCGGGCCCGGCTGTCCCGAGGTCGTCAGCGGTATGAATGAGCAGCGCTTTGAGCAAACTGGCACGCATCAACTGACCGGAAAACTCCCGGCGGTAAAGTTGAGCGAGCAGCGCCGCGGATCCGGAAGCCGAGGGCGTCGCCATGCTGGTTCCGCTGTAAATGTCATAAGCGGTATCGCCCGTGCTGATCGGCGAATTCAAGCTGACGCCGTTGGCCACCACGTCCGGCTTGATGCGCCCGTCGTCGCAGGGGCCCCAGCTGGAGAAACCGGACATCGTTCCCGCAGCGAGTGAACGCACGCCGCCGCTCACCGCATCATTGATCGCACCGACCGTTAGGATGTTTTTCGCCAGTCCGTTGAAGGTGATGGACTGATACCCGCCTTTGGCCGTGAGTGAATCCTGCGAATTACCCGCGGCCCAGAACGGCATGTAGTAAGGCAGGTTGAAAACCAAGGCATCGGTGTCGCGCGCTTGCACCTCATAGCGCCCCATGTCAGCGGTGGAGTCATTGTAACCGTAGGAGTGGTTGGAGATCGGTATCTTCGAGGCATCGGCGGTGGCCGTCGCCGCACCGGAAGAGGTCATTTCGCTGTAGTCGCTGTTCCAATCCCACGAATCGATCGCCACGGATGGTGCCATTCCCTTGGCATTGGCGGTCACACCGGTGGCGCCGATTGTTCCGGCCACATGGGTGGCGTGATCGTCAACCGCCGCGGTTGAATTGCGATTCACCACCCGCGTGGTGCTGAACTCGCGATGCGTGTTCCGCACCGAACCCGCATCCCACACGCCGACCTTTACCGTGCTACCGTTCAGGTTGTAAGGAGCCGGATAAACCAAATTGGCGGCGCTGGAAATGGCCGCGTTGGCGTTCAGTGTCGTGCGGTAAAGCGGCCCCTCCGATCGGATGTCGTGGAGGATGGAAACCTTGTGGCCCGGCCCCTCGATGCGCACCGGGATGCCGAGTTCCTTGGCGCGAGCAAGCACCGCGCGGTAGCGGGTTTGCTCCGCGGCAGCCATTTCCGCAGCCACTTGCACGCGTTGCCCGGGAACGGCGAGGTCTTTGCCGGCCAGAATTTCCGGAATGGACCTATAAACAGGCGAGCCCTTCGGTCCGCGCCCGGCCGCACGAGAGCGGGCCGGAGGCGAAGATGTCGCAGACAAACCTTGCCCATTTCCACTCGGCAAACTCACCGCGGTGTCATGCGCATTTGGCGACTGCGCATGGACTGCCGGCTGCGCCCCGGTCGAGTTGGCTGTTGAAGCCGCTCCGTCCAAGGATGCAGGAGCGGCAGCGCTCGACGTTGAAGAACTCTGCGGGTTCGCGGGAGCATCTGTGGCCGAGGTCGCGCCCGGAGAGGAAGCAGGGCTTTGCCTTCCTCCACCTGCCGGGGATGAGGCGGAAGTTCCGAGGAGCACAAAGACCGCGAAGCCAAGGATCAACAAGCAAGCCAAAGCGAGAAAAGGAGCTTGTTTGCCTTTCATAGCTGCGCTGGAGCAAAAGGGAAAGTTGCTCCGAACAATACAAAACATAGCCCGAGCAAGGCGTTCGACAACCAGGAAGTAGTAGTCGGATGTGACAAGGCTGTCACAGGACAAAAAACACGCGCAATTCTCTCTCCGAACCCACCGAGTCCATGAAGTCGGCGAAGCCGCCTGTGCGCGAGGGATGCGCCGGCAGGACCGCGGTTACTGCTGTTGCACTTCCAGTCGCAGGAACTTGCGCGTCTCGCCCGGCAAAACCGGCGCCGAGGCCCGTCGCGTTTCGTAATCGCCATGGTCGGTCACCAAAACGTCGGTAACCGCCTCACCGGACCATGCGGGGTCGGACAGATTGGTCTTCCATTTCATTGCCCCGACCACGCCCTGTGTTGATTTGCTGCGGCGATATTCCATGCTGACTTCGCCCGGCGTCACATCGCCCGGTGTCGTTACGTCCACAGGCATAGCAACCGCCGAAGACCCATCCGCCGGGCTCAGACCCATGAAATATTCGACAACGTTGGCCAAGCCATCGCCGTCCGGATCTGCGCCCGGTGCAGGATCAGGAATACCGGGGTAGTTGCCTAGCCATTCGGAGAATGTCGGGGTGGAGCCGCTCGTAATCGTGAGAACAAAGGACTGCGTGGCGGTTTCGCCCAGCGAATTGTAGCACTCGAGCACAATGTTGTAGGTGCCCGCTTGCGTCGCCGTTCCACTAAGCAGACCCGTTGCCGAATTGAGCGCCAGACCGGGAGGCATTTGGTGTCCGGCACCCGTGCGGTAGAGGTTTCCCTGGCCGAAGGTTCCGGCGCGCAAGTTGGCCACGAACGCACTGTTCGCCGGGTTATTCCCCTTGCCCGGCGTCACGCCATCGAAGGACGGCTCGTCGTCGGTGACTGTCAACTGCACTGCGCCATTCGTGTAGCCGGTGGCCGTCGCGGTGATCGTCACTATTTTGGTGCCGTCGGACAAAGCGTTATTCACCGCAGAAATGGAGAACGAAGCACTGGTCTGCCCCGCCGGAATCGTGAGGCTGGCTGGCACGGAGGCAGCGTTGGTGTTCGACGATGCGAGTGCCACGATGAGGTCGGTCGGCGCCGGAGAGGAGACATTCACAGAGCCGACGGAAGCATTGGGACCCGAGTTCTCGCTAAAGACAGCGGGAGCTGCACTTACCGAGAGCGCTTGCGCTCCTGACCCTGCAGCCAAAACAACTTTGTCCAACTGCATGTTGCCGGCGGTTTTGGTCTGGTAGAGAAAACGAACATAACGAGACGTCGAGGGCACAGTGTCGGTGTAAGGCGTATCGGTGTTGTTCTTGTCGATGATGGTGCGGTGGGTTGCGAAATTCACTCCATCCGCCGAATTTTGTACGAGGAACGTGCCCTGCGTGGAGGTTCCAGAGCCGGGATTGCCTCGCAGATTATAGGTCAGCGCACCGGGTGCTGCAGAAAATTGAATAGTGAGACTGTCACCCGTCGTGTCGAACTTGGCGGAACTGCCGCCTGTGTCGCCTCCCAAGTCAGTAGTGTAAGGACTTCCCAGGCCGCTCCCCGTGAAGCCCAACGGCAAGGTCCCCCACGGACCCCCGAATGCCAGGGGTAGGCTTGCCACCTTGGTCGAGGCACGCACACCTCGCGCCGTTGAGGCTGTGGTTACGAACCAGTTGGCGCGATCCGCGATGCCATCTTCCGTGTCTCCAATGTAATACGCAGCGCGTCCCGACGTCACCGAGCCAATGTTGGGCGTCGCCGTGGAATTGTTACCGTAGGCAACTTGGGCAACCGTGAAGTTGTCTGCGTCGTTGACGAAAATCGCGTCACCACTGTTGCCCAGAGCCGGCCAAAAAGTCGTTTGGTCGAAATAAGTCGCATTGAGCGAGGAAATAACCATGCGGCCGTCATCGAGGGGATTCGTATCTTCGGCGGGTACCAACGGGTCTTTGCTGGCCCCGCTGTAGATGACAATAACCGTTCCCGCCGGGATGTTGTCCCAGATCGGATCGTCCAAAAAGAGCAGGTAGTTGCCGCTCGCGTCCTCGATGTCATAAAAGGCCAGACTGGTATCCTGCAAGGTCAGCAACTCGATCCACTCTCCGCCATTCGAGCCTTGGCTGAATTCGTTGATGATCACCGGCCGCGTGAAGGTCGTGCTCACCGCGGGCACATAAATCGCAGGTTGGAACGAGTAGGATGAACCGAGAGTTCCCGCGCTGACCGGACGATTCCCGACGCTGACCGGCGCCGTGAAGAACGGCTCGCCCGTGGAATTGCCGTCGCTGGCCCGGACCGCGCAACGCCACAGCTTCGCCGCGTTGGCGGGACTTGCCGCGAGCATCGAGGAGGCGCCTCCGGCATCGGTCCACGCCGTTCCATTCAGACTCGACTGCCACTGGTAGGACAGGGTTATCGGTGAGTTCTCGGGATCGCTGGCCACCACACCGCCGACCTGGAGCGGCGCATCACTGTAGGCATTGACGGACGGCGTGACCTGCGCGGCAGCAACAGTCGGAGCTTGGTTTCGCACCTCGACCGTCACCGAAGCACTGGTCGAACTCGCCCCCTCGCTGTCGGTCGCGCGCGCGGCAACGGTGTAAGTGCCGATGGCGGGAAGCCAGACGAAGTTGTAAGGCGCCGTGGTGTCGGTATTCACGACTGTGCCATTGGCAAGAAACTGCACGCTGGCCACGGAACCCGTGCCGCCCGCTGCTGTGCTGTCGGTGGCGGTGGCAGCCAGATCAACCGAAGCACCCGGCGAAACAACAAGGTCGCCCGACGGTGATGTCAGGGTGACGACCGGAGGCGGATTCACCGGGGCAGTCGAGGATCCGTAGACCTCCATGGTGGCGGAGGTGAGGGTTCCGCCGGTGGCATTGCCCGTGCCGCTTTCGTCAGTGATTTTCAGACGCCATGTCCCGGCCGCGTTTTCGCCCCAGTTCCGCACGGTCATGAAAGTCCAGTTGGGAAAATTGTCGCCCGAGTCGGCGTGAACCTCGGCCAGTCGGCTGACCGTCCCGGAGGGAGATGTCAGCGTGATCTTCAGATTTCCTCGGGCCGTGTGGTTGATGTTGACCGTGACGGTCACATGCTCGACCCGCAAATTGTCCTGCGCGGGGACGACGAGTTCGCGCGTGATGCCCGTCGTATTCAGGTTGGGAATGGCCACGCTGAGACCGGTCTGGGCCACGGTGCGTTTGAGTTGTGCCGAGAGATTTGTCCATCCGGTCGCGAGGGTGACCGCTGCGGACGCATCGACGAGGCCGGCACCGAATTTGTGGTTGTGGTTGATGTTGGCCGGTGCGACCAGCGTTTTCCAATCGCTGTCGGAAGGATTCACCTTCTTGGCCGAGCGCATAAGGATCTCCTGAACATCGCGCCATCCGAGGTTCGGGTTGGCCTCGAGCATCAGCGCAACAACGCCGGCGGCCGTCGGAGTGGCCGAGGATGTTCCGCCGAAGTCGCTCTCGTAATCGCCGGCCACATAACCATCTGCTCCGGTCCGGTCCGTCGTCGTCTTGCCAAGCGCCGGGGCATCTCCGCTCGAGGGAGATGTAATAACGAGGTTGGCCCCCGGTTCACTATACCATGCTTGACGCGACTGGCTGTCGAACGCGCCGACCGCGATGGTGTAAATGGAGTTGGCATAACCGTCGTAATTGGAGTTGTCGTTGGCATCGAGGCCGTTGCCCCCAGCCCACATAAAGATCGTGCCTTTGTTGCCGCGGCCAGTTTCTGCCGCATTCCGCAAGGCCGCTTTGGTCAGCGGACCCGGCGCCTTGAGAAGCATCCCGGTGTCGTTTGGTCCCCAGCTGTTGCTTTTGATCTGGATCAGTTGCGGGAGATAATTCATCGCATCCGCCTCCTGCTGATCGCTGGTTCCTGCAGCAATCAAACGCATGCCGACAATAGTGGCCTCGGGAGCAGAGCCGGACACACCAATGGTGTTGTTGCCGCGTGCCGCCGCGTCCCCCGCGCACGCCGTGCCGTGATCATCCCCCGCCCCCGGATTCGGATCGTTCGGGGTGGAGTCGTTCCAGTCGTAGTCGTTAGTCGTATCGATGTTTCCCACGAAGTCCGGATGCGACGTCTGCACTCCGTCATCGACGATGCCTATGCGTATACCGCGCCCGCGCCGGCCGGCTCCGGCCGTGGGGTAGGCCCAGACATTTTCTATGTTGAGATCCGTGCCGGCGACCGCGCCCGCTTGGTTATTGAACTTGAGGTGCCATTGCTGGTTGATCAGCGCGTCATTGGGCATGGCTTTCTTGGCCTGTTGCCGCGCCAACTGAGCTTCGGCAAGCAGGATGCCGGGTTGGCCGGACAGTTTTTCGGCCGCACGCAGCGAAGCCAATCCGGCACCCGTTCGCAGAACCGCGTAGCCGGGCGCATAGTCCGGCAACTCGTAAGAAGATGCGCCGGCGAGTCTCGCCACCACGGAAGGATCGGTGCTCTGCAAAAGCTGCACTGTGACAAGAGGCGTGACGACGCGCCGCGTGAATTCGTTCCGCTCGACCCCCTGTTCGTAAAGCACGGCTTGGGCAGGTTGACCGCCGGCCGAAGAAGCAAGAACGATTTGGTCAAGTTGCTCGGGACTGGCTGCATCGACGCCAACCACGCGACCTTTTCCATCCGGATCGGTGACCCAGATTTCGTCAAGCGCGAGAACAAAATTCCGCGGATGGCCGGCATCGACAACGGCGTAATCGGCTTCGGTTTGCTTGAACTGCTGGGCCGGTCCCGCTGCGGGCGCTGTTCCCTTCTTTTTCGGCGAACCCGAGCCGCCGACACTCCGACGATTACCTGATGCGGTGGAGGCATCCACAGCAGCGCCTGAAGCAGAAACAATGTTGCCTGCATCGAGACCTGATGAACCTTTCGTGGTGGCGTTGGCAGCACGACTGTCGGACGACGCACCCGCCGATGGTTGCGATGTCGCCTCGGCTCGGTCGCCGCTCGCGCCCGGTTGCGGGAGCGAGAGCGTCGCGATGGCGAACAAGGTGACCAGCCCGAAGATGGCAATCGTCGCGGTGAGAAACTTCCTGTTTTTCATTTGCTAAGGCAGAAAGGGGGGGGAGCCCAGATTAAATTAGACCATACAACGGTTCGATCGTTCGGCAATCGGTAACCGCTGTCGACCTTGTCACAAGTCCGTCACAGGAATACGCGATCAATCGATCATTTCGTAAGCCGGCAGGGTGAGGAATTCCGCGAAGTCCTCGCTCTTGGACATTTTGGTGAAAAGCTCCGCCGCCTCGCGGTAATGACCGCCGGCAAAGCGCTCGGCCCCGACTTCCTCTTCGATCTTGGCCATCACCTGCGGCAGAAGTTCGTCATAAAGCGCCGGGGTGATCACGCGACCGTCATCGAGCTTCGCGCCGTGGCGCATCCACTGCCACAATTGCGTGCGCGAGATTTCCGCGGTGGCGGCATCTTCCATCAAATTGTAAAGCGGCACGCAACCGTTGCCGCCGAGCCAAGCGGCCAGATATTGGATGCCGACGCTCATGTTGCCGCGCACGCCCGCCTCGGTAATCGTGCCGGCAGGAACCGCGACCAGCTCCGCGGCCGTGACTTTGACATCGTCACGCTGGCGGAAAATCTGGTTAGGCGTCGGCATGTGTTTGTCGAAGGCCTGCAGCGCGATCGGCACAAGACCCGGGTGCGCCACCCAAGTTCCATCGTGACCATCGGTCGCCTCGCGCTCTTTGTCGGCCAGCACTTTGGCGATGGCCGCGTCATTGGCCGCCGGGTCGTTTTTGATCGGGATCTGCGCCGCCATCCCACCCATGGCGTGTGCGCCGCGGCGGTGGCAGTTCTTGATGACCTCCAAACAATACGCACGCATGAACGGCACGGTCATGGTGACCTGCGCCCTCTCGGGCATGACGAACCCCGGCCGGTTCCGGAATTTTTTGATGAAGCTGAAAATGTAATCCCACCGTCCGCAATTCAGCCCCGCCGAATGATCCTTCAACTCGTAAAGGATTTCATCGGTCTCGAAGGCCGCGAGGATCGTCTCGATCAGCACGGTCGCCTTGATCGAGCCGCGCGGGACTCCCAGCGCGTCCTGCGCGTGCTCGAACACACGGTTCCACAACCGCGCCTCGAGGTGGCTCTCCATCTTCGGGAGGTAAATATACGGCCCCGTCCCCCGCGCCAACGCCTCCTTGGCGTTGTGGAAGAAATGCAGTCCGAAGTCGAACAAGCCGCCACTCATCCGCTCGCCGTCCACCAGGAAATGTTTTTCGTCGAGATGCCATCCGCGGGGACGCACCAGCAAGGTGGCCGTTTTGTCGTTCAGTTTGTAGCTCTTGCCCCCGCCTTCGAACGTGATGGTGCGGCGGACGGCGTCCATCATGTTGAGCTGTCCGGCGATCATGTTGGCCCAAGTGGGCGAGGAGGCATCCTCGAAGTCCGCCATGAAAACTTTCGCGCCGGAATTGAGCGCGTTGATCACCATCTTGCGGTCCACCGGGCCCGTGATTTCCGTCCGGCGGTCCTGCAAATCGGCCGGCACCGGCGCAACTTTCCACGAGTGGTCCGCGCGGATGTGCGCCGTCTCGCTGAGAAAGTCGGGCATTTCCCCGGCGTCGATGCGCTTTTGCCGTTCGACGCGCGCGGCGAGCAGGCGCTTGCGCTCGCCGTTGAATTCGCGGTGCAAGCCCGCGAGAAATTCCATCGCCTCCGGCGTGAGCACACGCTCCTGCCCGGGTTGCGGTTGACCTTTGATTTCGATGCCTTTGTTCATGGTGAATTTTTAAACCGCAGAGAACACAGAGATATCCGGAAATATTCCCCCTCTGTGCTCTCTGCGTCCTCTGTGGTTCTTACGGTTCATGGGAGAGCCGGGCCAGCGTGCCAGCCAACACGCGTGTGCCCGCCGCGATATGCGCGGGATCGCTGTATTCTTCGGGGCGGTGGCTGTAACCGTTTTTGCACGGGATGAAAATCATGGTGGTCGGACACACCCGCGCCATAAAAAGCGAATCGTGGTAGGCGCGGCTAACCATGCGCATCGTCGCGAGGTCGAGTTTGAGCGCAACGTCCTCCGCGATCGCGATCGTGCGCGAATCGCCGTCGGCCGGCGGATCGGAGTTAATCTCGTCCCATTCGATCTTCACCCCGCGGCGGGCCGCGACTTCCTGCGCGGCCCCGCGCATGAGCATCAGGGCCCGGTCGCGCGTCTCCAAGCAAGTGTCACGCAGATCGATTTCCAAAAGCGCCCCACAAGGCACGCTGTTGATCGCGTTGGGGAAAATCTCCCACTTCCCGGTCGTCGCCACGGTGTCCGGACTACCCGATGCCAAGGCCGCTTTCTCCACCGCCAAAGCCAGCTCGGATGCGGCCAAGGAGGCATCGTGGCGCCCGGGCATGAGCACCGCGCCGGCGTGTCCACCCTCGCCGGTGATGCGCACGCGATACGCGCTAGGACCCGCAATAGCCTGCACGATGCCGATAGGGATGCTTTCTTTTTCGAGCAGCGGCCCCTGCTCGATGTGCAGCTCGACGAAAGCAGCGTAGTGGTTCTCCGGCAAAGCCACCGTCTCGAGCGGTTCGGTCAGGTCGGCGCGGCGACGCAGATCTTCCAAGGACTGTCCTTCCGGATCCCGCAAAGCGCGCACTTTATCCAGCGGGATCGCCCCCGCCAGCATGCGCGAACCAAGACACCCGATCCCGAAACGCGTCGGCTCTTCCGCGGTGAAAACGACTAACTCAATTGACCGCATCGGACGAAAGCCCGCTTCCTGCAGCGCCTCGATCGCCGACACGCCCCCCAGCACCCCGACCACGCCGTCGAATTTTCCGGCATTGGGGATCGCGTCGATGTGCGAACCCGTGGCCACCGCGGGCGCCTCCGGCGCACTGCCCTCCCAACGCGCGAACATGTTGCCCACCGCGTCGACGCGGAGGGACAAGCCCGCGTTCTGGCACAAGCCGGCCACGTAATCGCGTCCGCGCAAATCGGCGTCGGAGAAAAGCACCCGCGTCACCGCCGGCGGCGGCGCCTCGGTGATGCACGACAACTCGTCGATCCGCTGTTGCAGCAGCGCAGCGTCGATCTCGGGCAACCCGGCCGACATCACCCCAGGCGCGGCGCGCGGTTCACGTCCTTGTAGTAGATGTAGCGCGCGGGCGTCTTGCCCATGGCCACAAACCATTGCGGACAATACGGCGCGAGCCACAGCGCATCGCCTTTTTGCACCGGATGCCAGTCGTCGCCGAGCTTGTAGACGCCGGCTCCCTCGAGGATGAGCATGCCGTGCTCCATGATATGACATTCCACGAAGGGGAGCGTCCCGCCGGGTGCGTAGGTGAAAACATTCACCGCCATGTCGAACTCCGGCCGGTCCGGCAAGAGCGCCTGCAATTGCGCGGCCGGATCGCCGAGGAACGGCTCGGACTTCACCTTCTTTTCGTCGCCGAAAAACGCCTCAGGCGCCGCCGATCCCGGCAACACCTCGTATTTCTTGGCGAAAAGCAGCACGCGCGCTCCCGCCTTGCTTGTGATCTCGAACGTCCCGCCAGCCGGAATGTAAGCAAAGCCCCCGGTCTTCAGCTCATTCCCGTTCACCGCACAGGCGCCTTCCACCACGTAGTAAAAATGCTCGTCCGCGTGCGTATGACCCGCCCCGCGCCCGCCGGCCTCCATGACATACAAAGTCTCCGTGATCCGCGCCCCCATTCCGGCGGAAACCAGCACGAAGGGCACCGCTTTGGTCCAACCCGGTTCCACGCTCGGCACATGACTGTCCGGCGCGATGAGCGCGTAAAGCGGACGCACCACTGTCCGCGTCGTGCCGAGAGGAGTGGGAATCATAGGGTTGTAACAATCGCCCCCGCGGCCTGTCCCTGACGAGCACAAATCGGCGTCGGCCGTCAGGGCGCCACCAGTTTCCGCACCGACGGCCAATCCAGTGCGGACCGGTCCTTCTCGGAAAGCACCGGCACCTCGCCGGCACCAAGCGGCCACGTGATGCCGATATCCGGATCATTCCACGCCAAGGCATGCGCGGCCTCCGGGTCCCACGGCGCGGTGACTTTATAAAGATAGATGACGCGCTCGCTCAGCGCCAAAAATCCGTGGGCAAATCCCGGTGGCAGCCAGAGGCTGCGGTTTTCTTCGGACTTGAGCACGAATCCCTGCCACCGCCCGAAGGTCGGCGACTCCGGACGCAAATCGACGGCCGCTTCGTAGACCTCCCCGTCGATCACGGTCAACAACTTGCCCTGCGGTTGCCGGCTTTGAAAATGCATCCCGCGCAACGTGCCCCGCCGCGTCTTGATCAGATTGTCCTGCACGAAATCGGCCGTTACGCCGGAGGCGGACATCTCGTCGCGATTCCAAACCACCTCGTAAGTGCCCCTGCCGTCGGCATGCACCGCGCGCGACAGAAGCAGCATGCCTTCGAGGTGCACGGTCTGGTCAATGATCACTTCGACCAGTCCTCCCAAGCCAATCCCTCCACGGCACTGAAATCCCGGACGTTGAGCGTGGCCACGGTCAGACGATGAACCAGAGCCGTGGCGGCGATCAGGAGATCCAGGTCTGCAATCTCCCGGCCAGCTTGGACCTGGTGCGCTTTGCGTCGGGCGAATTCCAGCCACAAGGCGGCGTCGGTCTCCAGCACACGAAGCCTGCCCTCCAACAAAAACCGGAACTTCTCGCGCCGGCGCGGGCGATTTTCCAGCACGAGGCCGTATTCCATCTCGGCGGCCGTCACCGCACTGATCGCGCAGGCCGAGTCGCCCGCCGCTTTCCACCGGAGCAAAGCAGCTTCAACCGGACGGCGCCGCAGCGGTTGGGAATAAACCGAAGTATCGAGCAAATATCGCATGCTCAATCACGCAGGGGGTTTTCCTTGGCCCGCCCGCGATGATGCCAAATTTCGGGAAAGTCCCCTGCCACCTCGGAGTGCTCTTTCTTCCAAGACTGCCAAGCGGAATGGATATCAGGACGGCCGCCCGCCAATTCCTCGCGGACCGGCTCTATCATGACCAAGGGGCGCCCGCGCTTACTTACGAGCACAGGGATGCGTGAAGCAGCCACGCTTTCGCAAAGCGCGGGAAAACGCGTTTTCGCTTCGAAAATGCCGATTGTTTTCACTGACTTAACAGACCAGCAGGTTGGTTGGTTGTCAAGGATGGCCGGCGGCGACGGCATGGACCGACATGACGAAGGCTTGGCGGATTTTCGTGGTTTCCGGAGCTTGACGGCAAAGCAGTGATGTCCCGATGACAGCTTCTTCCCCGCTGACCGGGCAGGCGAAGCAGCCTTGCAGGGTGTCGCGTTGCCACTCCGCGGAGGTGAGGACTCCGCCCGGTTCGGGGGCGAAGAGGATTATTTCGTAGCCCGGAGCGCGCCATCTTTACAGACAGAAGGAACCACAGATGTGTATTTTCAACTCAAAGGTGCTCTAGCGCGGGATCCCGCGGCTGCGGCGGTAGCAGGCATTGATCTCCTCCCAAGAACGATCCGCGGACAGCTCTCCGCGCAAGTATTGTTGCAAGGGCACTCCCGCCTCTTCTTGCAGAGGGACATAGCCATTGTAGCGGGGACGGATGAGACAATTTTCCTGATCATGCTTCGCCTCGCGGAAAAAGCCGCCAGCGAAGGAATCGAGCCAAGAATCAGTCCAAGCCTCGCGGCGCGAGGGTTGTCCCCCGGAAAGCGTATAAATACCGCCTTGAATCCCCGCACTGCCGGTGAAGAGTGCGTAATCGAGCGCGCGCATAAAGTCGGGGCACCGCTTCGACAACGCGATGCCCGTGCCGCCGACAATGCTGCGCAGCGGGCATCCGTCGTCGAGGCGCGGCAAGGGGCCGTAGCGCAACGGACGGTCGGTGAACGTCGGACGGCAGTAATTCCCGTAGCTGTAGGCAAAGGCGCAATGCGCGATGTCGTCCGTGCGGGTCATGCGTTCGGCGATGGCGATGGGATTCCAGTCGTAGATCTGCGCCGGCATTTTTTCGGCGAGGCGCCGCAGGAGTTCCATGGCGGCGCGGCCGCGGGCTTCGTCGCAAATGCCCTCGGGGTCGGCGGCGATTTCCCCGCCGAGCGCGGCGACGAGCATCGACCAGTTGAGGAAAAGGTCCGCCGGGAAGCCCGGCATGACGGCGTGGCCGGCGTCGGCCAGCGCGAGCAACTCGCTCCATGTTTCGGGAAATTTCAGGCCGTGCGCCTCGAGCAAGTCCAGACGGCAACTCGGTGTCGGCGTGGCCGCGTCGATGGGAATAGCGAGCAGTTTTCCTTCGTAGAGATAGGTGGTGAAGCTCGGCCCGATGGAGTTCTGCTCGAGATCGGCGCGCTGCACTGAGGAGAGCAACGGCGCCAGGTCATGGACCAGATCGCGGGCGAAGCAGAAGCCGGCCCACGGATGATCGATGACGATGAGGTCGAATTTTTGCGCGAGGGCGTCGATCGGGAGGTGGCCGAACTCGTGCAGCGAACGCTTCTCCCAGCGGATGCGCACGCCGGGACTCAACTCCTCGTAGCGCTGGGCCGTCGCCACCAGCGGCGGCAGGGCGCGGCTGTGGTTCCAGGTGATGCCGATCAGTTCGAGCACGCGATTTACAGCCTCACGTGAACACTTTGACCGGCCGATTGCTCTTGGACGACTCGACGGCGGCCTCGATGACCTGCATGGCGGCGAAACCGAGCCGTCCATCGGACCCGTTGGGCGCCAAGCCGAGCGCCGCATCGACGAAATTGTCGAGCGGTCCGCGATCGGGATAGATTCCGTCGACTGGCAGCGGCGGCAGCACGCGGCGTTCGCCTTCGAAGGGAATGAAGACGGCCTCGCCCTTCCACAATTCGAGGAGCACAATACCTTTGGTCCCGTAAATGCGCACCTCGTAGTTGCGCTCGGAGAGCGGCGTGGCGCCGGTGCTGGCGATGGAAACCAGCGCGCCGTTCTCCATCGTCACGGTCAGCGCGTCGTAGATGTCATTGACCGAACCCGCATAGTCGAACCGCGCATAGACCTCCGACGGACGCAATCCGGTGAGAAAGGTGAGGTAAGCGGCCGCGTGCGAAATCTGGCAATATATTTGTCCGCCTCCCGCGATAGCTGGGTCGTTGTACGAACCGTGGCACGGCTCGATATAGACGTCCGCCTGCCCGTGTGTCGGCGTGGTGTTGATCCCCTTGAGCAACTTGTCGATCGGGTTGGTCATGAGGAGGGAAATCATGCGGATGCCGCCGAGATCCCCGCGCCGGATCATTTCGCGCACCTCGATTCCGTGGGGCGTGAAATGCCACGGACAACTGATGAGCAACTGCACGCTTTGGGCCTCGGCCAAATCGCAAAGTTCCTTGGCCTCGGCCGCGGTGAAGGTCATCGGTTTTTCGATGAGGACGTGCTTGCCGCGCTCGAGTGCGGCCTTGGCCTGCGCGTAATGCATGTTCGGCGTGGTGGCGATGACCACAGCATCGAGTCCCGGCAAGTCGAGCAACGCGGCCGGATCAGTCAGCGCATGTTTGGCCCCGAAATCCTTCGCCACTTTGTCGGCCTTGGACTGCGAGCGCGACTGCACGGCGAGCAATTCGGCACGCGGGTGGGCGAGAATCGCGGGGATGTGCGCGAAGGTCGCCCACCAGCCGGCGCCGATGACACCAACCTGCAGGGGGGACACGTCCTTCATGCCAACGTCTCGTAGGGTTTAAGCTTGGCGCGGTTGAGTTCGACGCCGAAGCCCGGCTTGTTGGGGTCGAGGGTCACATGCCCGTTCACGGGCAAAGGCTCGCCGATGATCGTGTCAAAGATCGGATGCAGCTCGCGTCCTTCCCCGGTCGTGAGGAACTCGGCATAAGGGCTGTTCGAGTTGCTCAAGACGAAGTGGTAATTATAGACGGACGCCCCGTGAGGGATAACCGGCATGTCATAAGACTTGGCCATGGCCGCGATGCGGCGGGTCGGGGTGAGACCGCCGCACCACTGGATCTCCGGCTGGATGATGTCCGTCGCGCGCCGGGCGATGATGTCGTGAAAGGCTTTGTAGTGATACTCGAGGTTGCCCGTGGCCAGTTGGATCGGGGCGATGCGCTCGCGCAGATAGGCGTTTTGCTCGGTGGCCCAGCCGTTCTGCAGCGGATCCTCGAACCATTTGACATCGTAGGGACGGATCCGCTGGGCCAAGCGCGAGGCGAACTCGACATCCCACGAAAGGTAGCAGTCGATCATGATCTCCATGTCGTCGCCGAGGTCGGAGCGCAGCTTGGCGATGAGGTTCTCCATGTTCTTGAGCCCCTCGCGTCCGCTCTCCACACCCCAAGGCGCGGCGATTTTCACGCCGAAAAATCCGCGGTCCTTCCAATGCTCCGCGTAATCCGGATGGATCGTGGCGTAGCACGGGATCGACTCTTTCGTCTGCCCGCCGAGCAGTTTGTAGACGGGAATTCCGAGCGAACGCGCCACGAGGTCGTAGAGCGCCAGATCCACCCCGGCCATGGCCATGTTGGTGATGCCGCCCAGACCGTAGGGCATGGTCGAACGGTTCATCTGGTCCCAGATCAATTCGATGTTGAAAGGATCCTGCCCGATGAGGAACCGGCGGAAGTGCTGGTCGATGACCGCGCAGGAGAACGCGCCACCACCATAGTTCACGCAGGAACCGGTCACTCCCTCGTCGGTCTCGATCTCGATCGCGTAAGGGTCCTGGCCCGGGCCCATCCAAAGCGAACGGATGCGGGAGTATGGCGGGTGCACCGACATGGGGTTCGAAATGAGCGTGCGCGCCTGCCAGCCCCCTCCCCAGTATTGCGATTCCCCTTGGGCTGCGCCGCGCGCTCCCGTGTCGCCACTGCTGATGGTGTAGAGCTTGATTCCGGTGATTTTCATCGTGGCGGCTAAAATGGAGCCGCGAAGTGCATCTGACGACGGATTCAGATGTTGATTTTGCGACAAACTATGCTTGGATTCCGACAACCCGTCTTCTTCCATGCCGGTCGACTCTTTCCACTATCCACCGCTTGATGCCACTGCGCTCCGGGCGGGCTGCTGCCTCACCTCCATCGGCGCGCTGACCTACCGTCCGGGCGAACGCTACCCGCAAGGCGGGCATCCGCGCGATTTCGACTTCCGTTGGCAACGCGGACGAAAACTCCCCGACTTCGCACTCGTGGTGATCACCGCGGGGCGCGGCCAATGGGAGGCAGACACCAGCGGACGTCAGCGCGTGGCGCCGGGAGATGCCTTTTTTCTCGTTCCCGGTGGCTGGCACCGCTACCGGCCGGAACCCGCGACCGGTTGGACGGAGAAGTGGATCTGCGTGCAGGGCGCGTCGGTGCACGGTCTGGTCGCCGCCGGATTGCTGCCGGGGCAGTGCCTCCACCTGCGCGAAGGAACAAGAGATGGCATGGTCCCGCGCATCGAACGCCTGCTGCGCGATGTGGCGGCCAGCCCCGGATTAAACCGTCCATCATGGGGGCTACGCGCTTTGACCGTCATGCTCGAGTGTTTCGAATCCCAAAAGCCCGCCGACCCGCCGGCCGGCCGCTCTGGTGGCGCGGAAGCAGCCATGCGCTTCATCCGCGAGAACGCCCACCGCCCGATCGGGGTGCGTGAAGTGGCGACAGAGTGCGGGTTGGAACGCCGCACCCTCGAACGCCGATTCCGCAGTGCAGGCCTGCCCCCCGTCGGACGCAGCATCATTTTGCAGCGCATCGCCCGGGCAGAGCAATTGCTCGACGAAACCGCGATGCAAATCAAAGAGGTCGCCTATGCCTGCGGTTTCGGCAGTCCGCAACGGATGATCTACGACTTCCGGCGGGTGCGCGGCACCACTCCGGGGCGCCTGCGCGCCGGCAATTCGGTTTGACACCGCCACGCGGCGGCCCAAGGCTGGGAGTTTGCAATTTGCGACACTCCCCGCCGTGAAACTTTCCTGCGCCGATTTCACCTTTCCCCTGCTCCCGCACGAAGACGTGCTCGCGCTTATTCGCCTGCTTGGACTCGACGGCGTGGATCTCGGGGTTTTCAGCGGACGATCGCATTGGACGCCAGAAATGATTTTGCCGGACGTGCCATTGGCTGCGGAGCGAATGAATAGCTCGCTCGACCGGCACGGTTTGGCTGCATCCGATGTTTTCCTGCAAACGGGAGCCGAACCGCCCCGGCGCGCCGCGAATGATCCCGATCCGTCGATCCGCCAAGCCAACCGCGAAACCTTCCGCGGGATCCTCGCTTTTGCCGTGCGCCTCGGCGCCAAACACCTCACGGGTCTGCCCGGGGTGTGGCACGAAGGAATCGACAAGAACACCGACTGGGCCCTCGCGGCTGATGAAGCCCGCTGGCGCAAAGCCGAAGCCGCCGGTGCCGGCGTCGAATACGCGGTGGAACCCCATGTCGGGTCCCTCACCCCGGATCCCGCCTCGGCTTTGCGCTTCGCGCAGGACACGGGAGTAACCCTGACGCTCGATTACGGACACTTTGTCTACCAAGGCATGGCCCCGGAGGCGGCCGATGGTCTTTTGCCGCACACCTCGCACTTCCACGCACGCGGCGGGGCGAAGGGACAACTGCAAAGCACGATGAAGGACAACATCATCGACTTTGCCGCCATCCGCGACGCCCTGCAAAAGCGCGGTTACCCCGGCTGGATGTGCCTCGAGTATGTCTGGGTCGACTGGGAAGGATGCAACCGGACGGACAATGTTTCGGAAACCATCCTTCTTCGCGACCTGCTCCGCGCCGCCCCGGCCGGCGGTGGCAAACAATCTGTCTGATTTATGTCGTCATCCGCAGCACAACCCGATTGGAAAAATCAAACCGCCGTGATCAGCGGCGGAGCCGACGGGCTCGGCTTCGCCGTGGCCCAGCGTCTCGCCAGCCGCGGCGTTCGCTTGGTCATTCTCGACTTCAACCAGGAGGCGCTGGACAAAGCCCGCAACGCCTTGGGATCCGGCAGCATCACGGCCTGCGTCGACGTCACCGACCACGCCGCGGTGCGTCGGGCCATCGATGAAGCCGCCGCGCAGACGGGGCGCATCGACATTTTGGTCAATTGCGCCGGCATCACCGGCCAGACCAACCTCAAGAGCCACGAGGTCGATCCCGCCGATTTCGACCGCGTCATGCGCGTCAACCTCAACGGTTGCCTCAACACCTTCCAAGCCGTTATTCCCCACATGCTCCAGCGCAACTACGGCCGCGTCCTCCATTTCGCCTCTGTCTCCGGGAAGGAAGGCAATGCCGGCATGCTCGCCTATTCCACTTCGAAGGCCGCGGTCATCGGCATGACCAAGGTCCAAGGCAAGGAATACGCCCAGACCGGCATCACGGTGAATGCCCTCGCGCCCGCGGTGATTTTCACCGAGATGGTCGCCAAAATGCCGCCCGAGCAGGTCCGATACATGACCGACCGCATCCCCATGGGCCGCTGCGGCACCAAGGACGAGATCGCCGCCATGACCGAGTTCATCGTCTCGCCGGAAAATTCCTTCGTCACCGCTTTCGCCTTCGACCTGACCGGCGGACGCGCCACTTACTGATCAACACCACCATGCACATCATCCGATACCAAGACCCCACGGGAGCCATCCACTTCGGCTCGCAAAGAGCCGACGGCTCCTCTCTCCGCTGCACCGGCAACCTTTACGCCGGCCTGCAAGAGACCGGGGAGAAAGCTGACATCGCCAAACTCCTCGCACCGCTCGCACCGAGCCAGATCCTCTGCATCGGTCTCAACTACCGCCGCCATGCCGCCGAGTCCGGCCTGCAACCGCCCGAGCGTCCGGTCCTCTTCACCAAAGGCATCAACACGGTGCAGAATCCCGGCGAACCGATCGAGATTCCCGTCACCGCGGCCAGCACCGAAGTCGATTACGAATGCGAACTCGCCGTGGTCATCGGCAAGGCGTGCCGCAATGCCAAAGCCGCCGACGCGCTGTCTTATGTCCTCGGCTACACCTGCGGCAACGATGTCTCCGCGCGCGACTGGCAGTTGAAGTGGGGCGGCGGACAATGGTGCCGCGGCAAAACCTTCGACACGTTCTGTCCGCTCGGACCATGTCTCGTCACCACCGACGAAATTACCGATCCGCAGACATTGGCCATCCGAACAATTCTCAACGGCGAGACCGTGCAGGATTGGAACACGGACGACATGATTTTCAGCGTTGCCCAGATCATCGAGTTCCTCAGTGCGAGCAACACGCTGCCGGCCGGCACGGTCATTCTCACCGGCACGCCCCACGGCGTAGGCATGGCGTCCAAGCCGCCGCGCTGGCTCAAGCCGGGTGACACCGTGACGATCGACATCGAACACATCGGCCAGTTGACCAACCCCGTCGTCCTCGAAGCCCCCCTTCCGTGAAAACGCTCGTCTGGACCGCGCCGCGGGTCATGGCTCTGGACGAACGTCCGGTGCCGGACCCGGGTCCGGACGAAGTCCTCATCCGTGTGACCTACGCAGGCATCTGCGGTTCGGAACTCAACGGCTACCTCGGACACAACTCGCTGCTCGTCCCCCCGCTCGTCTTCGGCCACGAATTCTCCGGGGTGATCACGGCCCTCGGTTCCCGCGTCGGCGCGGACTTTCCGCATCTCCTCGAGGGGAGGCCGGTGACCGTCAATCCGCTGGCCGGTTGCGGACATTGCCCGCACTGCGCCGAGCGCCAACGCAACCGCTGCGCCGCGCGCAAATTGATCGGCGCCCACTTTCCCGGCGGCTATGCCGAATACGCCGTGGTGCCCGCAGCCAATGCCGTTCCCCTGCCACTGCGCATGACCGCCCGCACCGGCGCCCTGACCGAACCCGCGTCCGTCGGCTTCCGCATCGGCGAACTTTGCGGTGACGTGATGAATGAAGATGTCTTCGTCGCCGGGGCGGGACCGATCGGTCTGTTCGCCATGCAGGCATTGCGGCTGCGCGGCGCCGCGCGTCTTTTCATTTCCGACACGCATCCGGCACGGCTGGCCATGGGCGAAGCCCTCGGCGGTATCCCCGTCGATCCGCGGTGCACCGACATCATCGCGCTGATCCGCGAAGCCACCGGAGGTCGCGGCGTGGCCGCGGCCATCGATGCGGTCGGCATCGAAGCCACCCGCGAGCAATGTGTCAAAGCCACGCGCACCGGCGGCACGGTTGTGCTTTCCGGCTTGCACGACGAAACCGGACCCTTCCCCGCCGCGGACATTATCCGCCGCGAAATCGTCGTGCGCGGTTCCTACTGCTACTCCGACGAGGATTTCCAAAGCGCCCTTGGTCATCTCGACACCGGGGAGATGCGCCTCGACCCTTGGATCGAGGAAGCGCCGCTCGAGGAGGGCGGCACATGGTTCGAACGCCTGCTCTCCGAGCCGGGCAATGTCTCGAAAGTGCTGTTGCGGCCTTAGAACGATGTCCATGGACCATCCGGAAATCCTCCTCAAGCTGTCCTGCCCCGACCGCGTCGGGTTGCTGGCCGAGGTGACGGGATTCTGCGCCGCACGATCGCTCAACCTTCTCGAGGCCCACCAATTCACCGACGACGAAGCCGGCTGGTTCTTCACCCGCTTGCGCCTCGAACCGGTCGGCGACTTTCCCGGGATGGAGACTTTGCGTGATGATCTCGCATCCTTTGCCTCCAAGCTCAAAGCAGAATGGACCCTGCGCGGCCGGACCACGCGTCCGCGCACCGCGATTCTGGTCAGCCGCGAAGGCCACTGTCTGGCCGATTTGCTCTGGCGTTGGCGTTCGGGCGATCTCGACATGGACCTCGTCGGGGTCATCGGCAACCACCGCGATCTCGAACCGGTGGCCCGGCGAGAAGGCGTGCCCTTCGTCCACCTTCCGATGGAACCGGGCGACCGCGCCACCGCTTTCGCCGCCATCGAACGCCAACTTGAAGAGTGGCGCACCGAAGTGGCCGTGCTCGCCCGCTTCATGCAAATCGTCCCGCCCGACCTTTGTGCCCGGTGGGCCGGACGTATGATCAACATCCACCACTCGTTCCTGCCCGCCTTCGCCGGCGCGCAGCCCTACCGCCAAGCGCACCAACGCGGGGTCAAATTGATCGGCGCAACCTGTCACTACGTCACAGCGGAACTCGATGCCGGTCCGATCATCGACCAGGAGGTCACGCGCGTGGAGCACTTCCATTCAATGCCTGATCTCGTCCGCCTCGGACAAGACTGCGAACGCCTGGCCCTCTTCCGCGGCCTGCGTTACCATCTCGAAGAGCGTGTCTTCGTCCACGGCGGGCGCACCGTGGTTTTCCGCGACTGATTTTCCATCCCCCAAACCCCAACAGCCACCAACACATCCATGAAAACCCCATTCCGCAACACCGTGGTCGGGAGCTATCCCCGGCCGGAATCCGTCGCAGACACCATGAAACGTCCCACCTGGGGCGAGAAGGAAGTCGACGACTACATCCGCTGGGCGGCCAAAGACCAAGCCGACCTCGGACTCGACATGATCACCGACGGCGAGGGCTACCGCGAGAACATGTATTACTTCTACCAGAAGCGCGTTGACGGCGTGACCTTCGACAACATGGTGCCACAAACCTTCGGCGACGCAGGCTTCGCCATCGAGTGTCCGCGCCTCGTCGGTGAAATCACCAATCCGCGTTTCAACCTCGCGCACAATTGGAAACTGGCCCGCGACACCGCGCCGGACGGCGTGGAGGTCAAACAGACGGTCACCGGACCGCACGTTATCACGCGCTTCACGGTCAACGAACGTCCCGACCTCTATCCCGACGCGCAAGCCGTCTGCCGCGCGTGGGCCAAGGTGCTCATCGAGGAATTGAAAGAGGTGGTCGCGGCCGGCTGCCGCTTCATCCAATTCGACGAGCCGATGTGGACCGAATCGCCGCAGGACAGCGTGTGGTCGGCCGAAATCCTCAACGAAATGATGGACGAACTCGGCCACCACGTGCGCTACGGTCTCCACGTTTGCGGCGGCAACCCGCGCCGCAAGCGCGTCTACTTCACCAAATACACGGATCTCGTGCCGGCTTTCTCCACCGTAAAAATCGACGAGGTCTCCTTGGAGCACTGCACGCTCTCCTACGACCTCATGGATTTATGGAAGGACTGGAAATTCCAGGGCGATTTGGCGCTCGGCGTCATCGACCAGCGCAGCGACGAATTGGAATCGGTCGATGAAGTCTGGCGCCGGGTCCAGCCCGCCCTGAAACACTTCCCGCCCGAACGCCTTGTGCTGACCAGCGAGTGCGGCTTCGGCCACGTTCCGCTCGACATCACCCACGCCAAACTCGGCCGCCTCGTCGAAGCCTCCCACCACTTCCGCAAAAAGCACGACGGCTTGACACCGAAACACCACGGGGCGGCGCGGTGACAGTCAGTCCAAATGGAAAATCTCGCGCAGCGGGGCACTGACCGGGCTGTGGTCGGGATTCGTCGGCATGATTTCAACGTTCTGCTTCCACCACTTTTGGCAGACCTCGGTCGAGGCGATGGACGCCCATTGCTCTTCGCTTTCGATTTCGGCGTAGCCGAAGAGTTGTCGCGTTTCGGGATGCAGGAAGATCGAATAGTTCGAAACGCCGTGGTCTTTGAGCACTTTCTCCAATTCCGGCCAGATCGGATTGTGGCGGTTTTCGTATTCCTCCTCGGAACCGGCGTTGACTGACATGACGAAGGCTTTGCGGATTTTCATAAAAGGCGGATTCAATCACCCGATTTTTCGGAATAAAGCGTAACCCACTTGGGATCGGCGAGCGTCTTGTTCCAGTCGGTGAAATCTTTTTCGAGCGAGGTGGCGATGGCGGGATGCTCGGCGAGGAGGTTATTCTTTTCGGAGGGATCCTCCACGATGTTGAACAGGGCAACCCCGCCTTTCCGGTGGGGGGCGGAAATCCACTTCCATGGTCCGCGGCGCACGGCCTTCTCCCGGCACCAATGCGTGTAGAATCTCCAGAAAAGCGCACGGTCGGGGCCTGTCTTTGCGGCGACCGGCTCGAGGTAGGGCAACAAATCCACACCATCCGCCCCCTTCATCGGTGGCGCCCCGGCCGCGGCGAGGAAGGTGGGCGTGAGATCGAGGGTGGACACGGGCCACGTCACCACCGTGTCAGCCGGCAGTCGGCCCGGCCAGCTCATGAGAAAAGGAACGCGGATGCCGCCTTCGAGGAGCGTGCCCTTGCAGCCGTTGAGAGGGCCATTGCTCGACGCGTTCTGTCCGACTTTGATCGGGGTCACGTTCCGCGAGTCGTATTCCGGTGCCCCGTTGTCGCTGAGGAAAACCACGATGGTGTTCTCCGCCAAGCCGGACTCCGCAAGCCGGGCCACGACTTGACCGACCGCGTCATCGACGCTCGCGATCATGGCGCAAGCGGTGCGGCGGTGGACATCTTCGATGTCTTGGTATGGTTCAAGATAGCGCTCCGGCACTTCGAGCGGCCAATGCGGCGGATAGTACGAAAGATAAAGGAAGAAAGGGCGCTCGTCCTTTCCATCCAGAAACTCGAAGGCCTTCCGGGTGAAGACGTCCACGAGATAATCATCCGGATCGACCGGGATGATTTCATCGCGCTCGTTGCGGAACATATTTGCCTGTCCGCCCCTCACATATTGGAAGCCCATGCCCTCCCGGAAGTAGGCGCACCACTCGAAGCCCTTGTTGAAAGGCTGGCTCTCGCGCGGCTCGCCGAGATGCCATTTGCCCACGATTCCAGTGCGGTAGCCGGCCCGGCGCAATTCACCGGGCAGGGTGGAAACACCGTCCGGCAGGTGATAGGTCTGGTAGTATTTCTCGTCGACCTGGCACTCGAGCCCGTATCGCTGCTGGTGCCGCCCGAGGATGATTCCCGCCCGCGAGGGAACGCATTGCGGCGCGGTGACATAACCGTTGTCGAAGCGGATTCCCGACGCCGCCAATCGGTCGATGTTGGGCGTTTTGACTTCGGGGTTCCCGTTGTAGCCCGTGTCCCCCCACCCCTGATCGTCGGTCATGATGACGATGATGTTCGGCCGGGCGGAAGACGCTTCGTCAGTGCAGAGACCGGTCACAGGGAGCAGGAGTATCGCCACCGTCCAAGCGACGGAGACAAAACCGGCCGCAAACGCGCTGCTGATCAGTGGAGAGGAACGCATGAGCCAAATTATGCAGCCCCAGCGCCCTGACGCGGCAACAATCCTGCCAAACGCATGGATAATCGTGCCACCGCGAGCTCGGTGTTCAATGCACCGCCTCGCGCAACCGGCGTTGCGTCTCCTCGGCACGTTGGCGGGTGATGGGATAGAGCCACATGATGGCGATGGCGAGCAGGAGGCCGGCGCATTGGAAACCAACCAGCGCGACTTTCATTTTCCAGGCCGTTGTTTCGTCGAGACCGGTGCGGTCGACGATTTGCGGATCGTAGCCCGCCGCGGTGGCCATGTAGCCACCCACCCCGAAGGTGAGTCCCTGCGCGGCCTTCAGCGCAAACCCTTTCACTGCGCTGAACATCCCTTCGCGGCGGCGACCGCTGCGCAGTTCGTCGTCGTCGCAGACGTCGGCCGTCATCGAATCGACCATCAGCCAGCAGCCCTGCAGTCCGAGGAAGGAAATGAACGCCGTGACGAAAAGCAGCCACGGCCAGCGCGGGTCCAAAGCGAAAAAGCCCAGCCCGGCGCCGACGAAGGCCAAGGCCAAGCCCGCTACCATGGCGGTGCGCTTGCTCGTGCGCATGGAAATCCAGCCGATGAGCAGGATGCTGACGTAGGACAGCACCATGCCCATGGTCATGAGCGCACCTTGAAAGTTCCCCAGCCCGATGGCGTCGCCGCCGAACACATAGTGCTGCATGAGCAAGGGGGCGATACTCTGTGCGGAAAACAGGGCGACGATGATCGTCACGTAGGCAATGAAAAGAATGACAAACGGGCGGTTGGTCAGCGTGTAGCGCACCGCCTCGAGAAACTTGATCGGCTCCTGTTCCTCGATGACCAGTTCTTCCTTGCACCCGAAAACCGGGATCATTCCCGACACCAGCACGATGGCCGCCACCCCTACCGTGACCCAGAATGCCCCGACCCCGAGGCTGGGCCAGTATTCGTCGGCCGCGAGACGGAAGAGCCACCCAGCCGCCAGCGAACCGAACAGACCAATATACATGCGCCAGCGCACAACCCGCGTGCGTTCGTCATAGTCGGGCGTCAATTCGAAACCCAGCGCGGTGTAAGGCACGACGAAGAACGTGTAGGCCAGCGCGAGCAGGCTGCCCATCATGACGATGTAGAGGAACGGGACGTTGCTATACCACGGGTTCGAAGCTGTTTCCGTCATGGGTAGCGTCCAAAGCAGTGGCAGGAGCACCACGCAGCCGAGCACACCGAAGAACATGAACGGACGCCGGCGGCCGAAGCGGGATTTGGAGTTGTCCGACATGTTTCCAATGATCGGATCGGTGATCGCGTCGAAAATGCGCGGCAG
>JBIKXZ010000208.1:0-3976 GCA_044355525.1 Chthoniobacterales bacterium
GACGCGCGCTGTGGCGATGGGGTCGAGGGCGGAACAGGGTTCGTCCATGAGCAGGACCTTCGGGCGCACCGCGATGGCGCGGGCGATGCACAGGCGCTGCATCTGTCCGCCGGACAGTCCGAGCGCGCTCTCGTGCAGGCGGTCTTTCACTTCGTCCCACAACGCAGCGCCGCGCAGGCTGCGTTCCACGGTCTCGTCGAGTGTGCCGCGATCGCGCACGCCGGCGATGCGCAGGCCGTAGACCACGTTTTCGTAGATCGATTTGGCGAAGGGGTTGGATTTCTGGAAGACCATGCCGACCAGGCGGCGCAGGGCGATGACTTCCAAGGACGGATCCCACAGGCTGCGTCCGGCCAGGGTGATGTCCCCCGTATGGCGCACGCCGTCGATCAGCTCGTTCATGCGGTTGAAATTGCGCAGGAGCGTGGTCTTGCCGCAGCCGGACGGACCAATGAAGGCGGTGACGCGTTTCTCGGGGATGTCGAGATGGATGTCCTGCAGGGCTTGATTCTTTCCGTAGAAAAAATTGAAATCGCGCACCGAGAGAATGATGCGGCGCGCCGGGGAGTCCGCGGCGGCGGGCGGCGGCGCGGTGGCGGGTCGGGCGGCGGTGGTCGTGTCGGACATCGGGGGATCAGTGCTTTTTGCTGAAGACCAACTGGGCCGTGATGTTGGTCGCCGTGACAAGGAAAACCAGCACAAGGGAGGCGGTCCAAGCCATTTTCACCTGATGCTCGAAGGGCATGGTGGAAAAATTATAGATGAGGACGGAGAGAGAGGCGGTCGGCTCCATGAGGGAGGACATCCAGAACTGGCTGAACAGCGCGGTGAAAACCAGCGGCGCGGTTTCCCCCGCGGCGCGGGCCACGGCGAGCATCACCCCGGTCATGATGGCCGGCATGGCTTCGGGCAGCACGATGCGTCCGATGGTCTGGAAACGGGTGGCGCCGAGGCCGTAGGACGCCTCGCGGTAGGCGCGTTGCACGCCGAGCAGGGCTTGTTCGGAGGTGAGCAAGATGGTCGGCAGCATGAGCACGGCCAGCGCGACGCCGCCGGCCAGCGCGGAAAATCTCCCGGTGGCCAGCACGATCGCGGCGAAGGCGAAGACACCGCAGATGATCGAAGGGATGCCGGTGAGAAGTTTGGCCGTGAAGCGGACCGCGGCGGAGAGGCGGCTGTTCGGACGGTATTCGCAAATGTAAACCGCGGCGAGGATGCCCGGCGGGGCGGAGAGTGCGAGGCCGAGGCCGACCATGACCAGCGTGCCGATGACCGCATTGCCGAAACCGCCGCCGGTCATGCCCGCCGCGGGCGGCAATTGCGTGAAGATCGACCAGTCGAGCAGTTCGCTCCCGTTCTTCACCACAAGGTAAAGGATCGAGGCGAGCGGGATCAGCGCGGCAAAGGACAAAGCGATGCACAGGCCGGTCAGGACGCGGTTGCCCAACGAACGTCCGAGCATCTTCGTCGACTCGGTCCGGTTGTCCCCGAAAAAGTCGGCGGCGTGCGTGAGGGGATTGTCCATGGCTTCAGCGGATCCCCGCCGTTCTCCTTTCCGTGTAACGCAGCACGGCCTCGCCCGCGAAATTGACCGCAAGGGTCAGCGCAACGAGGACGAGCGCGGCATACATCAGCGCGGCGACCTGCATCCCGGAGGCCTCGCCGAATTGGTTGGCCAGCAGGCTGGCCAGCGTTCCGGACGGCGCGAAGAGCGACCACGATAGACGCGAGCTGTTCCCGATGAGCATGGCCACGGCCATCGTCTCGCCCATGGCGCGGCCGAGCGCGAGGATGGTCGCGGCAACCACGCCGGGCGCGGCGGTCGGCAGGATCACGCCGAAAATGGTTTCCCACCGCGTGGCCCCGAGGGCATAGGCGCCTTCCCGCAGGGTGTGCGGCACGGCGACGAGCGAACTGCGCGAAATCGCCGTGATGGTCGGAAGGATCATCAGCGCGAGCACCACGCCGGCGGTGAGCAGCGAATTGCCGTAGGCCGGACCAGACAACAAAGGAATGTGCCCGAAACGTTCCGTCGTCCAATTGCCCAGCGCCTGCACGATCGGGATGACGACAAAAATGCCCCACAGCCCGTAGACGACACTCGGGATTGCGGCGAGCAACTCGACGACGAAGCGGACGAATTGCCGCGCGGGGAGCGGAAGGAAATCTTCGCTCAGGAAAATGGCGATGGCCAAGCCCGGCGGAAAGGCGAGGATCAGCGCGATGAGCGCGGTCGCGCCGGTGCCGACGAGGAACGGCAGCACGCCGTAACGATCACGGTTGGGTTGCCAGCTGGCATTGGTCAAAAAGCCGAGGCCGAATTTTTCCAGCGCCGGCTTTGCCTCCTGGAAAACCTCCCAGAAAATCCACCCGAGCACGAAGACCGACGCGACCGCAGCGACGCGCGTGAGCCAGAGGAAAAGATCCGGACCGGTGCGCACCGGCGCGCCGTGGATGCCGTCCGCACTGGCCGTCTCGGTCGCCATGGAGAGAGCGCCTCGCGCGGCGCTTATTCGACGGAGGACAAAGCCGCGTTGGCTTTGGCCACCACGGCCTCGGGCAGCGGGATGTAGCCGAGATCGACGGCGAAGGACTGCCCTTCGGTCAATCCGTAGGTCACGAAATCCTTGAGCGCCTTGAGCTTCGCCGCATCGTCATACTTTTTGTAAAGCAGCAACCAAGAAAAGGTCGTGATCGGATAGGCCTCCGGTGCCTCGGGATCGACCGGCCAGACGCGGAGATTCTCCGGAAGCTCGACCGAAGCCAGCGCGGCGGCCCCGCTCTCCGGGGTGGGTGCGACGAAATTGCCCGATTTGTTTTCCAGCAAGGCGACGGGAAGTTTGTTCTGCTCGGCATAGCCGAATTCGACATAGCCGATGGTGCCCGGCGTCTGCTTGATCAGCGCGGTGACACCTTCGTTGCCCTTGCCGCCGACGCCGACGGGAAACGTCACCGACTTGTCGAAACCGACCTCCTCGTCGAATTCCGGGCTGATCGCGGAGAGATGCTGCGTGAAAACGAATGTCGTGCCGCTGCCGTCCGAACGGTAGGCCACGTTGATCGCACGGTCGGGCAAGGGCACATCGGGATTGGACGCGACGATGGCCGGATCGTTCCACTTGGTGATCGTGCCGAGGAAGATGCCGGCCAGCGCGACGCGGGTCAGCTTGAGACCCGCCACATTTTCCAGGTTGTAGGCCAGCACCACGCTGCCCGCGGTGGCCGGAACGAGCACGGCCCCGCGCGGGGACTTGGCCATTTCCTCGTCGGTCATGGCCGCGTCGCTCGCCCCGAAATCAACCACGCCCTGCAGGAAATTTTTCACCCCGGCCCCGCTGCCCACCGACTGGTAGTTCACTTTGATCGACGGAACCTGCTTGTTGTATTCCACCGCCCAGCGCTGGTAGAGCGGGGCGGGAAATGTCGCGCCCGCGCCGGAAAGTTGCTGGGCCTGGATCGGGCAAACGACACCGGCAATGAGCACGGACAAGGGGAGGATGACCTTTTTCATGGTTTGATCGCGAGAACCGGGATCCTCGCCTGTCCCGCACGCCGGAAGAAGCGAAAAGAAAAAGGATCACGTTTTTGTCACAATACCCTGAAGCGATCCCCGCCGGTCCGCGCGGACGCGGCTTGCACCGCGGGCGCGGAACAACATAGGTTGCGTCCCCATGCAAGAACCGGCGGCCAGACACACCCTGGGCGAATTCGAGGGCGCCCTGCTTTCCCTGCGCGACAGCGTGCTCATGATGGCCTCCCTCACCGAGCGCCTGCTCGCCTCGGCCGAGGAAGCCCTCTTCGACCGCAACATGGAGGCCTGCGAGCGGGTCATCGCCGACGATTCGGAAATCGACGCGCTCGAGAAGTCGGTCGACGAGGAAAGCGTCGCCATCCTCGTGCGCTACCAACCGCTGGCCAACGACCTGCGCGAAGTCGTTTCCGCGATGAAGGTGAGCAACAACCTCGAGCGCGTGGC
>JBIKXZ010000209.1:0-3967 GCA_044355525.1 Chthoniobacterales bacterium
CCGCGTCTCGGCTTCGGCAAAGTTCCGATGCCTCCGCACTCCATGGTTCTCGTCATGATCGGCACCGGCATGCTCTTTGTCGGATGGTTCGGCTTCAACGCCGGTTCCGCGCTCGGATCCGATGCGTTGTCCTCGAACGCCTTTGCCACCACGCTCCTCGCCGCCATGACCGCGGGCTTTGTCTGGGGCATGCTCGAGTGGGTATTGCGCGGCAAACCCAGCGTGCTCGGCTTCTGCTCGGGCATTGTCGCCGGTTTGGTCACGATTACTCCGGGTGCCGGCTTCGTCACGCCGACCAGCGCCGTCATCATGGGTGTGCTCGGCGGCATCGTGCCGTTCCTCGCCGTGGTTTATCTCAAGAAAGCCCTCGGCTATGACGACGCGCTCGACACCTTCGGCATCCACGCGGTGGGCGGAACGCTCGGCGCGATCCTCACCGGCGTCTTCGCCGATCCGGCGGTCAACGGCGTGCTCGCCTCCATGAACCTCATGGACGGACTCGTCATGAACCAGCTCAAGGCCGTTGCCCTGACCATCGTTCTGTCGGTGGTCGCGACCACGATCATCGCCTTGATCGTCAAATTCACCATCGGTCTGCGTCCGACGCAGGATGAGGAAAGAGAAGGCCTCGACACCGTGGATCACGGCGAAGAGGGATACCTGTTCGAGAAATAACGGCATCCAACCAAGGAAGAAAAACCAATGAAAAAAATCGAAGCAATCATCAAGCCGTTCAAGCTCGAGGAAGTGAAAGACGCGCTGGCCGACCTCGGCATCGAGGGCATGACGGTGAGCGAAGTCAAAGGTTTCGGCCGCCAGAAAGGCCACACCGAGATCTACCGCGGCAGCGAATACACCGTGGACTTCCTGCCCAAGATCAAGATCGAGGTCGTTGTGGCCGACGACCTCGCCGAGAAGGCCACCGGCGCCATCGTCAAGGCGGCCAAGACCGGCAAGATCGGCGACGGCAAGGTGTTCATCTCGGCGGTGGAGGAAGCGATCCGCATCCGCACCGACGAGACGGGCGACAAAGCCGTCTAGAGAATTGCGCCCCGCGTGGGGCCTGATTGGGTTGACATAGCACGAAGCGGCGGGGGCCACGGTTCCCGCCGCTTTCGGCTTTTCCGGGGGAGGCGGATGGTGCAATTTGGCACCCATGACCAAAGCCCTGCTCCCCGCCCTCCTCGCCGCCCTTTGCGGTTGCGCCACTTTCAGCAAGCCCCAACTCGAGTCGCCCCCGTATTTGCTGGTGCTGGCGCAAAAAGGGGTCGATGCCGGCACTTACACGCGCATCAGCAAGGGGCGCGTGCTCGGTTACGACGACATCGTGGCCTTGGTGCGGGCCGGCGTGCCCGGCACCATGATCGTGCCCTACCTCAAGGCGACCAAGACGCCTTATGACTTTTCCACGCGTCAGATCAACCAGTTGGTCGGCGCGGGCGGCGACGACGAATTGATCAATTACCTCGGCAAGGCCAAAGGCATCTATCTCGAGGATTCCGGCAACGTGCCCGCCTCGACGGACGGCGGCATGCACGCGCACCCTTATTGGTCCGATCCGTATTACATGGACTCCGCGCCCTTCGACTTCGGTTACCCGGATGTCTGGTATAACAGCGATTACTGGCGCAACGACCATCAGGGCGGCGGCCACGGTGGCGGTGGTGGCGGGGGCCACGGCGGACGGTAACGCCGCCGGCCTGCGGGCGTGATGGATTGGTCCGTCGAACCCTACGGGCCGCACGCCTGGCTGGTGCGGTTCGGGCGGGATTTGTCGGAGGAAACGATGGCGCGGGCGCTCTCGGTGGCGCGCGCCTTGGAGATGCGTCCGCCGGAGGGAATGCGGGAGTTCACCATGGGTTACGGATCGGTGTTGTTGGAGTTCGGGGACGAAGGAAAAGCGGCGGCCCGCTGGAGCCCGCGGGCCCTACCAGGATTGATCGAGGAATTGTCTTCTCTCGGGATGGAGGGCGCAGCTGGCCGGTTGGTGGAAATTCCCGTGGTTTACGACGGGGAGGATTTGCCCGAGGTGGCGCGGCGGACCGGGCTCGCGGCGGATGACGTGATTGCGCGGCACAGCGGGCGTGATTACCGCGTGTGGTTGCTCGGCTTTGCGCCGGGGTTTCCGTATCTCGGTGTGTTGGACGAGGCGCTGCATTTGCCGCGACGCGACATGCCGCGTCCGCGCGTCGCGGCGGGAAGCGTGGCCATCGCGGGAGCGCAGACGGGGATTTATCCGAGCGAGAGTGCGGGCGGATGGCATGTCATAGGGCGCACGAGGGCCAGGCTGTTCGCTCCGGAGGCCAATGATGCCTTCCTGCTGCATCCGGGCGACACGGTGCGGTTTGTCGCGGTGGGGGCGGGCGATGTTTGAATTTCTCGAAGTGATCACGCCGGGTTGCGGGGCGAGTTGGCAGGACGCAGGGCGTCCGGGCTGGAAGCGTTTCGGCGTGCCGCCGGGCGGGTGGATGGATGGAGAGGCCGCGCGCGCCGCCAACCGGTTGTTGGGCAATCCGGAAGAGGCGGTGGTTCTCGAACTCGCCCTGCAAGGAGCGCGTTTCCGCGTCCGGCACAGCGGATGGCTGGCCGTGGCCGGCGCGTCGATGGGATGGGCGCCGGGAACAACGCGCGGTGTGGAGTGCGGCGACGTGCTGGATTTCACGCGGCACCAAAGCGGGGTCTATGCGTATCTGGCCGCCCCGGGCGGATGGATTGCCCCGGAAATTCTCCGGAGCGCCGCGGTTTCCGCGCGCAGCGGTTTGGGTCGCGGCTTGAACCCGGGTGATGTTCTTTCCTGTCGCGACGATCCCGCGCGGGGTAGTCGGCCGGCGCGTGAAGAAAGCCCCGCAGCGACACAATATCCGTCCGATCTCGCGTTGCGGGTTTGGCCGGGTCCGCAATGGCGGGAGTTTTCTGATGAGGCGCGCACGACTTTCTTTGCCGCGGGGTGGAAGGTTTCCTCGCGCAGCGACCGGATGGGAATCCGTCTGGAGGGACCATGCATCGCGGCGCCGGAGGCCGTCATGATCAGCGAACCCGTGCGGACCGGGTCCGTGCAAATCACCGGCGGCGGCCAACCGGTGGTGACAATGCGGGATGGACCGACGGTGGGTGGTTACCCGAAGATCGCGTGGCTCGACGAGGACGCCTGCCGCCGGGTGGCGCAGGTCCCGCCGGGTGGAACGATCGGATTTTTGCCGCCGGACGAATGAAAGTTTTGCTCAATTGCGACCTGGGGGAAGGCGAGGCGGCGGAGACAATGATGGGTTTGTTGGACCTCGTCGATCTGGCCAACATCGCTTGCGGCGGCCATGCGGGCGACGTGGAGACGATGTCGCGCGTGGTGCGTGCCGCACTCGCGCGTGGTGTGCAGACCGGGGCGCATCCGGGTTGGCCGGACCGGGAAGGTTTCGGCCGCACCGCCCGCGATGTTTCGCCGCACGATTTGACGCAGCTGATGTCCGGGCAAATCGCGGCCTTGCAGCGCGTGCTCGCCGAATCGGGGGCGACGCTCGGTCACATGAAACTTCACGGCGCGCTCTACCACCTGTGCGACGAGCGCAGCGATTTGGCCGAGGCCTGTGTCGATTGGATGGAGTCCGAGTTGGAGGGGACCCCGCTCATTGTCGGGGCGGGCGGTCTGTTGCACGCGGTGGCCGAGGCGCGCGGCGTGCCGCTGCGGCGCGAGATTTTTGCCGAACGCGGCTATGCGGATGAAGCGCGCCTGTTGCCGCGGGGTGTGGCGGGCGCGCTGATCGACGATCCGGTGCACGCGGCCCGGCGGATCGGCGAGTGGAAGACGACCGGGTATTTGCAAGTCGGCGACGGGAAAAAGTGGCTGGTCGAGGCCGAGACGGTTTGCGTGCACGCCGATTCGCCGCGGAGCGTGGAAATCGCGCGTGCGGTTCGCGATGTGCTCTGAGCCGGATTGATGCAGCTAAGGCAAAAAGTAGAAGCGGCGTCCCCG
>JBIKXZ010000057.1:0-12025 GCA_044355525.1 Chthoniobacterales bacterium
ACTGCTATACAATGCCCGGCACCCCCGCCTGCTCCTCTTTAGGAAACTTGGCGTGCCGCACGCCTTAACTTTTTTTATGCCGACCGATTTCAAAGTCTATGGTCCGTTTGAAGTAGCTTTCGGCAAGAACCTGTCGCCATTCGTGAATCTCTGAGCCATGGGCAAGCTCTTTCCTCCAGTCCTACGTCATGCAGGCGTGTCTGTGCCCGTTGTGGTCGGAGTGCTCTTGGCCATGTTTCTGGTCCTGCGGTTCGCGCAGGCGAGTGGCTATGAAGCGTGGTTCTCCACGGATGTTGGTGCAATCGCGACTGCCGGGTCCTCCGCCTACGTTGAATCGTCTGACGAATTCTCGCTGCAAGGTTCTGGTGCGGGTGTCGGCGGGGTAGGCGACGAGTGTTTTTTCACCTACCTCTTTCTGCGCGGCGATGGGAGCATCACCGCCAAGCTTGTCGATGTCGAAAATACCAATGCCGATGCCATAGGGGCGATTACCTTCCGAGAGGGAACGGACTCGGGCAGCCGACAGGTCGTTTTCGGAGCAAGGCCGGACGGATCCCTGCGATTGATTGTTCGAACTTCCTCGGGCGCCTCATCGACTGCCAGTTCCGTCTCGTCGGGCTCGTTTCCGCAATGGCTCCGGCTGACGCGGACTGGAAGCAGTTTTGCCTATTACACCTCCGCGGACGGGGTGTCTTGGATTGCGCACGGTAGTGTTGCCGTGTCGATGGACGCCGTTGTTCGGATTGGCCTGGTGGCCAGCTCCGCCGACGACGGCAATCTCTGCGCCGCAGTCTTCCAGGGTGTGGCAACCACCGGCAACACCGATGACATTGATCTCGACGGCTTGTCGGATGCTTGGGAGTGGCAGCATTTTGGAGGACTCATCCATGGCCCGGCAGACGATCCTGATCAGGACGGATTGACCAACCTGCAAGAGTTCGGGCTTTCCGCTCAACCGAACAACCCTGACACCGACTCCGACGGAATGTCTGACGGTTGGGAGGCAGCCAACGGACTTGATCCATCGGCAAATGATGCTGCGAGCGATGGTGATGGTGACGGGCTGACTAACTTGCAGGAGTTCGTGCTTGGGACTCATCCCTTGTCTTCCGATACGGATGCCGACGGGGTTCCCGACAAATGGGAGGTTGATCATGGCACGAACCCGCGGACTGCAGATGCGACCGAAGATCCTAACGGAGACGGCATCAGCAATCTTTTGTTCTATCAGCTGTCCAGTTCGGTCATTGCGCATCTCGCGTTGGATTCCGGGAGTGGGGGAGTTGCCGTGGATACGTCCGGCAATGGCAACAACGGCACTTTGATGAATGGCCCCTCGTGGGTTGCGGGCTGTGCCGGGGGAGGAGCCCTTGGATTTGATGGTTCGGACGACTACGTGTCCCTCCCGACTATCGATCTAGGCGACCAGTTTACTCTCGCCATGCTGGTCAAACTCCCCGCAGCGCCGCCTGCCAACTCTCGTGCGCTCCTGGCCAATTCGCCGAGTGGTGCGGCCACGGACGGCTTCCGACTGTTTGTTAACTCCTCCTCAACTTCTGACCGTCGCCTTGTTCTCGAGACTGGCAATGGGACTGCCGCTGCCGTGGCTACCTCCACCGTCGGGGCTGTCCCGGCGGGTGGCGTGTGGGCCCATGTTGTCGCGGTTGTCGATCGCGGGCTTGGCACTGCATCTCTCTACGTCAATGGCGTCGATGTTACAGACCTGTCTGCTGTTCGCACCGACTTCGCAAAGAATCTTGCCCTGCAAGTTGCGCGCGTGTCGGACGGCGCCGCTCACTTCGAGGGTCAGCTTGACGAGGTTCAGGTTTACGGTCGGAAATTCAGTGCGGCCGATGTTGCAGCGTTGGCTGCAAAGCAACTGGCTTTGCCTGTCCCTATGTCGGGGTTGGCGCTTTGGCTCAAGGCCGACGAGGGCGTGGATGCTGATGGAGCCTCGAACGTGCTTAAGTGGACGGACTACTCCGGCCGAGGCAACCACGCCGTCCAAGGTAATTCAGCGCTTCGTCCTCGATTGATTTCCAACGCAGTGAATGGTCGCCCGGCTCTTCGGTTCGATGGAATTGATGACTTCCTCGATCTGCCGCCGGCGACGGCTGCGAATATGTCCTTGAGCGATTTTCGCAATGGATTGACGGCTTTCATCGTAGCCCGGCCGACTGTTCTACAGACTTCAGCCCGCTTCTTGACTCTTTCAAGAGGAGGTAGTTCACACGTTGTCAGCATTGCCTACAACAAGCCCTTCTCCTACTCGGAGATGAGCAGCAACCTCGAGTATTACCTCAGCAATCCGAATTCTGGCGTGTCCAGTGTTGTGGCCTGGCGCGCGTTGAATGCAAAGCGCTTCGCTTTCCATCAGGTCACACAGTCTCCCTCATCCGCTGGCAACGGAACTGTGGAGATCAGGGGCAACGGATCGCTGCTGGCCACAGGCGAAGTTCCTTTGCCGAGCTACAGTGCCGCGCAGCCGCGGGACAAGAACTACGTCGGTCGCAGCTCTTTCGCCAATCAGCCCTTCCTGAACGCCGATATTTCCGAGATTCTGCTCTACCAACGGCCTCTCTCCGCAACCGAGCGCCGCGAGGTCGACTACTACTTCTACAAGAAATACCGGCTTTCAATTTATCTCCCGCCGCCAAGCATCTCTCCGGCGACAGGCACCTCCGCTGCCTCGTCGATCGCGGTGCAGATCGCGGCGACCGAGACGCCGCCGGCTGGAGTGCAGACATTCATTCGTTACACCACGGACGGAAGCGAGCCGAATTGGAATTCTCCCGGGTTCAGTGGCACAGCGGGATCGTTCAATTTGCTACGCTCCGCTGTGGTCAGAGCGAAGGTTTTTCTCGACCCCTACACATCGAGCGGATCCTCGTCCTCCCAATACTGGATCAACGATGCAGATCAGGACGGCTTGGATGACGGTTGGGAAGCCACTTACGGCTTCAGCTCTTCCGATCCTGCTGATGCGGCAGGTGATCTCGATGGCGATGGATTGAGCAATCTGCGCGAGTTCCAGTTGGGCACGCATCCTGGGGCGGTGGATTCCAATGGCGATGGCTTTACCGATTACACCGCGGTGCAGATGGGTTGGGATCCCATCTCATTGGACTCGGATGGCGACGGCTTGAGTAACGTGACCGAACTTTCGCTCGGCACCGATCCCTTCTTGGCCGACACCGACGGCGATGGTGTGTCGGACCAAGTTGACGCCCATCCCTTGGACCCGACTCGTTCGGCCCAAACGCCGCCCAACCCGGCAGACACGGTTGCGCCCGGCATCCTACTTGAAACCCCGGCGCATGCCGTTCTGCTTCCGTAACCGCCGAGTTGATCCCTATGAAGCGCCCCACTCTTGCTCGTCCGAATCTCCCAGCTTTTGGCTGGCGCGTTATCGCAGTGGTCTTGCTGCCGTGCACCGCGTTGGTCGGGCTTCCGCTCTCTGTGTTAGCCGCGCCCGCGCAAGGTTCCACTCAGCCGTCGAATGCCTTGGACTCTGGTGCCATGCCGCCTCCGGTGCTGACGCCAACCAATGTCACGGTCAATCGTGTGTTGCCGCCAGAGGCGGCTCGCCCCGTCCGAGCTGACGGGGACGTCACGGACCAGGATGTCTTTCTGCGCCGGGTTTTGGCTGAGCCGCTGGTTCCGGTTGCCGGTGATCCTTCTCCGGTCGAGAATGCAGCGCTGCTTGCGGCGCTTGATGCTTTTGCTATCCGGTCGAATCCGGATGACTCCTCAGCTCTCGAAGCATTCCTCACGGCTTACCCGTCGTCTCCGTGGCGTGTCTCGCTCCTGAACAACTTGGGTGACTTCTATTTCCGGACTGGGCAGTTCTCGCGGGCTATCGCGTCGTTCCAACTTTCATGGGACGCGTCCAAAAATTTGCAGGACGCCCGCGGGCGCATGCTGGGTGATCAGGCCTTGGGGCAGCTAGCCAAGATGCGAGCGCGCATCGGGCAAGTCGAAAAACTCGACGAGCTCATGGCCGCAGCCGGTGATCGCGTTTTGACGGGTTCGGCCAGCGAAGCCATGGCCGGAGTAAGGGAAGGGTTGTGGCGCATGAAGCGGGATCCGGGTAGAGCATTTCATTGTGGTCCGTTTGCTCTCGCCGGCATTCGCGAAGCCCGCAAACTTCCCGACGCCTACAACGCGCGGCTCATGGCCCCGAAGACCTCTTCGCGAGGATTCCAGATGGCCGAACTTCAGGAGATGGCGACCGATCTCGGCATGCCTTCCGAGGTGGTCAAGGCCGGTCCCGGCGCGGAACTCACCGCGGCCATGCTCCCGGCTGTGGTTCATTGGAAGCTCGACCACTACGCTGCCGTGCTCAAGCGTGATGGAGACAGATTTCTCGTCAAAGACCCGACCTTTGGTCCCGGGACCACGTGGGTTTCAGACAAAACACTAATGAATGAGGCCTCTGGGGTCTTTTTGGTGCCTCGGGGGACATTCGGAAATGGTTGGACCAAGTTGAGTGTTGCACAGGCTAAGCAGATCATTGGACGCGGCTTCACGACCGGAACTGACGACGATGCCACGACTTGCGAGGACGAGAAGGAGGGCGGGAACGACAGCGGGAATGGCAAACGCATGACGGCCTACAAGTTTACGTCCATGCTTGTCAGCCTGCATCTTTACGACTTCCCAGTCGGCTACACGCCCCCGGTTGGTCCTGCGCTGGATTTCAAGATCATGTATAACCAGCGGGACGCCAATCAGCCCGCGGTCTTCGACTACTCCAACTTCGGGCCGAAGTGGACAATGAATCTTGTGGGCTACGTTCAAGATGACCCGATGAACCCCTCGGCCGACGTGAAGATTTACCGCATCGGCGGCGGTTACCGTTACACGGATTTCAACCCCGCCACCCAGACGTTTGCCGTGCAGCCTAAATCGCTCGATGTGCTCAAGCGGCTTTCAAGTTCGCCTATCAAATACGAGCGGCTCAAAACCGATGGAAGCCGCGAGCTTTACGAGGAGTCCAATGGCAGCACCGTCCCGGGCCGCAAGGTTTTCCTTACCAAGATTATCGACCCGCAGGGCAATGAGCTGCGACTGCATTACGACAGCCTCAAGCGCATCACCGCCATCACAGACGCCGTGGGGCAGGTGAGCACGCTCACCTACGGTCTTGCCGACAAGCCCTACCTGATCACCCGCATCACCGATCCGTTCGGCCGCGCCGCCCGCTTCGACTACGATGCGCAGGGCTGGCTCATCAAGATCACCGATGTGATCGGAATCGAATGCTCCTTCACCTACGGCCCGGGCGATTTTGTCAATTCGCTCACCACGCCATACGGCACCACTCGCTTCACCTTTGGTGAAACTGGACCGGAGCGCTGGCTGGAAGCCACCGACCCCTATGGCGATAAGGAGCGCATCGAGTTTCGTCACCATGATGTGGCCAACAACAACCGTGAGATTCCCATTCCCAACACCGAGAGCCAAGTGCCCAGCGGCATCAGCGGACCGCCTCTCACCAACGACTACCTGAGCGAACGCAACACGTTCTTCTGGGATAAGAAGGCCATGAAAATGGCCCCGGGTGACTACAGCAAAGCCCGCATCACCCACTGGTTGCACCTCGATGGCAACCTGAACGTCGTCTCCAGCATTCCCGAGAGCCGGAAAAATCCCTTCGAAAGTCGCGTCTGGTTCACTTACCAAGGCCAAACGTCCTCCAACAGCACCAACCCGGGCATGATCGCCCGGCCCAAGACCATCTCGCGCGTGCTCAGTGATGGCACCACGCAGGTCTACCGCTACACCTACAACGACATCGGTCTGGTCACCAACTTCATCGACCCGGAGACCCGCAACTTCACCTACCTCTATGCGGCCAACAAAATTGACCTGCTGGAGGTGCGGCAGACCCGCGGCAGCGCCAATGACCTCGTGCAGTCGTTCACTTACAACGGCCAGAATCTTCCGCTGACCTCGACGGACGCCGCAGGCCAGACAACCACTTACACTTACAACGCCCGCGGACAGGTGCTCACCGTCACCAATCCCAAAAGCGAGGTCACGACCAACACCTACGATTCGCTCGGACGACTCACCCAAGTGGTTGGCGCGGAGCCTGGGGCGACGACCACTTTTACCTACGACGCCTTCAACCGCGTGCGCACGAAGACAGATTCCGAGGGCTACACGCTTACCTACGACTACGACGCGCTCGACCGCCTGACCAAAGTGACCTTCCCCGATGGCACCTATGCTCAGATGGTCTATGACCGCCTCGACCTCGCCGCCCAACGGGACCGCGAGGGACGTTGGACGCGCAACTACCACAATGTCCTTCGCCAGTTGATCGCCGTGCGCGATCCTTCCGGCCGCACCACGAACTACGAATGGAGCCTTGGCGGCCCCTTGCAGGCGCTCACCGATGGAGGAGGTAACGTGACCCGCTGGAAATACAACGAGGCCTCGCAAATGGTCGAAAAGAAGTATGCCAACGGCTCGACCTACGCGTTCACCTACGACAATGCCAACCGTCTTGCCACCCGCACCGATGCGCTTGGACAAATCACGACCTATGCGTGGTTCCGCGACAACAAACCCAAGAGCCGCACCTACTCAAACACGGTCAATCCAACCAAGAACGTCTCGTTCACCTATGCCCAGCAATACAACCGCCTGACATCCATGACCGATGGCTCCGGCACCACTTCCACCGGCACGACTACCTTCGACTACTTCCCCATTGGTAGCACGCCGGTGCTCGGAGCGGGCCGACTCAAGGAACTTAACGGTCCGCTTTCCAGCGACCTTCTTGAATTTTCCTACGATTCGCTTGGCCGCGTGACCGAGCGCAAAGTCAACGGCAACGCCACCACCTACGGCTACGACAGCCTCGGCCGCCTCACTCAGACGACAAACGCCTTGGGCGCTTTCACCTACACATACGTCAATCAGACGGGCCGACGGGCCGGTGCCAGCTATCCCAACGGCCAGACCGTAGCCTACGACTATTACCCGAACGTCGCCACCACCAGCGGCACGGGGAACGGTGATCGGCGCCTCAAGCAGATCGCCAACAGCCGCTCCGGCACGCTCTACTCACGCTTCGACTATGGCTACAAGGTGGATGGAGCCATCAACTTCTGGACCAAGACCTTCGGCTCGGCCAACCCTGTCGACATGTCATTCAGCTACGATCCCATCGACCGTCTCATCGGGGCGACCTACAAGGACGGGGCAGTCGTGCTGGCCCAATACGGCTACACCTACGACAAGGCGGATAACCGGACGACCGAACGGCGCAACGAGACCGTGAGCACGGGCAGCTTCAACAACGTCAACGAGCTCACTTCGCTCAGCGGCGGCGGGGTCGTTGGCTTCACCGGGACGACCACGGAGGAGGCGGCGGTGACGGTGGGTGGGCAGACGGCACAGACTTCGCTGGTCGGCACCCGGTTTGAGAAGGCGGTGACCCTACCCACAGGCACTAACACGGTCACCATCACCGCTGCTGATCCGAGCGGGAACGCCAACAGCAAGAACTACCGGGTCGTCGTCAACGGGGGTGCGGTGCAGAGCTTCACCTACGATGCCAATGGCAACATGACGAGCGACGGCGCCCGCATCTATGCTTGGGATGCTGAAAATAGGCTGATCAAGATCACTGAGGGCACAAAGACCACGGACATCGAATACGACGGATTCCACCACTGGACGCGCATCTTGGAACGAAACGGCGCGACGACAGTCAGCGACCGGCGGTTTATCTGGAATGGGAACAGGCTCGTCGAGCAACGCAACGGCACCAGCACCACGGCAGTGCAGCGGTATCTTCCGCAGGGGGTGCAGCAGGGAACGAGCAAGTTCTTCTACACCCGCGATCATCTCGGCTCGATTCGAGAGGTGGTCAACAACAGTGGCAGCGTTGTCGCGCGCTACGACTACGATCCCTACGGGCGACGGACCAAGCTGAGTGGGGCGTTTGACTCCGACTTTGGATTCACCGGCCACTACTGCCACGCGCCCAGTGGCCTGCACTTCGCGCCCTTCCGGGCCTACAGCGCGGAGCTGGGAAGGTGGATTTCAAGAGATCCCATCGGGGAAAGCGACGGACCGAACGTGTATGCATATGTTCGAAATGCGCCTACGTTGTATGTCGATCCTGACGGCCGCTGGGCACATGTCGCAATCGGGGCAGGAATTGGCTTCGTTGGAGGTGGCGTTGGAAGCTGGGCGAGTGGGAATGGCTTTTGGAAGGGAGCGTTTGCAGGAACTGTTGCTGGTGCGGTCACAGCAGCAACATTCAACCCCGCTCTCGGTGCTGCCTCCGCAGCAGGGTTGACGGGAATTGGCGCTGGCGTGGCTGCTGGCGCTGTAGCTGGAGGGGCTGGAGGTCTTGCTTCAGGGCTGGTTGCCGAGGGGTTCGATGCCTCCGATCCTTGCGATGAATGGAACTGGGGAGACGTTGGTGAATCGACGCTTTGGGGAATCGGCACCGGAGCCGCACTCGGGCCGCTAAATAAGGCGTTGGGTGAAGCTGATGACAGCATATTTGACGCTTTCGGTTATGAATTGCGCGGAAGGGCCATGATCATGCAGGGTGTGCTGGATGGCGATTCCGCCATCTTCATTGGAATCGGAACTGGAGGCCGTGAATAACTCGCATCCTGCATATCGCGTGTTCGGCCTATTGGTCGCCATACCTCAGTTCTTTGTTCTTTTCATTGGGGGAATCGAGGTTGGCAGATTAATTGGAGTTCCTGAGGACTTCCAGACGGGCGCTTCTATTCTATTTGCTTTGCTTTGCTTGCTAACGCCCCATTATCAGGCGATTGCAGCCTCAATGAAGAACTCCAAGCCTTGATCACGAATCAACGCTGTCGCCACTCCGGCACGCTCTACTCGCGCTTCGATTACGGCTACAAGGTGGATGGAGCCATCAACTCCTGGACCAAGACCCTCGGCCCGGCCAACCCCGTTGAGATGGCGTTCAGCTACGATCCCATCGACTGCCTCACCGGGGCGACTTACAAGGATGGCGCAGCTGTGCTGGAGCAATACGGCTACACCTACGACAAGGCGGATAACCGGACGACCGAACGGCGCAATGAAATCGTGAGCACCGGCACTTTCAACAACGTTAACGAGCTCACCGCGCTGAGCGGCGGCGGGGTGGTCGGTTTTACCGGGACGACCACAGAGGAAGCGGTGGTCATGGTAGGCGGACAGGCCGCCCAGACTTCGCTGGTCGGCACGCGCTTTCAGAAAGCCGTGACTCTGCCTGCGGACGCGACTTTCCATCCTCGAGAACGCACGGCAGTTCGGCGGCAGCGTGAAACTCGAGAGCCGCATCGCACGCACGCGCGCGCTACTCGACCACGCCCTGGCCCTTGCCGCTGCGCAGACAAGCCAGGAGAAGATCGGCGCGTGCTTGGTCGGCGATGATGCCGAGGCAGGTCACGTTGTGATCCGGTGCAGCTTTGACCTCACGACCGAGATGTTGAAGAGCATCCGCACGGCCGGGTTCGTCGCCAGCGGTCGCACCGTGAAACGGCCGCGCAAGTTTGTTGATGGCGAGAACGTGGCTCTTGATGCCGCACGCGAACTTGCTCGTTGGCTGAACAGCGCCATCTGAAGAGTCGGGGCTATCCCCCCCATCCCCGCCAAGGGAAACGCGGCTCCCAAGGCTGATAAATTGGCGTAAACCTACGAGCACATGAAGAATTGCTCGTTTTTGGTTTGATTCGCCCCCCGCTTGAGTAGCTTTGACTGCCACGTAGCAAACTTAGCTGAACAAAAGCATGGCATATGGCAAGTAAGTCCAGCCCCAGCATTATTCCGCGCTTTACCGGAATTGTAGGTCGTAATAACCTGCTTGCCGCGCTCTGCGCCCAGCATGCTGTCGCAGGGGATCGTGACTTGGCGAGACGCTTGATTGCTGCCGGCGAGCTTCGAGAATTCAAAGCTGAAAAGGCAATCATGAAGCAGGGTGACGCTGATGACACGATGTATTTGATCATCAGCGGGTCTGTCGCAATCATCATAAACAAAAGGGAGATGGCGATTCGCAGCGCGGGAACGCACGTCGGCGAGATGGCGCTGCTGGATCCCACAGCGCGCAGGAGTGCATCAGTTGTCACAAAAGAACACACTGCGCTATTGATCTTGCGGCAGAAGGCCTTGACGAGCATCGCTAACCACTATCCAGAGTTTTACCGCAGGCTGGCGGTTGAGCTTGGCGTTAGATTACGCGAAAGAAG
The DNA here is from genome assembly GCA_044355525.1 of Chthoniobacterales bacterium. Classification (GTDB taxonomy): domain Bacteria; phylum Verrucomicrobiota; class Verrucomicrobiia; order Chthoniobacterales; family JACTMZ01; genus JACTMZ01. The sequence goes on from JBIKXZ010000057.1 coordinate 10,239, forward strand.
TCAGCACATTAGGGAGCCCAACCCAGTGCCAACGGTATTCATTGGGTCCTCAGCCGAGGCTTTGTCCGAGGCGACATGCCTGTGCCGGTCACTCGAACGTCGCAATCTCGCGTGCAGACTCTGGACACAAGGCGTGTTTCAGCTTACGCGGACTACCATCGAAGACCTCACCAGAACCGCTCACGAATGTGACTTCGCCGTTCTTTTCATGACGCCGGACGATGTGACAGCAAGCAGGGGAAGGAGAATATCGTCTCCAAGAGATAACATCGTATTTGAACTCGGGTTGTTTATGGGGGTAATAGGTCGGGATCGCACATACATCGCAGCACAAAAAGGGATCGACCTGAAACTACCAACGGATCTTCTCGGTGTCAGCGTGGCCCTGTATGCTCCACACCGCAGGCGACCGCCAGGGCAAAGGCTCCGCTCCCTATCACGGGCGCTGTGGAAAAGAATTCAAGAGTTGGGTCCAAAATGAAAGGCGCTTGATGTGAAAACTGGAAAAGAGATTTTAGCCGAAGTGAAAGACACTCTGGCCACAAAATGGCAGACGCGCAAGGGCGCTAAAGTTCCCGAACCAGAGGACATAAAACTCGGCAACGATGCAGTGCTACTTGACGGCACAGTGCTCTATGCCGACATGGCCGACTCGACGGCTTTGGTTAAGGGATTCAAGGACTGGTTTGCAGCCGAAGTTTACAAGAGTTACCTCGTGGCGGCATGCCACATCATCCGGAATAATGGCGGATCGATCACGGCATTCGACGGCGACCGCGTTATGGCTGTTTACATTGGCAGCTTAAAGAACTCGGCCGCCGCGAAGACGGCGCTTCAACTCAACTGGGTCTTGACCCAGATAAATACTGCAATCAAAGCGGCATACCCAAACACGTCGTTCCAACTGCATCATTCTGTCGGCATTGACGTCAGCAGTCTTTTTGTAGCGAAGACCGGCATTCGCAATTCTAATGACCTTGTATGGGTCGGAAGGGCCGCAAACTACGCCGCCAAACTCTCGGGACTAAGTGTTCCTGGCTTTCAGTTGTTCATTACGGACTCCGTTTTTACAGCTCTTTCAGATGATACAAAATTTGGGGGAACCCCCCGTCAGGGAATGTGGCATCGGGATGTTTGGAAAGAACAGGATCTCACAATTTATAAGTCTAATTGGCATTGGAAAATCTGACCGCCAATGGGATTCACATCGGGGAAGCGCGGATGACGCGCCGATTCTCCGGGCCGTGGGGGACAAGGGCGCACAGTTCTTCAAGCAGTCCTTTGAGCTGAAGATCAAGGGCGACATGGTTCCGGAGTCGGCCGTGGAGTCGATCATCGGCGAGCTGCAGGATCTCTTCGCCCGCCACGGGGCAGGGGCCGCGCTCTCCGCCAAGGCCGTGTTCAAGCCCACCAAGGACTTCCACACGGCGCGCCACACGCTGTTCACAGCCGAGCAAAACCTTGAGATCGACAAGGTTGTGCCGGTGAGCGCGAGCGTGAAGACCAAGCTCGGGCGGGGTGGGAGTTACGAGGACTGAGGCTGCGCTCAATCAACGGGCCAATCCGCGAGGGTTGGTCCGTTTTTGCAGAAGAACTGTCACCGGTCCAACGGACTGCGCACGGCTAGGCCGGGGCGATTGAGCACGTGGGTGTAAATCATGGTGGTGCTGACGTCGGAGTGTCCGAGGAGTTCCTGCACGGTGCGGATGTCGGCTCCGTCTTCGAGCAGATGCGTGGCGAAGGAGTGGCGCAGGATGTGCGGGGTGACGGTCTTGGCGATTCCGGCC
>JBIKXZ010000210.1:0-3943 GCA_044355525.1 Chthoniobacterales bacterium
CCCATGGCCGAAATCATCGACGGCAAAAAAACCGCGGCCCGCTGCCTCGCCGAGACCGCGGACGAAATCGCCGCGCTGAAAAAATCGGGCATCACCCCCGGCCTCGCCGTCGTGCTCATCGGCGAAAATTCCGCGTCCCTCGCCTACGTCCGCGCCAAAGACAAAACCTGCTGCGAACTCGGCATGCTCTCGCGCAAAATCGAATTGCCCGCGGACACACCGCAGGAGGAAGTGCTCCGTCTCGTGGCCGAACTCAACACCGACCCCGCCATCCACGGCATTCTCGTGCAATCACCGCCCCCGCCCCACATCGACGAGGCCGCCATCGTGCGGGCCATCGATCCGCGCAAGGACGTGGACGGCTTCCATCCGCTCAATGTCGCCGGGTTGGCCATGGACGATCCGTCGGCGATGGTGCCTTGCACCCCCCTCGGCTGCCTCGAACTCCTCCGCGCCCATGGCATCGCCACGGCCGGAGCGCGGGCCGTCATCGTTGGACGCAGCCTCATCGTCGGCAAGCCCATGGCCCTACTGCTCTTGCGGAAAGGCACGGATGCCACCGTCACCGTGGCCCACTCCCGCACCAAGGACCTTCCGGCCGTTTGCCGCGAGGCCGACATCCTCATCGCCGCGCTCGGGCGTCCGCAATTCCTCGGCGCGGACTGCGTCCGCGAAGGCGCGGTGGTCATCGATGTCGGTATCAATCGCGTCGACGATCCGTCCGACCCGCGCGGCTACCGGTTGGTCGGCGACGTCGATTTCGACGCCGTTGCGCCCAAATGCCGGGCCATCACGCCGGTGCCCGGCGGCGTCGGGCCGATGACCATCGCCATGCTCATGCGCAACACCGTCCGCGCCTGCCGGCTCATTGCGGGTAAATCCTGAGTCATTTTGTGCTGGCCACACCGGTTCTGCGGGCCCATTGAAAGAGCGTGGCGATGACGGACGCACTCACCCCGGTGCCCCCGGCGAAACGCTGGTGGCTGCCGCCGGGCCCGGCCGTGCAGCGCGCCTTTTTCGGCGGCTGGACCATCGCCGTCTTCGCGTTCCTCTACCTCCCAATCCTCCTGCTCGTTGTCTATTCGTTCAACGACTCGAAGCTCAACCTCTATTGGGCCGGGTTCACGACCAAGTGGTATACGCTGCTCTTCGGCAACGAAGTCCTGCTCCGCGCTTTCAAAAACAGCCTCATCGTGGCCGGCGCCTCCACCGTGCTGGCCGTCTTCATCGGCACAACCGCAGCGTGGCTCCTCTACCGCTACCGTTTCCCCGCGCAGCAAACGCTCGGCCTGCTCATTTTCATCCCCATGGTCATGCCCGAAGTGCTCATGGGCGTCAGCCTTCTCGTCCTCTTCGTCACCCTCGGCATCCCGCTCGGCTACACCACTCTGATCATCGCGCACACCACGTTCTGTTTCCCCTTTGTCCTGGTCGGCGTGCAAGCGCGCCTGCAGGGCCTGGATCCGGCGCTGGAAGAGGCGGCGCAGGACCTCGGGGCCACGCCGTTCAAGGCCTTCTGGATGGTCATCGTGCCCTACCTCATGCCCGCCATCGTGGCCGGCGCGCTCATGTCCTTCACCCTTTCGTTCGACGAATACATCGTCACCATTTTCACCAGCGGCGCCGAATCGCAGACCCTGCCGCTCAAGGTCTACGGCATGGTGCGCGTCGGGCTGAACCCGCAACTCAACGCGCTGAGCACGCTCTTCATCGCCGCCACGGCCGTGCTGGTCATCGCCAGCCAATTCTTCACCAGGAAAAAAACCATATGAAAAAACAACACACCAAACTGATCGCCGCGGCCTGCGCGGGAGCCATGCTCCTCGCCGGTTGCGGGAAAAAAGACGACACCCTCAAGCTGTTCTGCTGGTCCGAATACGTCCCGCAGGCGGTCATCGACAAATTCACCGAGGAAACCGGCATCAAGGTCTCCGTGGAGAACTACGCCTCCAACGAGGAAATGCTGGCCAAACTCCTCGCCGGCGGCGGCTCCTACGACCTCATCCAGCCGAGCGAATACACCATCCAGGCCATGGTCAAGGAAGGCCTCCTGCAGGAACTCGACCAGACGAAGATCCCCAACCTTAAGAACATCGCCCCCGAGTTCCGCAACCTGCCCTTCGATCCGGGCAACAAATACTCCATCCCGTGGATGGCCGGCTTCGTCGGCATCGTCTACAACGCGGAGACCGTCACAACGCCGGTCGTCGGTTTCGCCGACGTCTTCAAACCCGAGCACGCCGGCCGCATCGTTGTCCTCGACGACTCGCGCGAGATCGTCTCCTGGGCCCTGGCCACGGCGGGCATCCCGGTCAACGACGTCAGCGACCAGAACCTCGCCACCATCACCCCGATGCTCAAGGACTGGCTTTCCAAGGTGAAAGTCTACGACTCCGACAGCCCGAAGACGGCCATGAGCAACGGCGACACCGACATCGGCGTGGTCTGGAGCGGCGAAGGCGCGCTCCTCTTCGCGGAGAACCCCAAATTCCAGTGGGTCATGCCCGCCGAGGGCGTCCGGATGTTCGTCGACAACCTCGCCATCCCAAAAACCGCGCGGAACAAGGAAAAGGCCGAGGAATTCATCAACTTCATCCTCCGTCCGGACATCAGCAAAATGATTTCCGACGACTTCCCCTACTACAACCCGAACGCGGAGGCCCGCAAACTGCTCAGCGCCGAGCAGCTCAACAATCCGGCCAGCTATCCGCCCGGATTCGACTTGAGCCAGGCCGAACTCTTCACCGACATCGGCGAACAGGCCTCCAAGGTCGACGAACTCATCACCACCATCAAGGTTCAGTAGAAAGCACGGATTATGGCCGTCACGGCCGCCACCGCAGCCTTGGCCTCCTCCGGCCCGTCGCCCCAGCGACGGGCCGGACTCGGCCCGTGGTTCGCCCTCACCCCCATGCTGGGGTGGCTGCTGCTATTTGTCATAGTCCCCACCCTGATGCTCATCGTGGTGAGCTTCAGCGAACGCGATGCCCTCGGACGCGTCATTTATTCCTTCAACGTCGAGAACTACATCCGCGCCTTCGACTGGAAGTGGCTGAAAATCCTCGGCATCTCCGTCTGGTATGCCTTCCTCACCACGGTCATCTGCCTGATCCTCGGCTACCCGGTGGCTTATTTCATCGGACGCTCCAACGAACGCGTCCGCGGTCTCCTCATCATGCTCGTCATGATCCCGTTCTGGACCAGTTTCCTCATCCGCACCTACGCGTGGATTTCCATCCTGTCGCAGGAAGGTTTGCTCAACGCCCTGCTCATGACGCTCAACATCACCAGCGCCCCGATCGGGTTCATGTATACCCCCTTCGCCGTCGTCCTCGGCCTGGTCTACAACTTCCTGCCTTTCATGATCCTCCCCATCTACACGAGTGTGGAGAAATTGGACGGCTCGCTCATCGAAGCCGCCTATGACTTGGGCGCGCGACCCGCCCGCGTCTTTGCTCAAGTCGTTCTGCCCCTGACCAAGCCCGGCATCGCCGCCGGCATCCTCCTGGTTTTCGTCCCCGCCATCGCCATGTTCGCCATCACCACCCTGATGGGTGGCGGCGCCAACCCGACCATCGGCGAGGTCATCCATAACCAGTTCACCAAAGCCCGCAACCAACCCTTCGGCGCCGCCCTCGGCGTCCTTCTCCTCGCCATCTTCCTCTTCAGCCTCTGGCTCAGCACCAAGCTCCGCCGCGGGGAGGAAGACTGACGGCGGCATCGGCATGATGCTCTGGCCAACCGGCTCCACAAAGAGTGGAGCCGAAGAGGGGATTGGCTTCCCTGCGGTCAGCCTTTCCAAGGTTGCTTGAAGCAGAGCCAACGACGGGATTGCCTGCGCTTCACTCAGGCTATTTTCGGCTCCACAAGGTGGGGAGCCGAAGAGGGGACTCGAACCCCTGACCCGCGCATTACGAATGCGCTGCTCTACCAACTGAGCTAC
>JBIKXZ010000058.1:0-11964 GCA_044355525.1 Chthoniobacterales bacterium
ACCAATGACTTCTTCGTCAACCTCCTCGACATGAGCACGGAGTGGAAGGCGCAGTCCGAAGCGCGCGACGTCTGGGACGGGTGCGACCGCAAAAGCGGCAAGCCCAAATGGACCGCAACCCGCGCCGATCTCGTCTTCGGCTCGAACTCCATCCTGCGTTCGCTGGCCGAGGTTTACGGCAGCGCCGATGCGCAGGCGAAATTCGTGCAGGATTTCGTTCGCGTCTGGGACAAGGTGATGAATCTGGACCGGTTCGATCTGCGGTCGGCGAAGAGTTGAACCGCAAAAAATTGGAATGTAGCGGCGGCGTCCTCGCCGCCGGTCGTTTCCGATAACAGCCGTCGCCGGGGATCCGCACGCGGCGGACAGGCTGGCGACGCTACATCTCAATCCAGATCCCGCTCGGCCAAAGCGTCTTCGTCCAAGCCGAGGTAATGTCCCAATTCGTGGAGGTAAGTGCGCCGGACTTCCTCGGCGAAGGTCGTGCCGGCTTCTTCGCATTCGTCGAGGATGTTCTCGAGGTAGAGGATGATTTGCGGGGGCGGGCCGGGATCGTTGGCGTGCTCGTGACGCGGGGCGCCGACGAAAAGTCCGAGGATGCCGGGGTCGAGTCCGTCGGCAACCAGTTCGTTCGCGGGAAAATCCTCGAAGCAGACCGGCACCTGCCGCGCGGCTGCGCGGAGCTCGGCCGGTAGGCGGTGGAGCGTTTCCACCACGATGCGGCGGGCGGTTTGGTGGTGCTTCATGACTTCGACAGACGCCGCTTGGCCCGTTCGCGCAGCCGGGTTCCGGCGGGAGTCCCCGCAGGCTGCTTGCACAGCGCGCCCTCGTAAAAGGCGCACCATCCGTCCCAGAGTGTTCCCGGTGACAGTCCTTCGGTGCGGACGTAACGCTTGAAGTTGCCCGCGAGATAAGCCCGGAGGTGTGCGCTGTGCGGGGAGTGGAAGGCGAGGTAGGAAAGATTCTGCAGCAGCGCGAGAAACTTGAGGCGATGGGAAACGCGCGAGGTCTCCGGGTCCGGCGGTGGTGGCAAGTGCGGGACCGTCGCCTGCGCGGTGAAAACGCCACCAAGTGCGGCGGCCACGCGCATGGAAAATTCGAGATCCTCGCCGAGCATCCAGAAGTCCTCGCGGAAAAATCCGCAGGTTTCGAAAGCGCGCCGCGGGTAAAGCGTGCAGGCCCCGGTGGCCCAGCAGAAAGCGTGCGGCTCGCCGCCGAAAGCCCGAAGGCACTCGTCCGCATCGACCGTGCGCCGGATGACGGCGCGCAATGCCTTCTCGCGCGGTTCGGGGAAAGCCCAGAGGTGCTGCCGTTCATCGAGAAGAAGCGGCGCGGCGGCGCCCGCCTGACTCGTTTGCAAAGCCGCCAGCAAGGCTGCGCCGGTTCCGGGCGGCGGCACGACGTCGTCGTCGAGAACGAGCACGTGCGTGACCTCCGGATTCTCCAGCGCCTTGGCCGCGGCGCTATTCCATGCGGGGCCCGGACCGTTATTGACCGGCCGGGCGATCCAGGTGCACGTCACCGGTGCCGCCTCGCACACCGCGCGCGTCTCCGCGGAGGAAGCGTTGTCGGCGACAAAGACGCCTCCGTGGAACGGCGTGCCGTCGGCCGCGAGCGCGGCAAGGAGTCGGGCCAACTCGCGTTCCCGTCGATGGGTGGCGATGGCCGCGGCGAGGCAGACAGCGGGGCGGGCGGCGGTGGTCATGGAGGCTGGGCAGCGGGGTTGCAGCGCGGGGCCGGCTCGGTTATGCAATATGCATGGTAGGTCGCGCTCTCATGCTGGCAATGCTCTTTGCCGGGCCTCTGGCGGCCCAGCAGCAGGAGCAGCGCATGATGGACCGCATCATGAACCCCAAGGTCGATCAGGCCAACCCGATGGGCGACAAGACATTCTCCGGCACGACCTTCTCGGCCAAGAAATTCGACGCCGGCGGGGAATACCGCGGGGTCAAGGCCGCGCGGACCAAAGAATACACCACGCGGAAATTTCTCGGCATCCGCAATCCTTGGTTCGGCAAAAAGGTTTTCGAAACGGACGCGGCGCGCGAACTGACCAAGTATGTTTTGAGCGACAAGGAGTTCGCCTCGCGCGCGGTCGAATCGAAGGCGGCCCCCGAGGAGGGACGGGAGGCGTTGCAATTCGACGGCGAGATCGACGCCCGGCAGTTCCTCGGCCGCGGCAAGTCGCAGACCGCGCTCAACCAACGCTATTCGCAGGGCAGCACACCGCTCTCGCTGGACGAAGTCCGGGAATTGCTCAACCGCAACCGTTGAGCGCATGAGTCCGGCCGAATCGACCGAACTTCTCTCCCGCGGCTGCGCGGAGATCATCAGCCGCGAGGAGCTGAAAAAGAAACTCTCCGCCGGGCGCCCGCTGCGCGTGAAGCTCGGGGTCGACCCGACCGCACCCGACATCCATCTCGGCCACACCGTCGGACTGCAAAAGCTGCGCCAGTTCCAGGATCTCGGGCACGAGGGCATACTCATCATCGGCGATTTCACCGCGATGATCGGCGACCCGAGCGGACGTTCGGCGACACGTCCGCAACTGACCCACGATGAGGTGCTGGCCAACGCCAAGACTTACCAGGAGCAGGCCTTCAAAGTGCTGGATCGCGCGAAAACCAAGGTCGTTTTCAACGGCGAGTGGTTCAAGAAGATGACTTTCACCGATGTCATAAAGCTAAACAGCCGTGTGACCTTGCAGCAGATGTTGCAGCGGGAGGATTTCCGCGAGCGCATGGACAAAGCCCAGCCCATCCGCGCGCACGAGGTGCAGTATCCGATCATGCAGGGTTGGGATTCGGTCATGATCCAAGCCGACGTCGAACTCGGCGGCACCGACCAGCTTTTCAACATCATGGTCGGCCGCGACTTGCAGAAAGAAGAAGGCCAGGAACCGCAGGTGGCCATGATGCTGCCGATCTTGGAGGGGCTCGACGGCACGCAGAAGATGAGCAAGAGCCTCGGCAATGCGGTCGGGGTCAGCGAGGCGCCCGGCGAGATGTTCGGCAAAGCGATGAGTATTTCGGACGATTTGATGGCGCGGTGGTATGTGCTGCTGTTGGGGTGCGAGATGGCCAAAGACGCGCACCCGATGGCGGCCAAAAAGGAATTGGCGCGGTCGCTGGTCGCGCGTTTCCACTCGGAGACGGACGCGGCGCGTGCCTTGGAGGAATTCGAAAAACGTTTCAGCGGACGCGATCTGGAGAATGCCGAGTTGCCGTCTTTCACGCCAGCCGTTGTGCTGATCGATGTTATCACCGCTGCGGTCGAGGCTTACACCCAATGTTTCGGTCAGAGCAAATCACGGAGCGACGTGCGGCGCTTGGTCACGCAGGGCAGTGTCCAATGGCGCGGCGAAAAGGTGACTGATCCCAAAGCCATGCTCGACCTTTCAGAAGCGGGGATTCTGCGCTTGGACAAGACCCGTGCGGTGCGGGTGGGATGAGGTTGGTTGACAAACCCCGCTGTAAAACTTAGTTTTACATCATGGTCAAGACCATCACCAAAGTCGGCAACTCGCACGGGGTTATTTTTGATGCGGCCCTGATGGATTTGGCGCATCTCAAGATGGGCGATCAGGTGAACGTCGAGGTGCATCCTGGCGGGACGATCACAATGACGCCGTTGCAGTCGCAGAACATTGCCGCGGAGCGGGCGGCGCAGACAGCGAAGCGACTGATCAAGAGAAACGCGGAACTCTTCCGGCGACTGTCGTGAGCGCGCCGCTGGTGCACCCTGACGTCGCGTCAGTCAAGTCGATCCATGCCGAGGTCTTGGCGGCGCATGGCGGCTCTCCGGGGATTCGTGATGAGGCGCTTTTGGAGTCGGCGGTGAACGCTCCGCAGGCCAGCATGATGGGACGGCCGGTTTTCGAGGACCCGCTGGAGATTGCGGCGGCGTATCTTTTCTACATCTGCCGCAACCATCCGTTCATCGATGGGAACAAACGTGCGGCATTGGCGACGTGTCTAGTTTTTCTTTCCGAAAACGGGCTGTTACCGAACGAGGAGCTCGACACAGATGCTTGGGAAAGATTCACGCTGGATGTGGCGGCCAGTCTTCTGGATCGCGAGCAGGCGACGGAGCGCTTGAGGGGATTGATCCTTGTGTAGCGTCGCCGTCCCCGGCGACCAAGCGACGAAACAACCTGCGGCGGAGCCGAGTCTGCGAGACAGCCCGTAGGCAAATACGCCGCTACATCAGGCAGGCTTACGCCACGCGCATGTAGGGGAGCTTGTCAGCGGTGGACTTGACGGCTTCGAGGCCTTCGAGGAGGTCGGCGATGGCGTCCCAGCGGCCGTTGACCAGCGCTTCGCGGGCGTGGTCGGGGAGGACGGCGGGGAAGCTGACGTCGGCCATGCTCACTTCGCTGTTCGGGATATCGATGTTGATCTCGGTTTGCGGGGCTTCGTCGATCAAGGCAGCGAGGGCGCGGATGTCGCGTCCGTCCATGACAAGGCAGGGCATGCCGAGAGTGATGGCGTTGCCGAAGAAAATTTCGGCGAAGCTTTCGGCGAGGACGGCGCGGAAACCGTGGCGGTAGAGAGCCTGTGGGGCGTGCTCGCGCGAGCTGCCGCACCCGAAATTGCGTCCGGCCAGCAGGATGGTCGCACCGGCATACTTGGGATTGTCGATCGGGTGAGATTTGGGCCGGCCGTCCTCCTCGAAGCGTTCGTCATAGAAGGCGTATTCGCCGAGACCATCGAAGGTGACGCACTTCATGAAGCGCGCGGGGATGATGCGGTCGGTATCGACATCGTCACCGGGGACGTAGACGCCGGTGCCGGCGAGTTGGGAGATTTGGGCGAGGGCCATAAGAAAGTGGCGAGTGACGGGTTGATTAGCTCAGGCCGAAGACTTCGCGGGCGTCGCTGATTTCGCCGGTCACGGCGGCGGCGGCCACCATGAGGGGGCTCATGAGGACGGTGCGTCCGGTCACGCTGCCTTGCCGCCCTTTGAAGTTGCGGTTGCTCGAGCTGGCGCAGAGTTGGTCGCCGATCAATTTGTCGGGGTTCATGGCCAGGCACATGGAACAGCCGGCGCCGCGCCATTCGAAGCCGGCATCGCGAAAGATGTCGGCGAGGCCCATAGACTCGGCGACGGAGGCGACGCCTTGCGAGCCGGGGACGACGATGGCTTTGACGCCGGATTTGGCTTTCTTGCCTTTCAAGTATTTGGCCACTTCCTGCAGGTCGCTGAGGCGGGCGTTGGTGCAGGAACCGAGGAAGGCGACGTCAATCTTGGTGCCTTTGATCGGCTTGCCCGGACGCAATTTCATGTGCGCGTAGGCTTCCTCCGCGGTGGAGCGGTCCTTTTCGGCGAGTTGTTCGGGCGCCGGGATGTTTTCGTCGATGAAGATGGCTTGGCCGGGATTGATGCCCCAGGTGACGGTCGGGCTGATGTCGGAGGCCGAATATTTGACCAGGTCGTCGTACGCGGCGTCCTTGTCGCTGGCGAACGACTTCCAGCGGGCCACGGCAGTGTCATAGTCTCCTTGGGAGGGGGCGTAGGGGCGTCCGCGCAGATAATCGAAGGTCGTCTGGTCGGGATTGACGTAGCCGACTCGGGCTCCGCCCTCGATCGACATGTTGCAGACGGTCATGCGTTCCTCTTGCGTGAAATGGTCGAAGGTCGAACCGGCGTATTCGTAGGCGTAGCCGAGGCCGCCGTTGACTCCGAGTTTGCGGATGATGTGCAGGATGACGTCCTTGGCGTAAACGCCAGGGGACAGTTTTCCGTCGACCTCGATGCGGCGGACCTTGGGTTTGCGCAGGGCCATGGTCTGCGTGGCGAGGACGTCGCGCACCTGGCTGGTGCCGATGCCGAAGGCGATCGCGCCGAAGGCCCCGTGCGTGGAGGTGTGAGAGTCGCCGCAGGCGATCGTCGTGCCGGGTTGGGTGATGCCTTGTTCCGGTCCGACGATATGGACGATGCCCTGCTTGCCGGAGGCGATGTCGAAAAATTCGATCCCGAACTCGGCGCAATTCTTGCGCAGTTCCTTGATCATGGCGTCGGCCAGCGAGTCGGAGAAGGGTTCCTCGCGTTCGTCGGTGGGCACGATGTGGTCGACCGTGGCGAAGGTGCGCTGCGGGTAGAGGACCGGCAGTTTGAGGTCGCGCAGCATGCCGAAAGCCTGCGGGCTGGTCACCTCGTGGATGAGGTGGGTCCCGATGAGCAGCTGGGTCATGCCATTGGGAAGTTCGCGCACGGTGTGCGCTTCCCAGACTTTGTCGAACAAGGTTTTGCCCATAAGCGATTCGGGGAGAATAACGTGCGGGCGGGGGAGCGGCAAGTGTGGGAGGGCGGGAAACCGCAGAGGACACGGAGGGCGCAGAGGGGCGGCGGCCGGGGGACGGCCGCCCTCCAGGGCTTGTCTGGGAGGCTTCGGGCAGGGATGCTGCGGGGCCATGGAAGCAGTTGAAGCAACGGTCAAGCCCGAGGCGGCGGAGGCGGATTATGCGCAGTTCGCGCAGCGCAATCTGGACAAGCTCTCGTGGCTCTATCCGCTGGTGAACAACAAACTCGGCGCGCTGCTGCATCTGCAGCTGCGTCACGACCAGTTGTTTTTCATGAAGGACGGGGAGGTTGTCGACGAGATCGGCTACGGGGACAACGGGAAGCGTTTCCATGAGCGCGAGATGGGCAAGGTGATGCGCACGCCGCAGGACATCACGGCGCAGGGTTACTGGTTTGTCGAACCGCGCTTCAACGCCAAGGCGGCTTACGAGGCGCTCGGGGAGGTGCAGGACGGCGCGTATTACTCGCTCTTCAGCAACCAATGCCAAGACTGGGCCAACCGCGTGCGGGTCAAGACGGAGCAGATCGAAAAAACGCAGCATCTCGCGCCGCCGCCAGGGCGCGAATCCTACGGCGCGCTTTACCGCGAGGTCGCGCCGACAGTGCCGGCGGCTTGGTATTTCGGGATGATCGCGGTGATCGTCGGGGTGCTCGGACTGGGGGCGCCGCTCATCACCGGGTTCCACTATCTCAAGCTCGTGGCGCTACTGCTCTTTGCCATCGGCGTATCCGACATCGTCTACGCGTTTTCCTCGCGGGCATGGGGGACTTTCCTTTCGACCGTTTTCTTCGGTCTGCTTTCCATGGCCGGCGGGGCGGCAGTGTGGGTCAGTGATCACTTCCTGCTGACCAACAGCAACGGAGTGATGGCTGTTGCTTTGGCTGTGGTTGGCTTGGCCCGCATCGGCGTGGCGGTGCGAAGTCGTCCGTTCATGGCCTGGATCGGAACATTCCTCACCGGCTTTTTGCTGCTCGGAACGGCGTGGATCGCATGGGTCCACAAGGAAGGATCGGCGGCGGCTTGGTTGCTGGGCGCAGCGTTATCCGTGTCGTTTATCTCGGCGGGGGTTTCGACGATTTGGTTGAATCGGAGGATCCGGAGGAACGGTTGAGCGGAGTGTCAGGTTTTAAGTTTGTAAGTTTGAAGCAGCTTCCCAATCCGCGAAGGTCGCGGCTTGGCCGAGGTAGGTGCCGGTGTCGTCGAGGAGATTGAAGACGGTGGCGTTGATGATGCGGAAGCGGCGGCCGTTTTTGCTGATGCGGATGCCGGAGTAGTTTTGGATGAAGCCCTGTCGTCCGACTTCGTCGAGGAGGCGGCGACGTTCGTCCCGGTGGACGGGTTCGGCGCTCTTGCTGGAGGGTTGGCCGATGAGTTCGTCCCACGAGTACTCGAAGAGTTCGAGGGCGGTGCGGTTGGCGTAGTTGAAGAGGTGGTCGGAACCGAGGGGACCGAGGGCCGAGAGCACGGCGTGCGGGGTCGTGAAGAGGGTTTCCGCGGCGTGCGCGGGATCGCCGGGATCAACAAGATCGCGGCCGAAGAGGCGGCGGTAATTCGCAAGGATGAGCTGTGCGGATTCCCCGGGGTTCATGAGCGAATCGCCTCCACGCGCAGGAACTCGAAGGTGGCGCGTACCCCGTCATGGCCGCCGTGGTCACGGTCGTATCGGCGGAGGACCCGGCGCAGTTCGCCGGGGCCCATGCGGCGGGGCACCACCGCGCCGGCATTGTGGATTTCCCGCAGCATGGCGGCGGAATCGGGGTGGTGGCGAACGAAGCTCTTTGTTTCCTGCCGCTGCAGTGTCCATCCGGCTTGCGCGAGAAGCTCGTTCCATTCGGCGGTTTCGCGCCAGGCGAAAGGCGAGGCCTCGGGGCAGGCGGCGAAAAACTCGCGCATCGTTCCCTGCACGAACCATCCGGAGATCAGGCGCGCCCCCGGGGCGGTGACGCGGTGCCAAGCGCGGAAAGCCGACTGCGGATCCGGCAGCCATTGTGCGAGGCTGCAACTGAAGATCCAGCGGTAGACACCGTCGGGCGGTGTGGCGGCATCGGCAACCAGCCATTCGGCCCCGGGCACGGCTTGCCGGCCGGCCTCGACCATGCGCGGGGCGAGGTCGGAGGCGACGAGTTTGGCCGTGCGCGCGAGGAGGTGACGGGTGAATAGCCCGGTGCCGGCGCCGACTTCGAGTGCCGGGTGATCGATTTTGTCCGGCAGCCATCCGGCCAGCCATTCCGCAGCTTCGCGCTGCACGCTCGCGTGCCGCTCATACTGCGCGGCGCGTTGGTCGAATGCGTGCGGGGCGGTCAGGGTCATTGCCGGTCGATGTGGCCAAAAAAGACGGGCCCGCCCTACCCGGACGGGCCCGCTGCGGGAAAGACGCGAGGTCGATCAATATCCGTAGTAGCCCCATCCGCCCCACATGCCGGGCATCGAAGCCATCTGGGCGGCCATGAGGTTCTGGTCGGAGATCTGCTGTTGGACCATGAGGTTCTGGTAGCGGTCGTAGGCGGCCTGGTTGCCGATGTAGGCGAAGTTGCCCTGGGCATCGGGGTAGACGTAGAGCGCCTGCCCGCCGCGGAATTGGCGCGAGATGACATAGGGTTTGAGTTCCGCCAGGGAGGCTTGGCGTTGCGGCGTGTTGGCCGGGACGACATTGAATCCGGCGGCGGCGAGCATGGATTCGGTGCTGCCGCGTTCGGCTTTCTCGATGGCGGCGCATCCGGTGAGGAGCGCGGCGGCAAGGGCAAGAGGAAGGAGTGTTTTCATCGACGTCCAATGTGGCCGAGAGTGCGGGGCGCGCAAGTCCAAAGCGCGGCATTACGGGTTTTACCTGCCGCCGGATCTCTGGTTCTCTGCCCGGCGTCATGAGCATCCCGTTCCTCACGCAAAGTCCGGCTTGGAAGGCCCTGGAGGCCCATCATGCCGAAACAGCCGGCCTGCATCTCCGCGAGTTGTTCGCCGCCGATCCGCAACGCGGCACGAAACTCGCCGCGCAAGCCTGCGGTCTTTATCTCGATTACTCGAAAAACCGCATTACCGACGAAACGCTGCGCTTGCTGCTGGGGTTGGCCGAAGAGCGCGGTCTGCGCGGGCGCATCGATGCCATGTTCCGCGGCGAGAAGATCAACATCACGGAGAACCGCGCCGTGCTCCATGTGGCGCTGCGCGCGCCCCGCGGGAGCAAAATCATGGTCGACGGGGAGGACGTGGTGCCGGGTGTGCGCGAGGTGCTGGACAAAATGGCGTCCTTCGCCGAACGCGTCCGGTCGGGTGCGTGGCTTGGTCACACGGGCCAAAAGATCCGCAATGTGATCAACATCGGCATCGGCGGGTCGGACCTCGGTCCGGTCATGGCCTACGAAGCGCTCAAGTTCTACAGCGACCGCGCGCTGCGCTGCGAATTCGTCTCCAATGTGGACAGCGACGATTTTGCCGAGGCGGTGCGCGGTTTGGATCCGGCCGAGACGCTCTTCATCATTTCCTCGAAGACCTTCACCACGCTGGAGACCATGACCAATGCGCACACCGCGCGGGAGTGGGTTTTGCGCGGGCTCGGCGGCGACGAGTCGGCCATCGCCAAGCACTTCGTGGCGGTCTCGACCAATGCGGAAAAAGTGCGCGAGTTCGGCATCGACACGGCGAACATGTTCGGCTTCTGGGATTGGGTCGGCGGACGTTATTCGATGGATTCGGCCATCGGGTTGTCGACCATGGTGGCGGTCGGTCCGGAAAATTTCCGCGCCATGCTCGCCGGCTTCCACGAGATGGACGAACATTTCCGCACCGCACCGTTCGAAAAGAACTTGCCGGTCCTGATGGGGTTGCTGGCGGTGTGGTATGCGGACTTTTTCGACGCGCAGACGTCGGCGGTCTTGCCTTACGAGCAGTATTTGAAGCGCTTTCCGGCGTATTTGCAGCAACTTACCATGGAAAGCAACGGGAAGAGCGTCACGCTCGATGGTCGGCAGGTCGATTACGCGACGGGCCAAATCTATTGGGGTGAGCCGGGGACGAACGGGCAACATTCATTCTACCAGCTGATCCACCAAGGCACGCACCTCATCCCGTGCGACTTCATCGGCTTCGCCAAGACGCTCAATCCGCTGGGCCGGCATCACGACATTCTCATGGCCAACATGTTCGCGCAGGCCGAAGCGCTGGCCTTCGGCAAAACCGCGGATCAGGTCCGGGCCGAGGGGACACGCGAGGATCTGGTCCCGCACCGGGTTTTCGAGGGGAATCGTCCGTCGAACACCATCCTCGCCGACGTCGTCGATCCGCGCACGCTGGGCAAGCTGGTCGCGCTCTACGAGCACAGCGTGTTCACCCAGGGGGCGATCTGGAACATCAACTCTTTCGACCAGTGGGGCGTCGAACTCGGCAAGGTCCTGGCCCAACGGATCATTCCGGAACTGGAAAGCAAAGATGCTCCGGATTTGCGGCACGACAGTTCGACCAATGCTTTGATCGGGCGCTACCGGGCGATGCGATAGGACGCCGCGCCGACGGCGCCGGCGGTCAGTCCTCGTGGAAGCGTTTGGCCACGAGTTGCTCGATTTCCTCGAGGAACTTTTCGGCGTCGGATCCTGAGGCCGAGATTTTGATTTTCGAGCCGTGGCCGGCGGCCAGCATCATGAGTCCCATGATGGACTTGCCATTGACTTCCTCGCCGTCTTTTTCGACCCAGACTTCGGCTTTGTAGCGGTTGGACGTCTTGACGAAGAGGGCGGCGGGGCGGGCGTGGAGGCCGTAGCGGTTGAGGATGACCAGCTCGCGCGTCAGGCGCTGGCCTGCGTCGGAGCTTTTTTTTGCGAGGATCCCCATTGTTGGTCAGGTTTTGGCTTCCATCATCTTGATCAGCCGCTCGTTGAACTCCAGCGCGCTGTTCATCCCGTGGGACTTGAGTTTGTGGTCAAGGGCGGCGACCTCGACCAGATGGCCGAGGTCGCGGCCCATGCGGACCGGGATAATAACATGGGGCACGGCGATGCCAAGAATCTTGTAGGTCTGGCGGTGCAGGCCGTGGCGGTCGACTTCCTCCATTTCCTGCCAGTCCTTCAGGGTGACGACGAGGTCGAGGGTCTTCTCGGTGCGGATGCTGCGGACGCCGAAGATGGCAGCGACGTTGATGATGCCGATACCGCGCACCTCCATGTGGAAGCGGGTCAGGTCGGCCGAGGTGCCGACTAGTTCGCGGCTTTCCACGGAGCGGAAGCGGGTGATGTCGTCGCTGACCAGGCTGTAGCCGCGTTCGAGAAGGCTGAGGACGCATTCGCTTTTGCCGATGCCGCTGGCGCCGCGGATGAGGGTGCCGACGCCGAGGATGTCGACCATGCTGCCGTGCTCGCTGCGGCGCGGGGCGAACTCGAATTCGAGCGCGATGGTCGCGGCGTTGATGAACTTCATGGTGATCATCGGCGTGCGGAAGACGGGCACGCCGGCTTCGTTGGCGAATTTGAGCACGGGTGCGGGCACCTTGGCGTTGCGGGCCACCACCACGCAGGGAATGGTGCAACCGAAAAAGCGGCGCAGGCGATCGCGGCGTTCCGTCGCGGGGAGGCTCTGCAGGTAGCTCAGTTCCGCCGCACCGAAGACCTGGACGCGTTTCGGGGCGAAGTAATTGAAAAAGCCGGACAGGGCGAGACCGGGGCGGTTGACCGTCG
>JBIKXZ010000059.1:0-11940 GCA_044355525.1 Chthoniobacterales bacterium
GCATCTGCCTGCGCACGCCGGAACGAACGCTGGTCACCAAGGCCGATGAAATCGTGCTGCTGCAGGCCGAGGGCGATTTTACCCGCGTGACCGTCGAGCAAGAGCACCCTCTGCTCATTTGCCAAACCCTCGGCGTCTTCGAGCGCACCCTGCCCTTGCCTCCGCTTGTCCGAATCGACCGCTCGCTCATGATCAATATCGAGCGGGTGGAAACCATCGAGGTCAGTCCGACGCGGGGCGCAAGGGTGACGCTGCGCGGCCTCGAACTTCCCGTCGAACTCGGCCGAACCGCCCTGCGGCGCCTGCGCGAAGCGATCCCGCAGGTGGCGGGCGAGTTGGAAGAGTGACCCAGGGTGTAGCGGCGGACAGCCGAGGCTTGGCGAGACGGGTCGCCGTAGCGACCAACTGATATGTCCGTCGGTGCCCTACCTCATCGATGTGCCGACGGACATAGTCCGCCACTACAAGCTCGGTCGATTACTCTAGCTTGAGATAGCTGAGCAATCCCTGCTTGCCACCCTCGCGGCCAAAGCCGCTTTCTTTGTAGCCGCCGAACGGACTGGCCGGGTCGAACTTGTTGTAGGTCTCGGCCCAGATGACACCGGCGCGCAATTTCGTCGCGAGTTTGAAAACTTTGCTGCCCTTGTCCGTCCATACGCCCGCGCTCAATCCGTAGGGCGTGTTGTTGGCGCGTTCGAGGGCTTCTTCCGGGGTGCGGAAGGTCATCACACTGAGCACGGGTCCGAAGATTTCTTCCTGCGCGATGCGATGCGAGTCGGTCACGCCGGTGAAGAAACTCGGAGCGAAGAAAAATCCTTTCGACGGCAACTTGCACGCCGGTTGGAACAATTCGGCGCCTTCTTTTTTGCCGCTCTCGACCAACTCGCGGATTTTGCCGAGCTGTTCCCGGCTGTTGATCGCGCCGATGTCGGTGTTCTTGTCGAGCGGGTCCCCCACCCGCAGCGTGGAGAGACGGTTGCGCAGACGGCGGACGACCGGTTCGACAATGCTTTCCTGGACGAAGAGGCGGGAACCGGCGCAGCAGACGTGGCCTTGATTGAAGTAGATGCCCTGGATGATGCCTTCGATGGCCTGGTCGATGGGCGCGTCCTCGCAAATGATGTTGGCCGCTTTGCCACCCAGTTCGAGGGTCAGCTTTTTGCGCGTGCCGGCCACCGACTTGGCAATGATCTTGCCGACCTCGGTCGATCCGGTGAAGGCGAGCTTGTCGATGTCCGGATGATTGACGATGGCCGCACCGGTGTCACCGAAACCGGTAACGATATTGACCACACCCTCGGGCAGGTCGGCCTCGGCGAGAATCTCCGCCAAATGCATCGCGGTGACGGACGTCGTTTCGGCCGGCTTGAGCACGCAGGTGTTGCCGCAGGCTAGAGCGGGAGCGAGTTTCCACGCAGCCATAAGCAGTGGGAAATTCCACGGAATGATTTGTCCGGCCACGCCGAGCGGCTGCGGTTTGCGTCCGGGAAAGGCGTAGTCGAGTTTGTCCGCCCACCCCGCGTGATAAAAGAAGTGCGCGGCGACGAGCGGCAGGTCGATATTACGGCTCTCGCGGATGGTTTTGCCGCCGTCGAGCGATTCGATCACCGCAAGATCACGGATCTTTTCCTGCAGGAGTCGGGCGATGCGGAAGAGGTATTTGCCGCGCTCGCGTCCGGGCATTTTGCCCCAGGTCTTTTCGTAGGCGCGGCGGGCGGCTTTGACCGCTTTGTCCACGTCGGCGGCGGTGCCCTGCGCGATTTCGGCGTGCTGCTTCTCCGTGGCGGGGTTGATCGAGGGGAAATATTTGCCGGAGGATGGTTTGACGAATTTTCCGCCGATGAAGAGTTCGTAACGCGGCTGAATTTTGATGTCCGTGTGGACCTCGGGCGCCGGCGAGTAGTTCCAGCGTTCGTTGAAGCGCAGATGACGGTCGCGCACCGGAACAATGGCCGCGTGCGATGCCGGGGCGACAAGGGTGGCCACGCCGGTGGTGAGTTTCTTGGATTTTTTGCTCATGGCAGGGAGAAGTAGTCGCCGCTCTGGTAGCGTCCGTCGACGGACTTGGCGATCTGCAGAAGAATGTCATTGGCCAGCGTGCTCGCGCCGAGGCGGAACATATCCGGCGTGAGCCAATCGTCCCCGAGGGTTTCGTTGACCATGACGAGGTATTGCAGGGCCTGCTTGGCCGTGCGGATGCCGCCGGCCGGTTTCATGCCGATGCGGATCCCGGTGGCGAAGAAGAATTCGCGGATGGCATCGAGCATGACCAACGTGACAGGAAGCGTCGCGGCCGGGCTGACTTTGCCGGTGGACGTCTTGATGAAATCTCCCCCCGCCTGCATGGCGATCATGCTGGCCGCGCGGACATTGTCGTAAGTGACCAACTCGCCGGTTTCGAGGATGACCTTGAGATGGACATCGCCGCAGAGTTGCTTCACCGCGGCAATTTCGTCATGGACCTTGGCGTATTCGCCGCGCAGGAACGCAGCGCGGTCGATGACCATGTCGATTTCGTCGGCGCCGGCGTTGAGCGCAACGCGCGTGTCTTCGAGTTTGGTTTTGAGCGAGGACTGTCCGCTCGGGAAATAGGTGGCCACGGCGGCGACTTTGACGCTTGAACCGCGGAGGAAGGCTTTGGCCGCGGGAACGAGGTTCGGATAGACGCAAACGGCGGCGACCGGGCCGACTTGGTAACGTTCCGGCGCGGGATGCATCGCTTTGTGGCAAAGCGTCATCACCTTGCCCGGCGTGTCGCGCCCCTCGAGGGTGGTCAGGTCAAGCATGGAGAATGCCAAGCGCAGGCCCTGCACCTTCGACTCGGCCTTGATGCTCCGCTTGGTGAAGGTGGCCGCGCGTTCCTCGACCATGATCTGGTCGACCCGCCCGAACGAGGGCGATTGCCTGGTCATGGGGAACAGGGCACTCACGAAATCCTCACTATATCGCGCATGACCTGCCACCACAAGAAAAGCATGCCGCGCCAGGAATACCGCCCGTGCTCCTCGCCCTCCCGCTCGAGCAGGCCCTCGCGGAGGTTGTGCTGCATCTGGGACTCCATATCGCGTTCGACCGAGAGGCGGACCGAATCCGGCATGACGGCCTGCAGGGTTTCCCGCTCGAGCCCGCGCTGCGCGAGGAACGCATCGTGCGCAGCCAGCAACTCCCCGAAGTGCGCCTCGCCCGACACACGGTGGAGATGGACGTTGGGCAGTGTCTTGAGGCTGGAAGGCACCGGGCAATTCCACGTGATGTAGACCGATCCGTCCGCCGCCCGCGAGGTCACGCTGGCGAAATGGAAGCCGATCTGATTCTGCTCCACGTAGGTGATCGCCGCCTCCTCCCTCTTCTCCGGATTGGCAAAGAGGCGCAGGAACTGACGGTATCCGTCCATCTCCCAGCCGAGGTCGGCCGCATGCTCGAACCTCGCCCCTTCGATCGTGTCCGTGATCTCCGCGAGGTCGGGAAACATCTCGCGCGAGGGCGGAGCCACCTGGCGCAACTGCTTGCGCAGAGGCAGGCGGAGTTTGCGGATGCGCAGGAGGATTTCGACCCACGGCAAAAGGAGAAGCGCCGCCACGCCGGCGATGCCGCCCCAGAGATGGCCGACGAGCAGGTAACCGGCCGTGAAAACCGTTACCGCCACGCTGAGCAGTCCCAACCGGCGCATGATCGGATGCGCGAACTGGAAGCAGGCCGCGGTCAGGACGAGCAGGCCGAGAAAAAGGAGAAGCTCGTTCAAGGCTTGATGCCGTTGGCTTCGAGGAATGCGGAGAGCTGGCCGGTGTCGAAATCGGCCAGAACTTTGCCGTCGACTTCCATGGTCGGGGTGAGCGACTGGCCGGAAATTTCGCGCATATGCGTCATGGCCTCGGGATCCTCGAGCACCTCGCGGATCTCGTAGCCGTAACCATGTGCATCGAGCCACGCGAGGGCCTCCTTGCACCAGGGACAAAAGCTTTTGATGTAGATGGTCATGATGGGGCGGGAAGAATGCGGCAGGGTCGGCAGGCGGGCAAGGACTGTGTGGTCCAGCCTCAGTGATAGCGCAGCTTGAGAGCAAGGATGAGAGCGACGAAAACCAACGTGATGGCGTTGGCTGCGATGACCGGGATGTCGGCCGTGACCAACCCGTAGATCAGCCAAAGCAAGACGCCGACGGCGAGCATGGAGAACATGCCGATGGAAATGTCGTGGGTGGATCGCGACTTCCACGCCTTGAGCAGCTGCGAGAGGAAAGACAGCGTGGTCAGGGTGCCGGCGACCAATCCGAGGATGGTGACGACTGACGGATGCTCTACCACGCGCCGATGCGCGCAAAGGGCGCCGTGATGGAGTCGACGTCGCCCCACTCGAGGGGCGAGTTCCATGCTTCGACACCTTGGGTATCGAGCGTGGCGCCGTCGTCCTGCGGGAGGACGTCCACGGTGGAAGCCGAACCCGCACCGATCATCACGCCGAGACCTTGCGATTCGAGTTGTGCCTTGGTCAGGCCGAGGAAGTTGAGCGGGATCTTGATTTCGTAAAAGGAATCCCGCGCCCCGTTGTGACCCTGGGTCACGAAATTCATGGTAGGCTCACCGGCATTTCGGCGCGCATCGGCGTCGTTCACACCCCAGAGGCTCGTTCCGGCGAAGAGCGCGCCCTTGCCTGCTTGGAAACCAAGTTGCGTGGCGCTGCCGCCGCCGAGGATCTTGAAATAATTCACCCCGCCGTCATCAACCGGAAAGACATTGTTGACCGCGCGCGAGATGAATCCCTGCCAGAGGCTGCCGGCAAGGTAGATCTGGAAGTCGGGTTTGTTCGCGCCGGTCCAAAGTGGCTGCGGGACATTTTGCTTCGTCGCATTCTTGCCCCACATGTCCAAGGTCGCGCCTTGGTCCGCCTTGGTGTCGAGGGCGATCCAATGGAGGATGCCGTCGTTCGAGCCGATGCGCCCGCTGCCTGCACCGCCAGCATTGGCGCCGTCGATCACATCGGTCACGTCGACAAACTGCCAAGCGAGGTAAAGGTTGTTGTCATCCCACGCGGCCCAGATATGCGTGAGGTTGAGCGGCGCTTCGTGCATCGTCCAATTGCTGCCAAGACTGCGCGGATCGTCGTTGGCCACACCGAGGGCGACCAGTTTGTCGTTGCTCCACTCGTTGCCGGTGTTGGCGCCGTCGATGGTGATGTCATTGTTAGCCACCGCCTTGCCAAGCGTCGGATTGGTCGAATACGGCTTGTTCGGTCCGAAGCTCTGCGTCTGCCCGACAGTGACATCGACGGTTCGGGGCACCGAGCGGTTGTCCTGCGCGTCGACGGCAAAGTAGCGGACGGTCATGTCCACGCCATTCGGGTTGGTGTTGGTCACAACGATGGGTGCGCTGTAAAGCGTGCTCGCCGTGGTCGGTGCCGTGCCGTCCGTCGTGTAGTAGATCTTGGGCGCCGGATCGAGGTTGTCGGTGGCGCTAAGGGTGAGCGTGAGGGTGGCTGCGGCTGTCACGGTGTTCGACGGCGAATGCGAAGCCACCGGCGGCGTGAAGTCGGTCTGCCCGGGACGAACCACAGGGACCGTGTAGTCGTTGCCTCCATTGTTCATCCAGCGACTGCTGTTTTGCTGGTCAACCAGTTCGATCGCGTATTGGAAGAAGGACCCGCCCGGCAGTCCCGCGAGGTCAACGGCCCAAGTATCCCTGCCCGCCTGGGTGCCGGATTTCGTCATGGCGGTGGTGTTCCAAGTGACGCCACCATCGGTCGTGTAGACGATGTTGGCTTCCTTGGCGCCGTTCTGGTTGGCTGCGATGGAAAAACGGGCGGGGTTGTTTTCGAAGACTTGGTCGGTTTCGCTGCCGGCTGCGTTGACGCGGTAGAACATCCGCTCCACCCCAGCCTCCTCGGCGCTCATGAGGTTCCAAACATTGGCCGCCGGATCAGCCACCGGAATGGGCGGGAACTTGGCCCAGTTGGCGAAATCGTCGGTTCTTTGGATGACAAAGCTGTTGCCCGGGCTCTGGTCATGGACGTCCATGACGAGCGCTCCGGTTTCGGTGAAACGCACCGACACACTCGGCGCCACACCGGGCGCGCGGCCTTTGGCCTGGGGCGCATCGATCTGGGTGAGACTGGAAAGGGGACCGTTGATCGTGGCGGTAAAATTCGCCCCGTTGTTGTTGTCCCAGCGATCAACACCCGTGGTGTCGGTCAGCTTGACGGCATATTTGACCGTTGTGCCGGCCGGGAATGTTCCAAGGTTACAGTTCCAAAAATCGTTGTTGTCCTGCGCGATGCGAAAAGCAAGCGGCTTGGTCTGCCACGTGGCACCGTTGTCGACGCTGTAGGTTACCTCGCCGCCGATTCCGGCGTTTTGCGGCCACGACTCGATATTGATCCAAAGGTCGGAGGTGGGTTCGACAGCGCCGTTGGTCGGCCAATGGTTCACCCGGCCCAACCATCCGATGGCCAAGGTCCCGAATTGGATGTTGCGGGTATAATCTTGGCCGTCGTTGTTGTCCCAGCGTGCCACGCCGTTGGTATCGACCACTTGCACGGCAAACTTGAGGGTGGCGCCGCCGGGGAACTTGCCGAGGTTGGCGTTGAGCAGGTCGTTATTTCCGACGACGCGGGCCTTTCTGAGAGGCGTTTCACCCCAGTTCGTGCCGTTGTTTGTCGTGAACATAACTTTTCCTCCTGCGGCGGCGTCCTTGGGATACGCCTCAATATCGATCCACAGGTCGTCGGTGGCGGTAATGACGTTGGATGTCGTTCCGGCCGGAAAAGTCACCGTGTTCCCGAGCCAAGTGATGAGCGATTGCCCGAATTTGGTGGCGTCGAAGGTCCACGCCGCGCCTCCGGTCCGGTCGACAACGGGGATGGCGGCGGAGTCGCGGAAAGCGACCGCGAGCGTGGCAGCGATCCCGGCAAACGGGCGCTTGTAGGTCCATGTGCCGTTGGGCCCGGCGGTCATGTCGACGAATTGCTCGGCTCCCCCGTCGACCTTGAGTTCGACTTGAATTGGAGTGGTCAAAGTTTTGAGCGGTCCGTCATTCGGCGTGTAGGTGATTGTGACATCGGTCGCATCCGAGGTGGCGCGTGCTTCGGAAGCTTTGGAAAGAGAACCGGCGACGAAAATTTTCGTGTCCTTGCCGGCGAGGGGGAAGGCGATGCGTCCGCCACTGACCGTGACCTTTTCCGTCGGGTTCAGCACGTTAACGAACTCGGTGCCGTTCGCTTTGGCCACCTGCGGGTTGATCGAATTGATGGCGTTGTCCGAGGTATTCAAAGCGACGAGCGCTTCCTGGTCCTGCAGCACGCGGGAGAATGCGTAGGCGCCGGCCGCGCCGCTCTGCCAACGCTCGGTGAAATTGCCGCGGGTCAGGGCTGGGTGGTTTTTGCGCGCGTTGTTGAGCGCCTTGATATGGAGGTAAAGCGGCGCATTGGTTTCGGCCAGCTTGTTGCCCTGGGCGGGGCCGGGTTGGAATCCGCGGTCGAACATCGTCTCGCGCTGCCAGTCGGCATCGTCATAAGGCTGGCCTTCGTATTGCTGGCTCGCGTCCTGTCCGTTGAAGTGGTTGCCCTGATTGAAAGCATGCTCCGTGCCGTAGTAAAGGCAGGGGACGGGTGCGGCGAGATAGAGGAAGGAAAGCGCGGGGCGCAGTTTCCAGATGTCGTTGCCGGTGTCGCCGGAGTTCTGGATACTGATGCGGTTGACATCGTGGTTGTCGATGAAGGCGACGAGGCGGTTCTCGCCTTCGCCGTATTGGGACTTCGCGTTGAGCGCCTGGGTGAGTTGACCGGTCCCCTGCCCGTCGATAAAGACGCCCTTGATCGTCTGGCTCATCGGGAAGAAGAGCGCGGAGTTGAAGGAGTAACCTGGCTCTTTGCAGTAGCTGGCCAGCGCGGCGTTGTCGTAGACGAACAATTCGCCGAAGAGGATGAAGTCGTTTTTGCCCTTGGTCGCTGCGTGCTTTCGGATGTCGTCTGCCCATTTCTTCACCCAATTGTATTCCACGTGCTTGATCGCATCGACGCGGAAGCCGTCGCAATCGGTGGCATCGATGAGATTTTTGAAGGCCTCGGTGATCCAATAAGTGACGTGGCCGCTGTCTGTAGCGAGGTCATCCGTGCCGCGGAATTGGCCGCGCAGGGTCTCGGGGAAAGCATCCCAGTTGTTGATCGTGCCGTTGCGGTGGAAAGAGCTGAGGGCGTTGAAGGGAAAAGGGTGGATGCGGTTGTTGTCCCACCAACCGAAGGTGTCGTTGCCGTTGGGCCAGTATTGTTTGTCCTGCTCGCGATTGTTGCCCCAGAGACCGTTGAGGTCGGCCGTGTGATTGATGACCACGTCGAGGATCACGTAGATGCCGCGGGCGTGGCAGGCGTCGATCAGGTCTTTGAGTTCCTGGAACGTTCCTTGAGCCGGATCGACGTTGAAGAAATCGGTCGGATGGTATTGGTGGTAAGGGGTGTAGCGGCCGTCGCGGCCTTGGGCGTTCATTTGCACGCCGGAAATCCACACCGCGTTGACGCCCATGCCGGTGAGGTAATCGAGATTGTCCTTGAGGCCTTTCCAGTCGCCACCGTGGTGGAAGTTGCGGTTGTGGGGGAACGATCGACCGCTGTTGTTGACGAACCACGAGGTGCGGTTGATGCCCATGGCTTGGCTCGTGTTGTTGGCCGCGTCACCGTCGGCGAAGCGATCGGTGAAGAGTTGGTAGATATTAATGTCGCGCCAGTCCTGCGGGGACGGGAAGTATTGATGTCCTTGCGGGCGCGGGAAGAGGCCGTAGGTCGCATCGAGTTTGAGCAGCGGATCGGACGGCAGAGCGCGGAGCCCGGGCGCCATGGCCGCGAGAAGGAAAAGAGCGAGGAGCTGCCGCGGAAAAAGCGCGGCACGACGGAGGGAGGCGCGAGTGAGCATGTTTGGGGGGAATCCGGACGATGGACAAAGCCCATACGCCGCGGAGGTGCGGAAAATAAGCACGCCTCGTGTGGCTTGTAAAGCGACAGCCAACAAAAAAACGACTTGGCCGTTGCGGAGGAAATACTTCTCCAGTATAGATTTGAAAGGTTTTCCGAAACGGCGCGCTCGTCTAGAGGCCTAGGACACAGCCCTCTCAAGGCTGGTACACGGGTTCGAATCCCGTGCGCGCTGCCAATCTTTTACGGATTATTCGCGGATCTCATCGTGGAGGAGGCGCTCGAGGTGGCGGGCGACGAGGTCGGGCATGGTGGGGAGGCCAGTGAAGTCACGGCACTCGTGGTAGGCATCGAGTTCCGCGGCCAGCGCGGCAACATGGTCCGCGGGGGCGATCGGGGTTTTGCGCATGGTGGCGAGGAGTGCCTGGTAGCGGCGGCTCTCGGCCTGGATGCGGCGGGCGGTCTGGGAGCGTTCCTCCTGACGGTATTGCACGATGGTGGGAACGTTGAGATGGGTGCGGACGAGTTCGTCCACCGGCTTGTTGTCGGGGAAAAGGTGCGGACGGTAGACCTCGAGACGCTTTTCGTAGCACTGCTGGTCGAAGTCGATCGGGCGGACGCGGTATTGGACTTCCTCGAAGTCGGGGGTGATGTCGACGATGTAGTTGACCGCGCGCATGTCGCCGAGCAGGCGCAGGTAGCAGCGCTCGGCGAATTTGACGAATTCCTTGGCCACGCGCACGCGGTTGAGGTCGTCGCGCCCGAGGTGACTGCGGATGAAATCGTCGCCCGGAATGCCGGCGATGTGTTCCTCGATGAGGGTGTTTTCGCGCACGAAATAGTTGATGCGGAAGGGCGAGAGGAGGTGCTCCAACTCGAGGCCGTAGATGCGGGAGGCGTCGGCGTATTTGACGTAGTAGTGGTCGGTGTTGCCGTTGAAGCGGTTGATGATGCGGATGCGGAACGGACGCGAGTTACCGAAGTCGCCGAAGTCGATGCGCTCGACGGAAAGGTGGTCGAGGCGCGAGAGATCGCCGCCGACCTTGAGCATGGCGTAGATCCGGGTGAGCTGCGGCTGGAGGGCGGCCATGACCTCGGGTTGGTAGGCGACGGTCAGCCAGAGCGTCTCGCGGCCCGAAGGGTTTTCGTAGGGGATCGACGTGTCGAAGCGCAGCAGATCGTCGTAAACGAGCGGAATGTCCGCACGGCGCCCGAAATGATGCAGATATTGCAGCAGCGACGGACTGACGGGGTATTTTTCCTTGCGGCGGGAGATCATGGGCGGGCGCCTCTGGAAGCACTATAGGCACGCCGGGTGCGGTCCGAAAGCCGCGCGACGACCGGGCGGCCCTACTCGCCGCGCTTTTTGCGGGCCGCGGCGTCGATCTGCAGAAGGACAAGCGCACCAATCGTGACGATGCCCAAAGCGATGGTCGGAACCCAGACGACAAGAGGATAAGCCTGCGTGTAGGCCAGCAAACCGAAGAGGGTCACTGCGGCTCCGCCAGCCAGACCGAGGCAAATGTGCGCCATGATGAGACCGCGGGTCGCGGATTTCACGTAATCTTTCTCGTCCATGCCGGTTTACTACCGGCGGACCGGCGGCTTGGCAATCTCCGAGCGCCGGATTGCGCTTTGACCGGAGCCTGCCGCGTGTAGTTTGGACGCGTCATGAATCCACGTCCCCTCCTCTGCGCCGCTTTGACCGTGCTGGCCGTCCATGCCCATGCCGAAGAGCCCCTCTCCCGCATCGCCTTCGGTTCCTGCGCCAACGAGAGCCGTCCGCAGCCGATCTGGGAGGCGATCAACAAGCTGAAGCCGCAGCTGTTCATTTTCACCGGCGACAATGTCTACGCCGACACCGCGGATCCGGTGAAGTTGCGCAAAAGCTACGAGGAACTCGCAGCCATCCCGGAGTTCGCGAAACTCCGCGAGGCTTGTCCGGTCATCGGCACATGGGACGACCACGACTACGGCAAGAACGATGCGGGCGCGGAGTTCGAGGGCAAGGAAGTAGCCAAGGAGGCCTTTATGGAATTTTTCCAGCCACCGGAGGATTCACCGCTGCGGGAGCGCGGCGGGGTTTACGATGCGAAAATTTACGGACCGGAGGGCAAGCGCGTGCAGGTCATTCTCCTCGACACCCGCTGGTTCCGCGGACCAATCCGCAAGATGACCAAGGACGAACTGCGGGCAGCACGGGCGGAGAGCGGCAAGAAGGTCGGGCGTTACCTGCCGGACGAGGAGAGCGACAGCACGATCCTCGGGGAGGAACAATGGGCCTGGTTGGCGGAGGAGCTGAAGAAGCCGGCGGAGCTGCGGTTGCTGGTCAGCAGCATCCAAGTCCTCGCCCTCGACCACGGCTGGGAAAAATGGGGCAACCTGCCGAAAGAACGGAAGAAACTCCTCGATTTGATCCGCGATACCGCGACCAATGTGGTCATCCTGAGCGGCGACCGCCACAGCTCGGATATCTCCCTGCTGCCGCCGGAAACGGACGGAGGGCCTTTTTATCCGCTCTATGACATCACCTCGAGCGGACTGAACCAGACCGGGTTACCCGATGAACCGAACCGCTTCCGCGTCGCGGGTGACGAGGTGTACAACGAGCCGAACTTCGGCTGGATCGCCGTCGATTGGAGCGAGGAAGATCCGACCATCAAACTGGAGATCCGCGACCTGAAAGGCAAAGTCGTGCGCGAGGTGCAGACCACGCTGAACGGGCTGAAGCCTTGTCAGTTGTGACGGGGCTATGAACGACTGGCGCCGGGGACGGCGCCGTCACATGGGCCTGTAGCGTCGGCATCCCCGCCGACGCAGTGCCGCGGAAGTTGCTTACTTCAACAGCGGCGCGATGACCAAGGCCACGATGGACATCACGTTGATGAGGATGTTCATCGAAGGACCGGAGGTGTCTTTGAGCGGATCGCCGACCGTGTCGCCGACCACGCAGGCTTTATGGGCGTCGGAATTCTTGCCGCCATAGTGTCCGTGCTCGATGAATTTTTTGGCATTGTCCCACGCGCCGCCGGAGTTGGCGCTGAA
>JBIKXZ010000060.1:0-11915 GCA_044355525.1 Chthoniobacterales bacterium
AGACCGGTTACGAGGGTCAGCACGGCCCATAAACCCGAGACAACACGGGAGGCGGTGCCGGACTCCTTGCGTCCGAGGGCCGCGGCCAGCGCGTAGCCGCCCGCAATGAGCAGGAGTGCCGCGAAGAGCTGCTCGACCACGATGGTGCCGAAAAGCGGAAAGGCGATCGCCAGCGCGCCGAGCACAATGAGGAGGATTCCCTGGAACAAAGTCCAGCCGGGTGATTTGGTATGGTTTGCGTCAGTCATAGCGCGACAACGCTGGACGCAGCCCGCACCGGAGGAAAGCCGATTTTTCGGCGGACGCCCCGCGCTTCAGTGATAGAGTCCCCGACAGCATGCCACAAAAGCGATCAGGCGTCCGTCACCCCGGGGCGCACCGCATCAGCCTGTTGCGACCGCGCGCGCGCCGGCGGCGCAAACGCCGTCAGCGCACGCGGCGCTTGGGGCGACTCATTCTCGCCTGCTTCCTGCTCTGGGGACTGATCGGGGCTTTTTATCTGGCTTGGGCGTGGACCTTCGACCTGCGCGAGGTCGGACGCATTCCGGAAAGCTCACTGGTCATCGATCGCCGCGGGCAGGTCTACACGCGTCTCTCCGGGGAGAACCGCCGGACGGTGCCGCTGGACAAAGTCGGTCCATGGTTTATCCGCGCAGTCATCGCCCGCGAAGATGCCCGGTTTCTCGAGCATTTCGGCGTCGATCCTGTCGGCATCACCCGGGCCGCGATGGCCAATCTCGCGGCGGGAGGCGTCCGTCAGGGCGGGAGCACACTGACCCAGCAATTGGCGCGCAACAGTTTCCCGCTCGGCGGCCAGAACATGCACCGCAAAATTCTCGAGGCCGCCTTGGCTGTACGCATGGAGGCCGTCCTCTCGAAGGACGAAATTCTCACGCATTACATGAACCGCATTTATTTCGGCTCGGGTCTGTTCGGTATCGAAACGGCAGCGCAGGCCTATTTCGGCAAGCCGGCTGCGGACCTCACGTTGTCCGAGTCCGCCTTGCTCGCCGGCCTCATCCGCAGCCCCAACCGCCTCTCCCCGTTCCGCGACCCTGACGGCGCGCTCGAACAGCGCAACATCGTCCTGCGCCAGATGGAGGATCAAGGTTTCATCTCCCCGCGGCAGCGCCTCGAAGCCCAGTCCGAGCCGGTGCTGCTCGCATCCGAGAAGCCCGCACCGCCGCAGGAGGATTGGGCCATGGAATTGCTGTGGCGGGAACTCGAGCGCGTTCTGCCGCAGGACGTGCTCGATGGTGCGGGGCTGAGGATTTACACCACGCTCGACGGCCCCATGCAGCGCGCCGCGGTGGCCGCGGTCGAGGAACAACTCACCGCCGTCGAATCCCGCGCCGGTTATCCGCACCAAAAAAAGTCGGACACCCCTTCGGTCGACCCGCAAAGCCGCGGAGGCACGCCTTACGTGCAGGCCTCGGCCATGGCGGTCGACAACCACAGCGGCGGGATCCGCGTGCTGGTCGGCGGACGCGACTATGCCACGAGCAAATTCAACCGCGCGTATTTTGCCGAGCGTCAGATCGGGTCCTCGGTGAAGCCGTTTGTCTACGCCTCTGCTTTTGCCGCAGGCCTCGATCCGCAGACCCCGATCAGCGACGACCGTCTGGCTCCGGGCGAATTGCCCCCGGCTTACGCCAACTACAACCCGTCCAACAGCGACGACACCTACCGCGGCATGTTGCCGGCGAAGGACGGATTGATTCTCTCTCGGAACACGATGAGCGTGCGCGTCGGAGCCATCGCCGGCATCGAGCGCGTCCGCGAGAATATCCTCGCCGCCGAACTCGGATCCGATGTCCCGAAATACCCGTCGATTTTCCTCGGTTCCTTCAGCGGCACGCTGCGTGGCCTGACCACGGCTTACGCCGCGCTGGCCAACGACGGCGTCTCCCCCACGCCCCACCTCCTCGACCGTGTGGAAGATCCGCAGGGACGCGTGCTTTATCGCTATCGGGGCGCCGTGCGACGCATCCTGCCGAGCCAGGTGGCCCGCTTGACCGCGAGCGTTCTGCGCGAGGCCATGACCCGCGGCACAGGGCAAGTGGCCGCGGCCTTCGGCTACCGCGGCGAAGCGGCAGGTAAAACAGGCACAACCAACGACTACAAGGACGCATGGTTCATCGGGTGGGATGCAGAAACGACCTGCGGCGTGTGGGTCGGCTTCGACCAACCGAAACGCATCGTCGATCGAGGTTATGGCGCAACGCTCGCGCTGCCGATCTGGGTCAAGATCATGAATGCCGCGGCGGCGGAGGGCGGTTAGGCGAAGGAATTCCGCGGCCCGCTGAGCCAACCGGATCTACCGACTCAAGCCGCACCCGCGGTCCGGCGCATCCTTTGCAAGACCTGCTCCGCGGCCCCGCTGTCGATCGACGTCGCCGCGCGCTCCTTGGCTTCCGCCCAATCCGCGGTCAATCCGGCCACGACAATGGCGGCGGCCGCGTTGACTATGACAATGTCGCGCGCCGCTCCGCGGTGCTCGCCGCGGAGAATTTCGAGCAGCAACCGGGCATTGTCCGCGGCATCCCCGCCGCGCAGCGCCTCGAGTTCCGCCACGGGAACACCGAGATCCGCCGGTTGGACCGTTTCCCGTGTCGCGCCGTCGGCCGAAACCTTGGCAATGAGCGTCGGACCCAAGGTGGAAATTTCGTCCATCACCCCGGCTTCCCCCGCCCGACCGTGCACGACCCACGCCCGCTCGCGCCCCAATCCGGGGAGCACGTCGGCATAAAGCGCAACGAGCTTCTCGTGGAAGACTCCCGTCAACTGACCCTCGGGACGCGCGGGGTTGAGCAGCGGTCCGAGCATGTTGAAGACGGAGGGTTGCCCACGTTCGGCCAGAAGTTTCCGGGCCGGCGCGACGGCTTTGAAGGCCGGATGGAAGCACGGCGCGAAGAGAAACACAGCACCCGCTTCTCCCAACATATCATGCAAACGGGCTACCGGCAGATCGACCGGCACGCCAAGCGCCTCGAGCACATCGGCACCACCGCTTTTGGAGGTGATGCCGCGGTTGCCGTGTTTGACCAGCCGCGCGCCCGCC
This sequence comes from Chthoniobacterales bacterium, assembly GCA_044355525.1. Lineage (GTDB taxonomy): Bacteria > Verrucomicrobiota > Verrucomicrobiia > Chthoniobacterales > JACTMZ01 > JACTMZ01. The sequence continues at coordinate 3,062 of JBIKXZ010000060.1, forward strand.
CCGGCGGCGACGAACATGACCGTCGTGGAAATGTTGAAGAGCCCGAGCTTGTCGCCGCCCGTGCCGCAAACGTCGATGACCGGGCGCAGGTCGGCCGGCACATCGAATGGCACCGCGTGTCCGAGAATGGTCTCGGCCAGTGCCACCACTTCCGCCGGGGTCTCGCCGCGTTGATGGAAAAGTCCGAGGAAACCGGCTTTGTCCTCAGCGGAAACGGATTCATCGAGGAGCCAATGCGCCACCTCGCGGATTTGGGCGGCGGTCAGTTCACCGGCTTGCGCCTTTTTGCACCAATCGCTCACGGCGCCACCTCCCCGATGCGCCGGACCAATTCGAGCGCGGGCCATTGGCCTTTCACCTGCGGCTTGTCGAGGTAGCCGTAATTGAGCCGCGAACCCGCCGCAGCGAGGACCAAGCGCGACACTTTGCCCAATGGCCCCATGCCCATAGTGGCTAGGGGCACTTTGGCGCCCCCCTGAAGGAGGAGTAGCACAGCCAAGTCTTGGGCCCCGCGGAGATGGGTGGCGATTTTTACGATATCGGCCCCGGCCGCCGCGGACTTCCGCACGATTTCGCGGAGCCGGGGTAGACTAGGGGTTCGACGGAAATCATGGAAGGATACCACCCGCAGCACTTTGCGCCAGGCCGCTTCGTCGAGCACGCCGGCCAGTGCGGAGACCGAGCGCAATTCCACATCAACCGCCGCCGCCTGCGGGAGATACCGCTCCAGCAGTGCACAGCGCCGGGCGATGGTCAGGGAGGCGGCCCCGCCCTCGGACGGATGACGGGCGGTGAGCAGGATCGGGACCCGGATGCGCGACAAAGCTTTGTCCAACTCCCGCGCCTTGGCAGCCAATGCATCCAACCGGATCTCGACAAGACCAACCTGCCCCGGCCGGAGCGCGGTGGCCTCTGGCAAGCCTTGCGCAGTGTGGGCGGTGGCCACGACGAGCGGGGCGGGATGGCGCGGATTTTTTTTCGGGCTCATGCGGGCAATCTGCATATATTGCAGCTTCAGGGCCGGTCTGCCATGCGTAACTGGAGCCCGCCACGGTCATCATGATTTCCCGCAAACAGGAACTGTCGCTTCAGGTCAACCAAATTGCCGACGGGCTCATTCTGGCCGTCGCTCTCTATCTGGCCTACGCGCTGCGGCGTTACCAAATCATCGACTTCGATGTGCTGCCTGAGATCCCGCCGCTGGAGGGGTTCCTCTGGATGTTCATTGTCGTCGCGCTCTTCGGGCCCTTGCTGCTGGAAATGCAGGGCTTCTACCAATACCCGCTGGAAAAGTCCCTGCGGCGCTCGCTGCGTCAGATCGCCTACGCCGGCGTGTGGATCGGTTTGATCCTCGGGGCCTGCGTGGTTTTCCTCAAGCTGAGCATCCCCAGCCGCTCAGCCTTTTTCCTTTTCATCCTCCTCGCGCCGGCCGGACTGCTTTTGCGCGAGGCGGTTTACCGCGACATCCGCCTGCGCAAGCTGCGCCGGGGCGAACACGGGGAAAGCATCATTCTCGCCGGGGCGCCGGAACCGATGGATGCGCTGGTGGCCTCACTGACGCCCGTGCAGCGGCTCGAGATCAACGTCGCCGAACGCGTCGACCTCACGCGCGAAACAGTGACGAAGCTTGTCGAAGCCATGCACCGCCACAGCGTGGGCCGCGTGGTGCTCGCCTTCGGCGAGCAGAAGACGGACAACCTCCAGCCCGCCATCGCGGCCTGCGAAACCGAAGGCGTCGAGGCCTGGGTCGCGGCCGATTTCGTGCGCGCCGCCATTGCCCGTCCGACCTACGACGCGCTGGGAGCAACGCCCATGCTCGTGTTTCGCGTCACCCCCGACCTTTCGTGGGCCCTGCTGGTCAAGACGGCAATGGACCGTATCGGCGCGTTCTTGGGCATCCTCCTGCTGCTGCCATTTTTCCTGGTCATCGCCGCGATCATCAAGCTGACATCGCCCGGACCGGTCATCTTCAAACAACGTCGTGCCGGGCGCCACGGCCGCCCGTTCACCATGTATAAATTCCGCTCCATGCGCACCGGCGCCGAGATGGAGCAGGAGGAGTTGCGGGCCTTCAACCAGATGAGCGGTCCGGTTTTCAAAGTGGAAAACGACCCGCGCATCACGCCTTTTGGCCGCTGGCTGCGCAAAACCAGCCTCGACGAATTTCCCCAGCTTTTCAACGTGCTCTTCGGCCAGATGAGTCTGGTCGGCCCGCGTCCCCTGCCGCTCTACGAGGTCGACAATTTCGAACTGACCGCCCATCGCCGCCGCCTGAGCATGAAGCCCGGCTTGACCTGCCTTTGGCAAATCAGCGGCCGCAATTTCGTCAAAGACTTCAATGACTGGGTCAAACTCGACGTCCAATACATCGACAACTGGTCGCTCGGCCTCGACCTGAGCATCCTCCTTCGCACTGTCCCTGTCGTCCTTTTCGGCAAGGGCGCCCACTGAAGCGGAAAGTCTCGCCTCCGGCAGACTCGGCGCGTAGTCTCTACTCTGTCGATCAACCCTCAACTACACCGTCCATCCTCATGAGCAAACGCCTCCTCCCCGTCCTCCTCCTCGCCGTGGTCGCCGCCTCGACCCAAGCCCAGCAACTCTCCAAAGATTTCCAGATCACCAAGCTGACTCCCGACATGGTGACCACGCCGGAATACAATTTCAGCTATGGTCCCAAGAACAAAAAGGTCGCGAAGAACAAAGACTGGCTCGAAGTCGAAGTCTCCTTCGACTGGCAGCCGCGGGACAAGAAGCCCGAGTTCCTCGATGAACTCACCTTCAACTACTACATCCTCCTCAACAACAAGAGTCGCGAGAACCCGCAGGGCACGCTTTTGACCGGTTCGGTCACCCACGCGGCCATCCCGCAGGCCAAGGCGATGAATTCCGTCATGTATGTCAGTCCGCGCACGCTCGAACGCTTTTTCGAGGGCAAAACCCCCAACAGCGCCTCGTCCGCCATCGTCGATGTCGGCGTGACCATCACCAAGCAGGGCCAACTCGTCGCCGAATCCAGCTGGAAAGGCCGCGGCCAATGGTGGAGCACCCTGCAGCAGGTCACCGGCTACGTGCTGAACAAGAACGAAACGCCTTTCGCCCCGCTCGCTTGGGACTATTACGAGGCGATCAAGGCGCGTCCCGCCGGGATGTGATCCCGTCCGGTCCCGTGCAGTTCACCGGCCGATGAAACCTCCCGCCAAAGTCGCCGCCCTCAACTTGGGCATGCAAACGGTCACCATGGCCGTCTTCGACCGCGCCGCAAACGGAGGTCTCACGCTCTCCGCCTACGGCCGCAGCGGCTTGGTCGCCGATCCCGCGGCCGACGCCAGCCGGGCCGGACAGCTCAAGATCGCCCTGACCGAACTCAAGGCCAAGGTCGGCTGGAAAGGCGGCGGTCCCGTGGCCTGCGCCATTCCCTCGCAAGGTGTCTTCGCGCGCTTCGTCCAGATCCCGCAAGTGGCCCCGGAGCAGGTCGGCCAAGTCCTGCATTTCGAGGCCCAGCAAAATGTGCCTTATCCCATCGAGGAAGTGGCTTGGGCCTATCAGGTCTTGCCCGAGAAAGATCCGGAAAAGCTCGGCGCACTCATCCTTGCCACCAAACGCGACCAGTTGGAAGGCACGGTCGAAGCCCTCGCCGGTGCCGGACTGACTCCCTCGCTGATCGAGACCTCGCCCGTTGCCCTTTATAACTCTTTCCGCTACAACTATCCGGACTCGCAGGGCTGCTCGCTCCTCGTCGACATCGGCGCGCGCGCCACGAATCTCATCTTCATCGAGGGCGAGCAACTTTTCATCCGCACCCTGCCGGTCGGCGGCAACTCGATCAGCAGCGCCCTCCAGAAAAAATTCGAAGGGCGCCCCTTCCACGAGGTCGAGGAATACAAAGTGGCCGAGGCGTTCATTCCCCCGCCGGGCAATTACGCCGGGGCCAAGGATGCCGATGCCGCCGAGGCTGGGAAAATTGCACGCACGGTCATGACCCGCGTGCACAACGAAATCACCCGCTCGATCACCTTCTACCGCACCAACCAGCACGGCTCCGCGCCGATGCGCGTTTATCTCGCGGGCGGCGGCGCTTCGCTGCCCTACACACTGGAGTTTTTCAACGAGAAGCTCTCGCTGCCCATCGAGTTCTTCAATCCCCTGCGCCGCGTCGGCGTGGCTGGCGGCGTGGACACCGCCGCCTTGGCCTCCGGCGCCCACTGTCTCGGTGAGTGCACTGGCTTGGCCCTGCGCGAGCTTTCCGAGCACTGCCCGCTCCAAGTGCAGTTGCAGGCTCCATCCCTCGTAGCTGCCGAGGCCGATCGCCGCCGCCGTCCTTTCCTCGTCGCCGCTGCCGCGACCCTCGTCGGCGCCCTGCTCGTGGCCGGCCTCTACTACGATCGCGCCGCCCGCCATGTCGCGGCATTGAACGCGGAAATGGCATCACAGGCGCAGCCGCTCACCGCTTTGAAGGCCGACTTGGATCGCCTCACCGGGGAACGCCGTCGCCTCCTCGAGGACGCTGCCGATCTCGCCGCCGCCCCGGTGCTGCGGAGCGCGTGGGCCACCGTGCTCAACGAAATCAACACCAAGTTGCCGGGCCGCAACATTTGGGTGACCAAACTTCGTCCCATGGTCGGCGAGCAGGTGATGGAAACGGCCGAGAGTGGTGCCGCTTGGGTCGTGCCCGAAAAGCGCGAAGCAGCCGAAGAAGAGTCCGCCCCGGCTGAAATCACCGCGCTGATGATCGATGGCCTCTACTTGGAGAACGACGACGGACCCGCAGTCGTCGATACGTTCGTCGAGTCCCTCGCGGGCTCTGCCGTGTTCGGCATCACCGAGGAAAACAAAACCTCCGTCGTACAACTGCGCGCCACGCAAAGCGGCGAAGCGTGGGCCTACGACTACAAACTCGTGCTCCCGCTGGCGCGGCCGATTCCGCTCTGATGGACTGGTTCAAACAAAATCCGTTCCTCGGACTGTTGGCGCTCGTCACCGCCGTTCTCTTGCTCGGTTCGATGTATTTCCTTTATGACGCGCACAGCCGTTACCAGACCGAAGCAACGCTTCACGAAGAGCAGAAGCGCTCGCTCAAGAGTCTGCAAGGCAACAAGCCCTTCCCCAGCGAAGAGAATGTGCGCCTGACACAAGAGGAGCTCGACGCAGCCCGCTCCATGCTCGCGGATATCGGCAAGAGTTTCGAGGTCGAGACGCCGGCGACCACGCCACAAGGATTTCAGGACTTGCTCCGCGAGAAGGTCAACGACATCACCTCCCGTGCTGCAGCCAACGGCGTGACTTTGGGCGAAGGATTCTACCTCGGTTTCGAAGCTTACGAAACGCAACCGCCTCCCGCCGCGGCCGCCGGCCCGCTGGCCCTGCAGCTCGAGTCGATCCACGGCGTGGCCGGCATGCTCGTCGATGCCAAGGTCCGGGAAATTGCCGCGATCGCGCGGCAACCGCTCGCCGCCGAAGGAGCTGCTGCGGAGGACAATGATGAAGACGAGCGCAAGCCCCGCCGCAAGCGCGACCAAGACACCCCGGCGTCCAGTCAAGAGCTTCCCGATCTTGTGCTCGCGCCTTTCGATGTGCGCTTCATCGCCGAACAATCTGCTTTCCGCACCGCCTTCAACCGCATCCTCGAATCTCAACCGCCGGTCTTTGTCCGCCTCGTCGGCGTGACCAACAGCGTCCCCGCCGGCCCCACCAAGGCCTCCGCGGCCGGCGAGGAAGCCGATGCCGAGGTTATCAAACCCGTGCTCGGGCAGGAGTTGGCCATTGTCAACCTGCGCCTCGCCGCGGTCTCGGTCGGCGCGCGAAAGACCGAATGAACCCGATGGACCAGTTAAAAGCCCATTACGATCGTTATCTACTCATCCTCGGGGGCCTAGTGCTTGCGGCAGTCGCACTCCTCATGGCGATGAATGCCGGGCAGCTGTCCGCCCAGTTTGCTGCGGTGCCGCCCCCGACCTCAGGCGAGGCTTTCGTCGAGGATGCGTCCATTGCCCGGTTGCGCGCCGACCGCGCACAAATGGATGCCCGTCAGACCTGGCAGGCTGGTGATGGCTCGCTCTTCGTCAGCCGCGTCTACCTCCTGCGCGACGGCGCCCTGGTCGATATCCTCGAGAGCGGAGCAGAACTTTTTCCCGGCATCGCCAACTCGTGGATTCTCGAACACAACTTGAACTACACGGACGCCAACCTGCCCGACAACGACCCCGATGCCGACGGTTTCACCAACCGGGAGGAATTCGAGGGCAAGACCAATCCGCAGGACGCCGCTTCAAAGCCGGCTCTCTGGACGAAGCTGCGCCTGATCGGCAGCAAAATCGACAAGTTGCGCGTCAAGTTCATGAGCCTGCCCACCGGCTCTCTCAACGAGGTTTCGATCAACACCATCAGCGCGGAAAACCCGACCCAGCTTTCCGGCTCGACGCGTTTCTACCGGCAGAACGACATGATCGTGCTGGCCGAGCGCGGCGCCGACGGAAAGGAAAAGGACCAAGCCACGCCGCTCAAGTTCGAACGGGCCGAACTGCGCAAGCAATTCAACCCGACAACCAATGTCGAAGAGGAAGTTCCCGTCGCTTTCCTGCGCAACACGGCAGACGGCATGGAGATCGAGTTGCAGCGTGGCGAAGTCAAGGACTCGCCCTATTCGCTGGCCACCTTGCAGGACACCCGCAGCGGCGGTCAGACCTACGAATTGCGCTCTGGCGAGACCTTCAAACTGGGCGAGGCCGATACCTACAAACTGGTTGACGTCAAAGAGGAAAAGGCCATCATCGAAAACTTGCAGACGGGCGACCGGCACGAGATTCCCTTTCGGGGCACCGCCCCCGCCGCCGAGGTCCCGCCTGAAGTCACGCCCCAGTAATGCAATCCACTGGATCCCAACTCTCTATGCCGAACGTGCCGCGGATCGCGCGGATCGTTGCCTTTGTCCTCTCAGGGGCCAGTCTGACGTGCCTTGCCCACGCTGGCGGCACGGGTTCGTCCCAGGGGCCGTCCTCAGGCATCGAAGCGCAAGCCGAGTTCGAAATCGCCAAGCGGATGAAGTTGGCCGAGGAATACGCGCCCCAAGCCATGGCCCGCGGATCCGAGGCGCTTATGCAGCGCGATTACGAAACGGCCTACGCGCAATACAAAGCCGCCGTCGATGTGCTGCCTGATGCACCCAATGTGCGGCACTTGCGCGCCGTGGCGCTCGACGGGTTTTCCAAGGCGGTCATGGGGCTTGCCGAACAGCGCATCGCCGAAGGTCGCTGGCAGGATGCCGAAACCACCGTCAATGTCCTGCTCGAGCCGCAATACAACCCGAACTACAAGCCGGCGCAGCGTCTCCTCGCCCGTCTCGAGTCGCCGGACTATTTCAACAAGACCGTCACCCCGGGATTCGTCAGCAAAGTCGAGGAAGTGAAAAAACTACTGCTCGACGCGCAGGGCCTTTATGACTCAGCGCAATTCGACGAGGCCATGGGCAAATACGAGCAAGTCCTGCGCCTCGACCGTTACAACGTTGCCGCCCGCCGCGGCATGGAGCAGGTCAACCTCGGCAAGACGCGCATCGCCGAGGCGGCCTACAACGACACACGTGCAGCCATGATCACCGAAGTCGACAAAGCGTGGGAAACGCCGATCAAGCGCGCCGACCTAGGACCTGCCGCCGTTCTCGAGCAACCTGTTCTCACGGCCCGCGGCACTCAATCGGTCAACCGCAAGCTCGATGAAATCATGGTTCCGCGGCTCAATTTCACGGACGCTACCGTGCGCGAAGCCATCGAGTATCTCCGTAGTGTTTCGGCTCAGCAGGATCGCGACGCAGCGGACGCCGGGGATCGCGGAGTCAATATTGTCCTCAAATTGGATGCTGCCGCTTCGTCGCAGACCATCACCATCGATCTCGCCAATATTCCGTTGCGCGAGGCGCTCGACTACATCACCCGCTTGGCCAATCTCAAGGTCAAGGTCGAGCCCTATGCCGTGCTTATCGTGCCGAACAACCCCAACGAGTTGACCGATCCGCTGATCACCAAAGAATACCGCGTTCCCCCCGGCTTCATCACCAGCCTGCCGAGCGGCGGGGCTGCTGACACAGGCGTGACTGGAGAAACTGCAGCTCGCAGTCGGGCCAAAGACTTTCTCGAGTCTCAAGGCGTCCAATTTCCGCAGGGTGCCAGCGCTAACTTCCTCGCCAGCAGCAGCCGCCTTATTGTCCGCAACACTCAGCAGAACCTTGATCTGGTCGATGCCCTGGTGGAAAGCTCCACCGGCGCTGTTCCCTCGCAGGTGGAGATCGAGTCCAAGTTCATCGAGGTCTCTCAGCGCAACCTCAAGGAGCTCGGTTTCGACTGGCTCCTCGGCCAGTTTGCACTCGGCGCTGGATCCGGCATCTACGGCGGGGGCGGAACCGTCGGCAACCAGTTTAATGCGATTACACCCGCCGGGGGAGCGACCGGCTATTACCCGTTTCTCTATCCTGGAACCGAGGCCCCCGTTGCTGGCCCTCCCTTTGGCGGACCCTTGACCGCGGGCAATCGGACCGGTGGGGTGGCCATCGCGGCCAACGCCGTCGACGCACTTTTGCTCGGGAACCCCGTCACCGCCCCCGCCGCGGGCATTCTCTCGCTGGCCGGCGTCTTCACCAATCCGCAGTTCCAAGTCGTTTTGCGGGCCTTGAACCAAAAAAAGGGCATCGATGTTCTTTCGGCTCCGAAGGTCACAACCAAAAGCGGATCTTCCGCCACAGTGGAAGTCGTGCGCGAATTTCGTTATCCTGAAGAATACGAGCCGCCGCAGATTCCACAGACCACCGGATTCGGCACCCAACCCATCACGCCGGCCACTCCGACCACTTTCACCATGAAGCCCG
>JBIKXZ010000211.1:0-3898 GCA_044355525.1 Chthoniobacterales bacterium
GCGGGGTGCAGGTCAAGAAGTTCGGCGTGCATCACGTGGAAATTCGCCTCGACGGCGACATGCGCATGCGCTTTCCCGTCCCGGTGGTGCGGGTCAATCAACCGCCACCGGGCAGCCTTCCGCCCTTCCAGCCGCCTCCGCCGGCGGAAGCCTGATCAGAACTTCACCTCGTCACCGTCGCGAACCACTTCAATGCGGCCGACCTGCGGCAGAGCCACACGCGCGGCCGCGGCGATTTCCTCCTCCCGACCGGCAAGGGTTCCCGCCAGATGGGTTAAAAGGAGCTGCCCGATCTCCCGGCCGCGCAGGAAAGCGAAAAGCTCATCGGCAGAAAAGTGCGACAATTCGCAAACCAGCACGTCGCAGTGCTCGGCCATCGGCGCGGCGAGGTCGGATGGCGCGCCCAAATCCGAGGAAAAAACGACGCGATGCTCCCCGGTTTCGACAGTCAGGCCGAAGACCTTGAAGCGGTCGTCGGCCGCCGGATCGATCATTCGCTTCAGTCCATCGAGATGCGTGGTGGCAAACGGGGTGACCCGCAGCCCGGGCGCGACTTCTTCCGTCCGCCCCGCCTCCCACGCGCGGAACTCCAGCGGAAAGCCGAGCAGCGAAGCCGGCAGGAACACCGCATCGAGCCACGCTTGCAGCGGCACGATCAACTCGGACGGAAGATGAACCACCAAGGGGCGCGTCCGCCGTTCCAGCCACGCCGATTGGAGCAGCATGGGTAGACCGCCGGTGTGATCGGAATGTCCGTGCGTAATGAGAACCGCATCGAGTTCCGCAACGGGCACCGCGGCCTCGTGCAGGCGCTGACTGCAGGGTTCGCCCGCATCGACCAGCACCGTGGCCTTCGCCGCACGCAGCAGGACCGAGGAAAAGAACCTTCCCTGCACCGGCGTGCCCGGACCCGTGCCGAGGAACAAAAGCGAATCCACGGGCGTCTTCTTACCTTTCGCGCCCGAGGCGCGCAAGCCGTGGCGCTTGCCCGTGGCCGGACGGCCCTTTAATCTTTCCATCCACCATGTTGCCGGTCCGCCTGCCCCGCATTGCCCTCGCCTGCCTGTTGGCCGCGCCCCTTACGGCGGTCGCGGAAACCGGCGTGCAGTTCGCCGCGACCCGCAGTGCCGACGGTTTCGACATGCCGGTGGGCAAACCGGATGCGGAGGGATACTACCGCTCGCGCGGACTCATCGTCGGGCGTCACATGGGCGACGACTGGAACGGCAACGGCGGCGGCAACACCGACCTCGGGGCGCCCGTCTACAGCTCGGCCCACGGCCTGGTCATCTACTCCCGCGACGCGCGCATGGGCTGGGGCAAAACGGTCATCGTTCGCCACGCCTATTGGGAGGACGGAAAGTGGAACTACGCCGACTCGTTTTACACGCACCTGCACCAGATGTTCGTGCGCGAGGGGCAGCAGGTGCAGCGAGGCCAGTTGGTCGGCAGCATCGGGACCAACCGCGGCATGTATACGGCGCACCTGCACTTCGAAATCCGCAAAAACCTGCGCATCGGCATCAACCAAGGATCCTATCGCCGGGATCTGAGCAATTACTTCCGGCCCTACGAGTTCATTCTCGGACGACGCCAGCTCAAAGGCGGCAACCGCCGCGTCCGCGTGCCGATCAACACCTTCCAATTGCAGACCCGCATCGTCGACACCATGGGTGCGGCTCCGGCCCGCTCCGAGGAGCCGGCCAAACCGCGGCAGCGCCCGGACTTCAAAGTCGACCGCTACGGCGATCCGCTGCGCTGAGCGGCGTCAGACCTCGCGCCCCGCGCGCAAAACGGCGTAATCGAAGCTGTCCACCAGCGCCTGCCAGCTCGCTTCGATGATGTTGTCGGACACCCCCACGGTCCCCCACTCCGCCTTGCCGTCGGTCGAGGAAATGAAGACGCGCGTGCGCGCCGCGGTGCCGCGGCGGCCGTTGATGATGCGCACTTTGTAGTCGTCCAGACGGACGCGGCCGATCACGGGATAATACGGCTCGAGGGCCAGCCGCAAGGCGGCGTCGAGGGCGTTGACCGGACCGTCGCCATGCCCCTGCTTGTGCACCTCCGCGCCGTTGACCCGGATCCGCACCATGGCCGTGCACTTGTTCCATTCGCCGGCTGGATTCCCGCTGCGCAGGAAATCGCATTTGTATTCGTCGAGTTCGAAAAGCGGACGGTGCTGTCCGAGAACGCGCCGGATAAGCAGCTCGAACGACGCCTCGGCCGCTTCGAATTCGTAACCCTCGTGCTCGAGGCGTTTGACCTCGCCGAGGACCTTGGCCACCTCGGGCGAACCTTTGGCGAACTTGAAGCCCATCGATTCCGCTTTGACCAACACATTGGTCTGTCCGGAGAGGTCGGAAATCGTGACGATCCGCTCGTTCCCGACCAGCGACGGATCGATGTGCTCGTAGGAGCGCGCCAACTTCTGCACGGCATGGACATGCAGTCCGCCCTTGTGGGTGAACGCCGCGCCGCCGACGAACGGCGCGCGGATGTCGTGGGGCACATTGGCCACCTCGTCGATGAAGCGGGACAATTCGGTCAGCCGCTCGAGATCGTCGACGAGCGCCTCCCCGCATTTGAGCTGCAAGACGGGCACCAGCGTGGTCAGGTTGCAGTTGCCGACCCGCTCGCCGTAGCCGTTCATCGTGCCCTGCACCTGCACCGCCCCGGCCTCGACCGCGGCCAGTGCATTGGCCACACCGAGACCACAGTCGTTGTGGGTGTGCGCGCCGACCGGCGCTGTGATCGCCGCACGGGCCGCTTGGGTTGCTGCGGCGACGAGCCCCGGCAGACTTCCGCCATTCGTATCGCAGAGCACGACCAGATCGGCACCGGCTTCGGCCGCCGCGCGCAAGGTGGCCAAGGAATACTCCGGATTCTCCCGGTAGCTGTCGAAAAAATGCTCCGCATCGTAGAAAACCTCGCGCCCGTTGGCTTTGAGGAAAGCCACTGTGTCGCGGATCATGGCCAGGTTCTCGTCCAAGGTGACCCCGAAAACCTCCGTGACGTGGAGCGGCCAGGTCTTGCCTACGACTGTGACCACCGGGGTCCCCGCCTCGAGCAACTGGCGCACTTGCGCGTCGTCTTCCACCTTGACCCCGCCGCGCCGGGTCATGCCGAAGGCCGCAATCTTGGCGCGCTTCCATTTCCGCTTGGCCGCTTCGGCGAAAAACTCGACGTCCTTCGGATTGGACCCGGGCCAGCCGCCCTCGATGTAGTCGACGCCGAATTCGTCCAACCGCTCGGCCACGCGCAGTTTGTCCTGCACGCTGAACGAAATACCCGTCCCCTGCGTGCCATCACGCAGGGTCGTGTCGTAAACGGTGACTTTCGGTGAATCGCCCATCGTCCGTTGGCCGGACCCGGTCAGGTCTCGGTCGGACAAGTGTTAATCCGATCGATGAGCAGACGCAACATGCCGAAGTCCGTCTTCTTGGGCGTGAGGACGAGCCGGGTGAGATCGTCCGTCTCGCCGCGGAACATGGCTCCGACCGACCACGGACGCTGCTCCGACTCCTCGGGCAGGATGCCCGTTTGTTCGATCGATCCGCCGACGAGGATACGGCCGAACTCGTCATTGAGCGACTTCAGGCCCTCCGCCGCGAGCGGTTTCTTGATGCGTATAACCATCTTCTCACGCACCCAACGGTAGGAATCGAAGACATGGTAGAATTGCCGGATGTGATCGATGGCCTCGTCGCAGGAATGCAGGATTTTGAAGAAATGGAAGTCGCTCTGGGAAATGAGCTTCATGCGCAGGAGATCATTCTTGATGAAAAACTCCCACGTCTCCCAGTAACGCCCGTCCGTCGTGTCGAGCAGGATGAGCGGCGTGATTTTCGCCTTGCCCGTTTGCATGAGCGTGAGGCACTCGAAGCCTTCGTCCTGCGTG
>JBIKXZ010000212.1:0-3888 GCA_044355525.1 Chthoniobacterales bacterium
GAAGTCGGCCACGCGGCCGGCTTTCTCGAGCGACTGGTTCAATTCGTCGCCATCTCCCAACACGCAGACATTGCTCCAGAATTCTTCGCGGATTTCATCGAAGCGCTTGATCGCTTTTTCCAAACCTTCCTTGCTGCGCGCCATGCCGCACTCGTCCCAGAGAAGCTTGCCGATTTCCTTGTGGAAGCTGTCCACCGTGCGCTTGCCCTTGATGGAAAGCAGTCGTTTGATGCGATCGCGGACCTCTTCCTCGGCTTTTTTGAACTCCGGACGACTGGCCTCCGGCCGCGTGCCGCGGAGCGGCGCGAGATAGTTGCCGATGGTGTAAGGCAGAACGAAATAGCCGTCGGCCAAGCCCTGCATGAGAGCGCTGGCCCCGAGGCGGTTGGCTCCGTGGTCGGAGAAGTTGGCTTCGCCGATGACGAAGAGCCCCGGGATATTGCTCTGCAATTCGTAGTCCACCCAAAGCCCGCCCATCGTGTAATGCACCGCCGGATAAATCCGCATCGGAGTTTTGTAGGCGTTCTCCCCCGTGATGTTTTCATACATCTCGAAGAGATTGCCGTAACGCTCGCGCACCGTGTTTTCGCCGAGCCGCTTGATCGCATCGGCGAAATCCATGTAAACGCCGAGTCCGCCCGGGCCGACCCCGCGCCCCTCGTCGCAGACTTCCTTGGCCGAGCGCGACGAGATGTCGCGCGGCGCCAAGTTGCCGTAACTCGGGTATTTACGCTCGAGGAAATAATCCCGGTCCTCTTCGGGAATGTCGGACGGCTTCTTGCCGCAATCTTCTTTGCGCTTCGGCACCCAGACGCGTCCGTCATTGCGCAACGACTCGCTCATCAGGGTGAGCTTCGACTGGTATTCACCGCTCACCGGGATGCAAGTCGGATGGATTTGAGTGAAGCAGGGGTTGGCGAACAGCGCCCCGCGGCGATAAGCGCGGTAGGTCGCGGTGACGTTGCAGCCCATCGCGTTGGTCGAAAGATAGAAGGCGTTCCCGTAGCCGCCGCTGGCCAGAATCACCGCATCGGCCGAGTGGGATTCGATCTCGCCCGTCACCATGTTGCGGGTGATGATTCCCTTGGCGTGGCCGTCGACGAGCACGAGGTCGAGCATCTCGTGGCGCGGATGCATCTTCACCGTGCCGGCGGAAATCTGGTGGCTCAGCTCGGAATAAACCCCGAGGAGCAACTGCTGCCCCGTCTGGCCGCGCGCGTAGAAGGTGCGCGAGACCTGCGCGCCGCCGAAGGAACGGTTGGCCAGCATGCCGCCGTATTCGCGGGCAAAGGGCACGCCCTGCGCCACGCATTGGTCGATGATTCGGCCGCTGACCTGCGCCAAGCGGTAGACATTGGACTCACGCGAACGGAAGTCGCCGCCCTTGATCGTGTCCATGAACAACCGGCCCACGCTGTCGCCGTCATTCTGGTAGTTCTTCGCCGCGTTGATCCCGCCCTGCGCCGCGATGCTGTGCGCGCGGCGCGGACTGTCCTGGTAGCAGAAGCACTTCACATTGTAGCCCTGCTCGCCGAAGACCGCGGCGGCCGATCCGCCAGCCAGGCCGGATCCGACTACAATCAATTCGTAGCGGCGCTTGTTCGCCGGGCTGACCAGCTTGCTCGCCGCCTTGAAATTCGTCCACTTGTCGGCCAACGGACCGCCCGGGATTTTCGGGTCGAGGGTGATCGTGCTCATGAATGCAACGAAGCCGTGAGTTCCGGAGCCACGCGCCGTTCATCGGGCAGAACTTGGAGATAGCCGGTCACTGCCGCCAGCGGGATGGACGCAAAGCCGAACATCAAAGCCCAGGACACAATGAGCGCCCCGTATTTGATCAGGCCGGCCGACTTGCGTCCGCTCAGGCCGAATGTCTGGAAGAGGCTCGAAATCCCGTGGCTCAAGTGCATGCCGAGCAGGATCAGGCTGAGCAGGTAGAACCCGGACACCCAGGGATTGTGGAAACTTTTGATGATCATTGCCGCCACATCATGCCGTCCTTCGAGATCGTAGAGCCCGGAGTGCGGACTCAACCCCGCTGCGAATTGCAGCACGTGGAAAATCAAAAAACTCAACACAACCAAGCCACTCAGCGCCATGGTCCGCACGTAGATTGTACTCTGCACCCGCGCCTTGACCGCGTAGCGCTGGGGACGTGCCCGCCGGTTTTCCAGCACGAGCGACAACGTGGTGAAAATGTGGACAAGAAAAACGAGGAGCAACCCGCCGCGCGCCGCCCAGAGGAAAAGCGGACTGGCATGCAAAGCCTGCGCATAGACATTGATCCCCTCGCCGTAAGGACCGATGTAGATCGTCAGATTGCCCGCCAGATGCGCGAGGACGAACAAGACCAGCAGCACCCCCGACACCCCCACAACCCACTTCTTGCCGATCGACGACTTGGCAAACACCAGCAGTGGATTCGGCTGGCGGGGACCCTTGTAGACAGAGGCCACGGACATGATTGGTTACACTATTAGAATTTCTAATAGTTGCAACGCCTAAGATCCGCCGCCGGATGCGCGTCAATAACCCGATTTCCCCTTGCACCCACCCCTGACCAAGGCTATCGGTCCAGCCTGATGAAAACCCTGCCCCTCCTCCTCGCCGGCACCCTCCTTATTTCCAGCCACGACCTCCTCGCCCGCGGCGGCGGCGGTGGTGGCGGCGGTTTCCACGGTGGCGGGGAAGAGGAAGGCTTCCGCGATGATGCCATGGGCGATGACGCACCGCGCATGGACGAAAATTACGACCCCGCCATGCGCGATGACGTGAATGTCGACCGCGACGGCGACGATGTGAACATCGATCGTGACGGCAACGACACGAACATCGACCGCACCGGCCAAGACAACTATCGCGTCAGCGACGACAACGGCTCAGCCGACGTCCGCGTCAACCCCGAGGGCGACGGCGTGGACAATGTCAACGTCCGCACCGCCGACGGCAAAGATTACGACGCCAACGTGGCCGGTCCCGACGGTTACCGCGCAGGCTACGTTTGGCAGAACGGCGGCTACGTGGCCGTCAACTGCGACCCGTTCGTCCCCTACGCCGTGCCGCTCGGCGTCTGGGCCGGTTGGAATATCGTGACGCAACCCGAATACGTCCAATACCCCGTCTACGCCACCTACCCCGTCGAGACCGCCGTCGAAATCGCCCTGCAAAAGCTCGGCCTCTACACCGGACCCATCGACGGCAACGCCTCCTCCTGCGCCGGCGCCATCGAGCAATACCAGATGCAAAACGGCATACCCGTCACCGGCACCATAACCCCCGAACTCCTCACCGCCCTGGGGATCCAGGCCACCTTTGGCCAGTAACTCGGCCCGAAGGTAGAGCGCGGTCTATCTTCAGTCGCGATGCCTCCTGGGCCCGGCCACGGCTAACCCTCGGCTTGCACATCGGTCCACCGCGCACGATTTTGAGTCGTGCGCCCTCTCAGATTATTCGGCCGACACACACTCTTGGTCCTGATCGCCGCGGTTGGAACAGGATTGGCGACACTCGTTTTTCTTCAGCCCACCAACTCCCCGGCACCCGGCTCGGGTTTCATCGAGGACATCACCGACTCCAACCACCCCACTCCTCCCGTCGCTTCTTCTCGATGGCCTTTTTGCCCGGATACCCCACGCCCTGATTCCAATTCGGCGGATCCCGCGGAGCGCTTGGTTGCCGACTCCGAGGTGCTGCGCGAGGTTTGGCAGCAGGATGGCGCTAACCATTGGACGCGCCACGTCGTCTTGCTCTGCCCCGCGACTTACCGGAAATTGAACTGCCGCGAAAAGTGGATCAACACATCCAGCGGGCAGCTGACCCTAGCGCGGCGAGAGTTGTCGAGCGGGGAGCATGTGCTTGTCCAAACATCGCCCGCGGCCAACGAACACG
>JBIKXZ010000213.1:0-3868 GCA_044355525.1 Chthoniobacterales bacterium
CGTCGGCACCGCCAGCGTCGAGTCATCCGAACTGCTGAGCCGCATGCTCAAGCGCGAAAAAATCCCGCACAATGTCCTCAATGCCAAATTCCACCTGCAGGAAGCCGAGATTGTCTCGCGTGCCGGCCAGCCCGGAACGGTGACCATTTCGACCAACATGGCGGGCCGCGGCACGGACATCAAACTTGGCTCCGGCGTGCAGGAACTGGGCGGGCTCCATGTTATCGGCACCGAGCGCCATGAGTCCCGCCGCATCGACCGCCAGCTGCGCGGACGTTGTGCGCGTCAGGGCGACCCGGGCAGCTCGCAGTTTTTTGTCAGTTTCGAAGACGACCTCATGCGCAACTTCGGCGCGGCCGACCGCATGACCAAGATCATGGAGCGCTTCGGCATGGAGGAAGGCGAGGAGCTGGAGCATCCGTGGCTCAACAAGAGCGTCGAGACCGCGCAGAAGCGCGTCGAGCAGAGGAACTACCTCATCCGCAAGCGCACCCTGGAGTTCGACGATGTGATGAACCAGCAGCGCGCGGTGATCTACGGCTACCGCAACGAGGCCATCGAGACGGACAACCCGCGCGCCATGGTTTACGAGGTCATCGACGAGATGGTGCCGAAGAAAGTCGAGGAACTCCTCGAACCCGGTGAACACGGCGAACCGGACTACGACGATCTTCTCCAGTGGGTGAACCAGACGTTCCCGCTGGGACTCAAGAAAGACACCGCGCAATTCGAGACGCGCACGGTCGAGGACAACGGCAAGTTTCTCGTCGAAAAAATCAAAGCCGCCTACGAACTGAAGGCCGGACACGAACAAGGCGACGCCCTCAAGATGCTCGAGCGCTACATCCTGCTCAACGCCATCGACCGCCTCTGGCAGGAGCATCTTTACGCGATGGACGGACTCCGCGAGGGCGTTTACCTGCGCGCTTACGGACAGAAAGACCCGCTCGTGGAATACAAGAGCGAGGCCTACAAGATGTTCGTTGAACTGATGGACCGCATCCGCGGCGAAGTGCTGACCAACCTCTTTCGCAGCACGACAAATCTGGCGTCGTTCGAGACGTTTCTCTCGCAGTTGCAGCAGAAGATGACCGGCGGGGAATCGCCCGACGGTTCCGCAGGCGTGCGTCCGCCGGCGAAATCAGCCCAAGCCGAACAAGGGGAGTTGAAGATTGAGCTCCCGGTCCGCCGCGAGGTTCCCAAAGTCGGCCGCAACGAGCCTTGTCCTTGCGGCAGCGGGAAGAAGTTCAAGGCTTGCTGCGGACGGAAGGCTTAGGAGTTTTTAACAGAAGGTAACGAAGGAAACGAAGGGGTTACGGAATGCACTCTCTCTTTGCCCAAGCTGACGCTTTGAGCAAAGAGGTCATCGGCGCGGCGATTGAAGTGCATCGGGTTTTGGGGCCGGGGCTTATGGAGTCCGTTTACGAGAAGTGTCTGCAGCGCGAGCTGGAATTGCGTGGCATCGAATCGGCCAAGCAAATGGCGGTCACGGTGGAATACAAAGGCCTCGTCTTTGATGACAACTTGCGGTGCGACTTACTGGTCGAGGAATGCCTCCTGGTCGAACTCAAAGCCGTCGAGACGTTGCATCCCGTGAGCAAAGCCCAGCTTTTGAGCTACATGAAGCTGCTCGATGTTCCGATTGGCCTGTTAATCAATTTCCACGAAGCCCTGCTTAAGCAAGGTATCCACCGTCTCTGCCTTCCGGGTTCCAACCAAGCCGCCTGAACCCCTTAGTTTCCTTCGTTACCTTCTGTTCAAATATTCCGGTGCTCGACAACCACCCGCTTGCCCAAGCGCGTGAGGACATCCCACGTGATGGTCCCGGCCCACGTGGCAACTTCGTTGACGGTGATTTCCTCATCTCCCTGTTTCCCGAAAAGCACCACCTCCTCGCCGGGGGCCACGTCGCGGGGGAGGTCGGTGATGTCGACCATGAATTGATCCATGGTGACGCGGCCGAGGATCGGGCATCTTTTCCCGCGGATGAGGACCTGTGCGCCCTTGTTCGAAGTCTGACGCGGGTAGCCGTCGGCATAGCCCATGGCCAGCGTGGCGATGCGCATCGGTTTCGTGGTGATGAAATCGCGTCCGTAGCTGATGCCGCGTCCCGGTCCGACATCGCGCACCAGCGTGATGTGTGTCTTCAAGGTCATGACCGGTTTCAACAGCTTTTGAAACGCGGGGAGCGGGGAGATGCCGTAGAGGGCGAGTCCCGGACGCACACGATCGGCGGCGTTTCGCGGACGCTCGAGCGAGGCCGCGCTATTCAAGGAGTGAAATTCCGCCTTGGGAAAAATGGGACGCAGTTGCGCGATCAGCTCCTCCCAAGCGGCCAATTCCCGCGCGGTGAAATCGGGATCACTGTCCGCCACCGGCAAATGGGTTGAAACACTTTCCACTTCGATACCGTCGATTGCCACGATCTCCTGCGCGGTCGTGATGGCGTCGTCCTGCCACACGCCGATGCGTCCCATGCCTGTGTCGATGCAGAGATGGATGCGCACCGGTTTGTCCTCCGCCAAATGGGCATAAGCTTTTGCTTCCGCCGTGCTCGAGACCGCGGGAATGAATCCTTCGCGGACAACTTCCTCGCGTTCGCCGGGCAAACACGGGCTGAGGATGAGAATGTCTTTGTCCGCCACCATAGCGCGCACCGCGCGCCCTTCACCGAGCGTGGCCACGCCGAATTGTTCGGCGAAAGGCGCGAGCGTGCGGGCCACATCGGGTCCCCCGTGGCCATAGCCGTCGGCTTTGACCACGGCGATGATGCCGGGCTGGGTGCCAATCGCGTTCCGAATCGCCGCTGCGTTATGGCGCAGCGCGGCGTGATCGACTTCCGCCCGGCAGCGGTGAGGGGACATCAGGAGCGGGCTTTGCGCGCGTCGATGAACGACTTCACGCAGAGGGCGACAAAGACGAGGCTGAGAATGGCAAAGGAGGCTTGCACGCCGACGGCGGCGGCGCGCTCGACGGGTTCGCCGGTGAGCAGAGCCGGCAGTTTGCCCAGGCTCTTGGCTGTGCCGAGAAATCCGAGGAGTCCGACCAGCGCGGCGATGTGTCCGCCGTGTTTGAGGCTCTTGAGGGAGATTCCACCGGCGATGGCCAACAGCAGGCCGAAGATCGAAGGAATGAGCGCCGTCCAAGATTGCGCTCCGGTGATCAGATAAGCTCCGATTCCCAGAAGAACAAAGATGACGGCGAAGGTGAAGATGATGCGCGGCATGTTCATAGAAGGACCAAGCCTAAACGCCGGCCGGCCACCTGCCAAGGCGGCATGGTCCGGGGCCCGCTTCCGGATAACGCCGGTAACTTCGATTTGCCGGTTGATTTCAGGGTCAAACGGGCGTTCATTATATGAAACCGCATGAGACCCCCCGGCATTTCTCCGGCGGCGCTTTCCGCCCGCATCCCGCTCCCCCGGCCGCGCGTCCGCGCGGCTTTTTTGTTGGTCTCGATGTTATGCATCGCTCCGACCGCATGGTCTCAAACGGCGGTATTCGGCCCCGATTTCCCCGCGCACATCGAGGTGCCATACGGAAGCGGCATGACCAACTATTCGAACCTGCCGGTCATCAATGTGACAGGCGCAGCGTTTTCCTACGTAACACCGACAAATCGCGGCTTCTCGGTTGCCTCCATCGGTGCACCCAGCCCCGGCACAAATCTTCTCCTCAACTTCACCCCGGGTGTTCCGCTCAACGGCACGACGGATAGTCATACGTTGCGGATCGCCATCACCAACGCCCCCGGCGCCAACGGGACGAACCGCCTTCTCACCATCTTGGTTTCCGGCCCCCCGGATATGCCTCCTCAGTTCATCGACGGCTTCACCACGGGAACCAATTTTATCACGAATATCTTCACC
>JBIKXZ010000061.1:0-11795 GCA_044355525.1 Chthoniobacterales bacterium
AACAAATTTTTCTGGCGCCATGGATGCACCGATCTACCTTCTCACCTTCATCATGCACCAGATTGCACCTCTGACGTTCGAGAAAGAAATCATCGACGAGTTGAAATTCACCATGGCCCGCGACCAAGTCACCGCGTCGCGCCGCGAGTGGTGGATCGCCACCTCGATGGCCATCCAGCGCCTCATCATCGAGCGCATGATGAAGACCCTCGCCGTCCACAACGAGAAAAACGTCCGCCGCGTCTACTACCTTTCCATGGAGTTCCTCATGGGACGTCTCTTCGCCAACAACATGATCGCCGCCGGCGTCTACAACGAGGTCAGCGAGGCCCTGGAAAATCTCGGCCATCCCCTCGAGGAAACCCGCAACGAGGAATACGACATGGCCCTCGGCAACGGCGGACTCGGACGCCTCGCCGCCTGCTTCCTCGACTCCCTCGCCACCCTCGACCTGCCCGCCGTCGGCTACGGCATCCACTACCAATACGGCCTCTTCAAACAGGAATTCCGCAACGGTTACCAGGTCGAACTCCCCGACGCGTGGATCCAATACGGCTCCCCGTGGGAAATCATCCGCCCGCAACACCAGCAGGAAGTCCCCGTCTACGGCCACGTCGAAACCGTGACCGACGCCCTCGGCGAAACCCGCTCGGTCTGGGTCGACTTCCGCAAGATCATCGGCGTGCCTTATGACATTCCCATCCCGGGCTTCGGGACGGAAACAGTCAACTTTCTCCGCCTGTGGGAGTCCAAGGCCCCCGAGGAGTTCGATTTCGAGGCCTTCAACCGCGGCGGCTACGAGGAAGCGGTCCGGCAGAAAAACATGGCCGAGACGATCAGCAAAGTCCTCTACCCGAACGACCATACCGAGGCGGGCAAGGAACTGCGCCTCCTCCAGCAATACTTTTTCACCGCCTGTTCGCTGCGCGACATCGTCCGCCGCTTCCAGAAGGACAATTCGGACTGGTCCAAATTCCCCGACAAAGTCGCCATCCAGCTCAACGACACCCACCCCGCCATCAGCATCCCCGAGCTGCAGCGCCTCCTTGTCGACGACTACGGCCTGACGTGGGACAAGGCTTGGTCCATCGTCACCCGCACGTTCGCCTACACCAACCACACCCTGCTCCCCGAGGCGCTGGAAAAATGGAGCGTCAGTCTCTTCCGCAAAGTCCTGCCGCGCCACCTGCAGATCATTTTCGAGATCAACAAAAACTTCCTCGACGAAGTGGAAAAGAAATGGCCCGGCGACGTGGAAAAGAAACGCGCCCTGTCCCTCATCGAGGAAAGCCACGACCAGATGATCCGCATGGGCAATCTCAGCGTGATCGGCAGCCACTCGGTCAACGGCGTGGCCGCCCTCCACACCCAGTTGGTCAAGAGCGACCTCTTCCCCGAATTCGAGGCCCTCTACCCGGGCCGAATCAACAACAAGACCAACGGCATCACCCCGCGCCGCTGGCTGGTGGCCTGCAACCCGCGCCTCGCCGACCTCATCACACGCACCATCGGCGGCGGCTGGGAGCGCAACCTCGACCTGCTGCGCAAACTCGAGCCTTACGCGGACGACGCCTCGTTCCGCGAGGAGTTCATGGCGGTCAAACACGCTAACAAGGAAAAGCTGGCCAAGCGCATCCTCGACGAATGCGGCGTGACGGTCGATCCGTCCGCCATGTTCGACGTGCAGATCAAGCGCCTCCACGAATACAAACGCCAGCACCTCAATCTCCTGCACATCCTCTGGCTCTACCGCCGCCTGCTCAAAGATCCGAACCTCGACATCCCGCCGCGTGTCTTCATCTTCGCGGCCAAAGCGGCACCCGGTTATGACACCGCCAAGCTGATCATCAAGGCGATCAATGCGGTCGGTTCCAAGATCAACGAAGATGCGCGCATAAAGGGCAAACTCAAAGTCGCCTTCATGCCCAATTACCGCGTGTCGCTCGCCCAGCGCATCGTCCCCGCCGCCGACCTCTCCGAGCAGATTTCCACCGCGGGCAAAGAAGCCTCCGGCACCGGCAACATGAAGCTCGCCCTCAACGGCGCCATCACCATCGGCACCCTCGACGGCGCCAATGTCGAAATCCGCGAGGAGGTCGGCGATGACAACATCTTCATCTTCGGCAACACGGTCGAACAGGTGACCAAACTTGTTGCCGACGGCTACAACCCGCGGAAGTTCTACGAATCCGACCCCGAACTCGCCGCCATCATCGACTGGCTCGGCACGGATTATTTCACCCCCGGCGAAGGCGCCAACGTCCTCGCCCCGCTGCGCGACAACCTTCTCCACCACGATCCCTTCCTCTGCCTCGCCGACTTCAAATCTTACTGCGAGGCGCAGGACAAAGTCTCCGAGGCCTTCAAGGACAAACCCCGCTGGGGCAAAATGGCGGTGCTCAACACCGCCCGCGTCGGCAAATTCTCCAGCGACCGCACCATCCTCGAATACGCCAAGGACATCTGGCACCTCGACCCGGTGCCGATTCCCGGGTAACCCGCGCAGCCGCCTTCATCCCTTCCGGTAGGGCTCGCTGGCCCAGCGGGCGGCCGCTGCTTTCACTTCCGCGGCGCCGCTGACCTTGCCTCAGCCGACCGCAACGGGCATTCTCCTGCCAGCCGCGCCACCGACCCGCGGCCCCGCGGCGCTCCGCGCGCCACGCCCATGGCCAGCGTCACTCTCCAGAACGTCACCAAAATCTACCGCGGCCGCCGCGGCGAAGAGATCCCCGCCGTCCTCGACCTCTCGCTCGAAGTCCCCGACAAATCCTTCGTTGTCCTCCTCGGCCCCTCCGGTTGCGGCAAGACCAGCACCCTGCGCATGGTCGCCGGCCTGGAAAACCTCACCTCCGGCCGCATCCTCATCGGCGACACGGATGTCAGCAATCTCCCGCCCGGCGACCGCGATGTGACCATGGTGTTCCAGAACTACTCCCTCTACCCGCATCTCAACGTGGCCGAAAATCTCGCTTTCGGACTCCGCGTCCGCCACCTCCCCGCGGACGACATTGCTCGCCGCGTCCACGAGGCCGCCGCCATCCTCGGTATCCAAGATCTTCTCACCCGCATGCCGCGGGATTTGTCCGGAGGACAACAGCAGCGCGTCGCCGTCGGACGCGCCATCGTCCGCCAGCCCCGCGTCTTTCTCTTCGACGAACCGCTTTCCAACCTCGACGCCAAAATGCGCGCCCAACTCCGCGCGGAACTTATCAAACTGCACCAGCGTCTCCAGACGACCATCATCTACGTCACCCATGACCAAGCCGAGGCCATGACCATGGGGACAAGCATTGCCCTCCTCCGCGACGGAACGCTGCAGCAATCAGGGCGTCCGCTCGAACTATACAGCAGGCCGGTCAATACTTACGTCGCCGGATTTCTCGGCAGCCCGTCGATGAATTTCGTCCGCGGCACGGTGCAGGCCCGCGACGGGTCGCGCCTCGTCTTCCGCGAAAGCGGCGGCGGCTCACTCGAAATCGAACTCGCCCCGCGCGCCGACAACTCCCGCGTCGCCGGCCACGAGGTTCTCCTCGGACTCCGCCCCGAGCACTTCCAACCGCTTCTCCCGGGCGAAACCCCGGACGCTTCCACCTTCCCCGCCCATCTCGACATCGTCGAGCCGACCGGCGCCGAATCCATCTGCTACCTGCAGACCGGCGCCAACACCCTCATTTGCCGCAGCCGTCACATCATCGACACACGCGAAGCCGGACACCGCATGCTCTTCCGCGTCGATCCGTCGCAGACCCTGCTCTTCGACCCGGCCACGACAAACCGCATCGCCTGACCATGCCCATCCTCCGCACCCGCGAAGACATCGAGCGCCACGAGGACAAAACCCTCGCGCCCTTCGCGCAAAAGTCTTCCGCCTCCCGCGGACGACTCCATCCGCAGACCTCGCATCGCTGGCGCAGCGAATACCAACGCGACGTCGCCCGCATCATCCACTCCGCCGCCTTCCGCCGCCTCGAATACAAAACCCAGGTTTTCCTCAACGGCACCGGCGACCACTACCGCACGCGCCTCACCCACACCATGGAGGTCGCCTCGATCAGTCGCACGCTGGCCCGCGCGCTCGGACTCAACGAAGACCTGGCCGAAGCCGTCGCCCTCGCGCACGACCTCGGCCATTCCCCCTTCGGCCATTCCGGCGAAGAAACCCTCGACCGTTTGCTCAAGGACCACGGCGGCTTCGACCACAACGACCAAAGCCTGCGCGTTGTCACCTGCATCGAAAGTCCCTACGAGGATTTCGACGGACTGAATCTCACCTTCGAAGTCCTCGAGGGCGTGCAAAAGCACGCCACGGCACGCACCGCGCCCGACTTCGGCGACTACGCCTGCGCCTGCCTCGAAGGACAAATCGCCGACCTCGCCGACGAAATCGCCTACTACGCACATGATTTGCAGGACGGACTCGAGGCCGGACTCATCCAACCCGCGCAACTTGCCGATGTCGCCCTCTGCGCCGACATTTCGCGCAAGAGCGGACTCGATCTCGCCGACACCGATGCCAAGACCACCCGCCTCAGCCTTGCCCGTCTTCTCTCCAACCACCTCATCGAGGACGTTCTCGAGGCCAGCGCCGCGCGGATTGCCCAGTCAGGCGTGCAAACCGCCGACGACGTCCGACGCCACCCCGAGCTGCTCATCGGCTACAGCGACCACACCGCTACCGAAGCCAAAGCGCTGCGCTCCTTCCTCTATGCCAATCTCTATTTCCATCCCGAAGTCAGCAGTGCCAACCAGCGTGCCTGCGACATGATGGCCGCCGTCTTCGACGCCTACATCGCCGACCCGAGCCAAATCGGACGCGAGGCCACGCGCCGTGTGCCGAATTGCGGACTCTACCGCGCCGCCGGTGATTACATCGCCGGCATGACCGACCGTTACCTCTTGCGAGAACATGCCCGCCTCTTCCATGGTGCCTGAAACCGGCGGCCTCTGGCCGTCGCGGCCCTCGGCTGTCACCCGCTTGTGGCATGTCCTCCGCGTTGTCCTCCTCGTCTGGCTCGGACTCCTCGCCTTCGTCGCCCTCACTCAACGCTCGATGATCTACTATCCCGCCCGTAACGATGCCGCATCCCTCGAGCGCGCGGCCAACTCGCAAGGCTTCGAGCCGTGGAAATCTCCGCAAGGTGAGACCATCGGCTACCGCAGCCTGCCCGCCCCGAACGACCTGCGTCGTCCGCTCGCCATCCTCATCACCCACGGCAACGCCGGCTACGCCATGCATCGCGCCGATTACGCACCGCTCCTCCGAGCCGCCGCTCCCGACCGCGCCGTGTCCGTCTACGTCCTCGAATATCCCGGCTACGGCGCGCGTCCCGGCAACCCTTCGCAGGACGCCTTCCTTGCCGCCGCCGCCGAAGCTCTGGCCGGCATTCCCGCCGATATTCCCGTCATCCTCCTCGGCGAATCCATCGGCACCGGCGTCGCGTCGGCCACCGCTTCAGCCCATCCCGACCGCGTCGCGGGACTCCTCCTCCTCACCCCTTTCGACAGCCTCGCCAACGTCGCCCAGCACCACTACCCGCTTCTCCCCGTCCGCTGGATCATGCGCGACCAATATCCGTCGCAAGAATGGCTCAAAAACTACCGCGGACCCATCGCCATCATCCTCGCCGAAGACGACACCATCGTCCCTGCCAAATTCGGCCAAAAACTCCACGACACCTACGCCGGTCCGAAAAAACTCATCATTGCCGACCAAGCCGACCACAACGACCTCCTCCACACCCTCCCCCCATCCGCCTGGCAGGAAGCGCTGAACTTCCTCCTGTAACGGCGCCGTCCTCTCCGAGCCGTAGGCTCTACGAGCCGGAGCGCCCGTCGGCGGTCGTTTCTCCTCCGCGCCCTCTGCGCTCTATGCGGTTTTATCGTCTCCGCTTGATCCCAAACGAATACCCGCTGCGATGTCTCCCCCCGCCGGCCGCACGCGCCTTCACATGCGTCGCGCTCGGATCGAGCAACGTCGTGTATTTGTAGTCAAACCCATCGAGCTTCAACCGCGGAATTTTCATCCCGATAAACCGCTCGATCGATTCGATCATGGCCAGATCCTCCGCGGTCACCAAGGTGAACGCATCGCCCACCGCTTGAGCCCGCCCCGTGCGTCCGATGCGGTGCACGTAATCTTCCGGATGTCCCGGAATGTCGTAATTGATCACGTGCGAAACCCCCGCGATGTCCAATCCGCGCGCTGCAATATCCGTCGCCACCAGCACCTCGTAGCGCCCGTTCTTGAATCCCTCCAGCGCCTCCTCGCGCTCACGTTGCGTGCGATTCGAATGCAACGCGACCACCGAGTGGTTCTCCTTCTTCAGCTGACGCGCAATGCGATCCGCCCCGTCCTTCGTCCGGCAAAAGACCAGCACGCAGTCGAAATTCGTCTTCTCCATCAGTCCGGACAAAAGTTCGTATTTCTGGTCCATCGCCACCGGATAGAACGCGTGCGTCACCGTTTCCGCCGGCGACATGCGCATGCCGATTTCGATTTTCTCGGGATCGTTGACCGCGAATTTGGCCAGCGATTCGATTTCCGCCGGCATGGTCGCTGAAAAGAACAAAGTCTGACGCTTCTTCGGCAATTTTTGGATGATGCGCCGCACCTGCGGCAAGAAACCCATGTCGAGCATGCGGTCCACCTCGTCGAGCACGAGGAATTCCAGGCCGTCGAGCGGAACCTCGTTCTGCTCCATGAAATCGAGCAAACGCCCCGGCGTGGCCACGATGATATCCGTCCCGCGCTGCAGTTCCTCCCGCTGCTTGCCGTAACCCACCCCGCCGTAAAGCAACGTGCACGTCAGATCGCTGAAACGTCCGTAATCGCGAAACGCCGTCTCAACCTGCATGGCCAGCTCGCGGGTCGGCTCGAGGACCAGACAGCGCGGTTTCACCTGATGCGATCCCAGCTTGCTCAGCACAGGCAACCCGAAGGCCGCCGTTTTCCCGGTGCCCGTCTGGGCGGACCCCATGAGGTCCTTACCCGACAAGATGACCGGAATGGCACGCAACTGGATCGGCGTGGGATCGACAAATCCCATCGACTGAACCCCGTGCACCACCGCCTCCGACAACCCCAACTCGTTAAAACCCATAATTCAAGATCCGCCAATATCCCCCATCCCGCCTTGGAGGCAAAGAACAAACTCTGCCCGCCTCCTCGCCGCCGACCTCACGCGAAAGGATCGACCAGTTTTACCCCGCAATGCGCGAAATCCCCCGTGTTGCGCGTCGCCACCGTGAGCCCGTGCTGCAGGGCTGATGCTGCGATCAGACTATCCTTCACCGGCATGGCGCGCCCCTTGCGCCGCAATCGCGCCAACAGAGCAGCCCAGACGCGGGCCGTCTCCCGGTCCATCTCCAAAACCGGCAACATCTCCGCCACCCGCGCAAACCATTCCTCCAACTTTTTCCGACGCCGCTCGGATGGCAGAAGCAGGATGCCGAATTCCATCTCCCCGAGCACGACCGCGTTGACGGTCACCTCGTGTTCGTGCCGACGCAGCCAGTCCACCGCACCCGGGCAAGGGGCGACCTTCGTCGCCTCGCTCAGGACATTGGCGTCGGCGAGGAACTTCACAAAGAATCCGTCGACTCCGAAGCAACGGGCCTGAACCAGTCCTGCGCCGGACACTCCCGCAGCACATCAACCAATCCGCGCGCCGGAAGCCCGGGTGTTTTCTTGAGCAGATACCGCCCCACTTCGATCCGCTCCACTTCGAATTCGTCACCCACGCGCAATGAATCTTTCCGCCGGAGCGGCGCCGGCAAAACAATCTGACCCTTGCTGGAAAGCGATGTCACCATAAATGTAAGATAACGTCTTACTATGACCGCGCAAGCCCCTTTCCCAATTCAACCCTCCGCCTTCCGCTTTTCCACCACCCGCACTCCCTCGACGCGCATCTTCTTGTCCACCGCTTTGCACATGTCGTAGAGCGTCAAAGCCGCCACCGTCGCTCCGGTCAGAGCCTCCATTTCCACGCCGGTCCGGGCTTGCGTCCGGACTGTGCAAGTCACCCGCACCCCGCGCAGCTTGACCGCGAACTCCACCTCCACCGCATCGAGCGGCAAAACATGGCAGAGCGGGATCAACCCCGCTGTCTGCTTGGCTGCCTGAATGCCTGCGACTCGCGCCACGACCAAGACGTCGCCCTTCGGAAGGGCCTGTTTCTTCAGCAACCGAATCGTCTCCGCGGCGCAGACCAACGTCGCCTCAGCCACCGCGACCCGCGCCACCACCGGCTTTGCTCCCACATCCACCATCCGCGCCTCCCCCTTCGCACCCACATGCGAAAGCCTCTTCCCTTCTCCTCGCTGTTCTCTGCGCACTATGCGGTTCGCTTTCATCGCACCCGAATAAACTCTGCTTCCTCTCCCGCGGCGAGCCCGGATGAAGGAACTCGCACCAGCGCATCCGCTACGGCCAGTGACGTCAGATCGCCGGAACTCGCCCAGCGCAGCGGACTCAATCCGCGCGCCTCCTCCGCGGCGGGCCACCAGGTTTCCCGCGGATTTCCGGCGAGATCCGAAAGAACACCCGCCTTGAGCATCCTCGGCGCAGGCTTTCCGCCACGCATGGCAGCCAAGGCGGCATCGACAAAGACCGTCAGACAGACGAAGTGGGACAAAGGATTTCCCGGCAAGCCGAAAGCCCATTCGTCTTCCCGTCGGCCGACAATCAATGGTTTGCCCGGCCGCACGGCGACCTTGGTGACAAGAATTTCAAAACCGGCCAGCCTGAGGACTTCTTCGGTGCAATCACGGCCTCCGACGCTCGCCCCGCCCGAAACCAAGAGCAGATCCCGACGCCCCTCGATGGCCCGCCGCAAGGCATCCGCATCCTCACCGACCCGTTTTTGCCGGATCCGCAAACCGCGCGAACGGGCCCACGCCGCCACAAGCGGCGAATTGCTGTCGCGCACTTGGCCCGCGGATGGCTTCTCTTCCGCCCCCACAATTTCGTCACCCGTGGCCACGTGCAGGGCATCGATGGCTCGCGTCACCTTCGGATGCACACACCCCATGCTGGCCAACAGTCCGATAGTGCCCGCGCTGATCGTGGTGCCGACTGTGACAACCACATCGCCGGCCTTTGCGTCTTCCCCGCGACGCCGCACGTGGTTGCGTCCGCGCTTGGCAAAACGCACCGACTCGCCCGAAGCGAGCGCATCCTCGAGCATGATCACCTCGCTGCCTTCGGGCACCGCCGCACCGGTCGCGATGTTGCGAGTTTGTCCGTGCGCGAGGACATGAGAGCGCCCGTCTCCGGCGCGGATCTCCCCAACTACGGAAAAACTCTCCGAGGCATCATCCGCGCGAACGACAAAGCCATCCACTGCCGACCGGTCGAAAGCAGGCTGATCCTCCGGCGCTTTCACGCCTTCGCGCAGAACCGCGCCGAGGGCGTCGGCCAGTTCGCTTTCCACCGCCTCTCGAGGGCGGACATCCCGGCGGAGCAAATTCCAGACATCCTCGACCGTCTTCATGCCGCCACCTTCTTCCAAATCGGCACATCGCGTTTCAGCCGGTCCATGAATTCCGCCAGCATCCCGAACGCCTCCGCGCGGTGCTTCGCTTCGATCCGCACCAGGATCGACGCTTCGCCGACCGGCACGCTTCCGATGCGGTGCGTGACTTCCAAGGAGCGACACGGATACGCGCGGGACAACTCAGCCGCGATCCGCTGAATTTCCGACCGCGCCATGGCCTCGTAGGCCTCGTAATCTAGCGCCGCGATGGCAAGGCCGTCCTCCTCGCCGCGGACCATGCCGGCGAATTCAACCACCGCACCGATCGACGGATCGGCCGAGGCAACACCGCAGGACACAATGGGCTCGCGGGTGATGGTGATCCGGGCCTTCATCCTCCCGAAACCGGCGGAATCAGCGCCACCTCGTCGTCAGCGGTAAAAATCTCCCCTGCTCCCGCGTAAGCGCCATTGCGTGCGAGGCGGGTATCCGCACGGTGAACCTCCAAACCCGGCCAGCGCTCGACAAGCTTGTCCCAAAGCTTTTCGGCATCGAGACCGCCGTCATGGATTTCCGCGTGA
This sequence comes from Chthoniobacterales bacterium, assembly GCA_044355525.1. Classification (GTDB taxonomy): domain Bacteria; phylum Verrucomicrobiota; class Verrucomicrobiia; order Chthoniobacterales; family JACTMZ01; genus JACTMZ01. Next base: position 10,058 of record JBIKXZ010000061.1, read on the forward strand.
GCCACGCCGGCGACTTCCCGCAATTGCGCGAAAAAGAGAACCCTCATTCATGCGCATCATGAGGCCTTTGCCTCGCTATCGCAACCCGCTGCGTTGCACCAGCAGCCTCGATGCGGGACACTGTCCCCCTCACCACCCGCCGGAACATGACCCACCCGCAGCCCTCCGTCTCGCTCGACCCGCGCGACCCAGCCTTTGTCCAAGATCCCTACCCGTTTTATGCCCGATGGCGGGCCGAGCATCCGGTCTTCCACTGGGAGCAACTTGGCCACTGGTGTTTCGCGGCCTATGACGAAGTCAACGCACTGTTGCGCGATCGCCGGTTCGGGCGTCAGATTCTCCACGTCGCAACCCGGGAAGAGCTTGGGTGGCCCGAAACGCCCGCCCATCTCGCGCCGTTCTACCAATTCGAAGAACACTCCCTGCTCGAAATCGAACCCCCCGTGCACACGCGCCTGCGCGGGTTCATCAATCCGTCGTTCCTCCCGCGTCAGATCGAGCGCCTCCGGCCGGACGTCGAAAGATTGTCGCACGAACTGATCGACCGTTTCGCCGGGCAAGGATCGATGGATCTCATCACTTCCTTCGCCGAACCTGTCCCCGTCATGGTCATCGCCCGCTTTCTCGGCGTGCCCGATGACATGGCCCCGCAGATCCTCGCATGGTCCCATGACATGGTCGCCATGTATCAGGCCCGCCGAGACCGTGGCGTGGAAGAACGCGCCGTCGCAGCGACAATCGCTTTCAGCGCCTACATGCGCGGACTCCTCGCCGAACGACGAGCCACCCCCGGCGCGGATTTCCTTTCGCAGCTCCTTACTGCGCGCGACGACGACGGCACGGCCCTGACCGAAGACGAACTGGTCACCACCGCCATCCTCCTACTCAACGCCGGTCACGAAGCTACCGTGCATTCCCTGGGCAACGGCGTGCAGGCCCTGCTGCGCCACGGAAAAATCGCCGACTTTCTCGCCGATCCGGTCCGCTGCAGCGAGGAAATGCTCCGCTTCGACACCCCGCTCCACATGTTCAAACGCTACGCTCTCGAAAATCTCGAATACCGCGGCCTGCCTTTGCGCAAAGGCGACCAGGTCGGCCTCCTCCTCGCCTCGGCCAACCGCGACGAGCAAAAATTCCCGTCCGCCACCGACTTCCTCCCCGCGCGCCATCCGAACCCGCACGTCAGCTTCGGCGCCGGCATCCACTTCTGCATCGGCGCTCCCCTGGCCCGTCTCGAAATGCAAACCGCCCTGCGAGTCCTCTTCGAGCGCTTGCCGGGACTACAACTCGAAGGCACCGCGCTCTACCGCGACACTTGGCACTTCCACGCCCTGGAATCGCTGCCGGTTGCGTTCTGAAAAGTAGAAGCGGCGGGGACGCCGCCTCTACTTTTTCCTCACTCCCCCCGCGGTTTCAAATGCGGGAACAAAATAACTTCCCGGATCGAATCCGCCCCGGTGAGCAGCATGACCAAGCGGTCGATCCCCATCCCCATACCGCCGGCGGGCGGCATTCCGTATTCCAGCGCCTGCAAAAACTCCTCGTCGATCTTGTGTTGCTCGCCGCCGCTTTGTTCGACCAGGCGCTCGCGCTGCACCACCGGATCGTTCAGCTCCGAATAGCCCGGCGCGATTTCCTGCCCGTTCATCACCAATTCGAAAACGTCCAAAGACTCCGGATCGTCCGGATTCGTCTTGGCCAGCGGGATCAACTCCTTCGGGCAATGCGTGACGAAGCA
>JBIKXZ010000214.1:0-3844 GCA_044355525.1 Chthoniobacterales bacterium
ACGAGCACGCCCTGCAAAAATCCGTCACGCCGGTCCTCAATGATCGACACGGTGGAAAAGATCGCGGTGAAAAGCAGAATAAGCACCACCGTGCCCGGGAAAAAGTAACGCATGAATCCGCCCTCGACCCCGGGTGCTGCGAAATTCTCGCCGAGACCCGAACCAATGAGCAGCCAGAAAACCAGCGGCGTGGCCAGTGCCCCGGTGATGCGGTTGCGCTGACGCAGGAAGCGCGTCATCTCGCGTTGCCACAAGGCAAGCGTCGGCAAAAGGAAAAGTCCGCGCCGCCCGCTCATCGTTCGTCCTCCCCGCGCAAGGGTTCACCGGTCAGTTCGAGAAACACATCCTCCAGCGTCGGGCGTCCGACCGTCACCGCATCCGCCGCCGGGCCGAAGGCCGCGAAAAGTTGCGTGGCCGTGTCTTCGCCTCGCGGAATTTCGACGCGCACCTTGCCGTCGCGCACCACCGCGGGCCAACCGAACGCCGCACGCACCCGCCCCGCGAGAGCTTCCGGATCATGTCCCGACAACACCGCCACGTCCTGGCCCAACCGCGCGCGCAAGGCCGCGGGAGTTTCGCAGGCGATGAGACGCCCCCGGTGCAGGATCGCCACGCGGTCGCATACCTCCGCTTCGTCGAGCAAATGCGTGGTCATGACAATGGTCACCCCGGACTCGCGCCGCAGCTTGCCCAGCACCGCACGCAATCCGGCGCGCGCCGCGGGATCGAGTCCGGTCGATGGCTCGTCGAGCAATAGAACGCGCGGACGCGACAGCAAGCTCTTGGCGACTTCCACGCGACGCTGCAGGCCGCCGGACAAAGTTTGCACGCGATCGTCCAAACGATCGGTAACCTCGAGCGCTTCCGCCGCCGCGCGCAGGCGCTCCTCCAAATCCCCGCCGCTCAAACCGTAAAGATTTCCCGCGCAGCGCAAATTTTCCGCCACGGTCAGCTGCGGATCCAGGGCCGGGGATTGGAAGACAACGCCGAGATGATGACGCACGTCCATCGGCGCCGCGCTCACGTCGTGTCCCCCCACCCGCGCGGTGCCGGCGGTCGGGGCGAGCAGGGTGGACAAAATGCGGAAGAGCGTCGTCTTGCCGCTGCCATTCGGGCCGAGCAGCGCGAACATCTCGCCCTCGCCGACCGTGAGGGTCACCTCGGACAGCGCCACGCGCGGACCGAAGCTGCGGCCCAAGCCCTGCGTTTCCACTGCGTGGCTCATTCGGTCGGCGCGGCCGGTTCGGGCGCGGGGGTCGGCGCCGGGAACTCGACCACGCGCACCTCTTGCGCCGGGGCCGGACCGCGCACCACGGCCACGCCGTAGCCCGCCACCAGCAAAACGGAGCACAGCAGAAGCACTCCGGTGGACGGCCACATGTTGCCACCGCCATCCTGCGAGGATTCGCTCATGCCCGCAGCATCCGGCGCGCCTCCGCGGCTTGGCAAAGCAATTTTCCTTGGGATGGAACGACGGCAAGGGCACTATCCCACTCCTTTACCCATGCCCGCCGACCGCACCATCACCGACCTGATCGCGGAGAAGCGCCCGCTTCTTTCCGTCGAATTCTTCCCGCCGAAAAACGAGGAGGGCGGACAGCAACTGCTCCGCACCGCCGAGGCCCTGCGCCCCTACCGGCCGGACTTCGTCTCCATCACCTACGGCGCCGGCGGCACGACCCGCGAGCGCACCTTCAAATACGCCAAAATCCTCCGCGACGAATTCGGCTGGCTCGTCATGCCCCACCTCACCTGCGTCGGATCAACCAGGGCCGAACTCCTCGACATCGTCTCCGGTTACCACGCGGACGGCATCCGCAACATCATGGCCCTGCGCGGCGATCCGCCGAAGGGCGAGACCGAATTCGTGCCCTGCCCGGACGGCCTACGCTACGCCAGCGACCTCATCGCGCTGATCCGGGAAAAATTTCCTGACATGTGCCTCGGCGCCGGGGCTTACCCGGAAAAACATCCCGAAGCCTCGTCGATGGAGGACGACCTGCGTCATTTGAAAATCAAAGCCGACGCCGGCGCATCCTTCCTCACCACGCAGCTCTTCTTCGACAACGAGCACTACTTCAAGTTCCTCGCCGCCTGCCAGGCGCACGGGATCGACCTGCCGGTCCTGCCCGGACTCCTCCCCGCGCTCTCGCTCGCGCAGGTGCAACGCTTCGGCCCGATGTGCGGATCGTCCTTGCCCACCGCGTTGGTCGAGCAACTGCAAGTGGTCGACGACAACCCGCGCGCCGCGGAAGCGGTCGGCGTCACCTGGGCCTACCACCAGATCCACGAGCTCCTCCGCCATGGCGCGCCCGGCGTGCACCTTTACATTTTGAACCGCTCCGGCGCCGCCATCACCCTCGCCCGTTCGCTCGAACGCAAGGCCGCCTGAGTTCCGTCATGTCCGAAGCTGCCGCCAACCCGCTCCGCGTCAATCTGGTCAACCGCTCCGTCCCCGACCCGTGCGTGGTCGTCATCTTCGGTGCCACCGGCGACCTGACCCGCCGCAAACTCATCCCCGCGCTCTACAATCTTGCTGCGGACGGCAACCTGCCCTCCTCGCTCGCCGTGGTCTGCTTCGCCCGCCGCGACAAAACCAGCGAAGGCTTTCGCGAGGAACTCGGCGAAGCCGCGCGCAAATATTCCCGGCGCCCGGTCAACGAGGAACTCTGGGCCCGCTTCGCCGCGAATATTTTCTACCACCGCAGCAGCTTCGACCAAGCCGAGGGTTACGCTTCGCTCGGACGCGAACTCGACGCCATCGACGAACGCCTCGGCACGCGCGGAAACCGCCTTTTTTACCTCGCCTCCTCGCCCACCGAGTTCGACGTCATTTTGGAAAACCTCAGCGCCAGCGGCCTGAGCCACGCCAAGCCCGGCGCTTGGTCGCGCCTCATCGTGGAGAAACCTTTCGGCACCGACCTGCCCAGCGCGCACCGGCTCAACGATGCCGTGGCCGCCGCCTTCCCCGAGCGCGACACCTTCCGCATCGACCATTACCTCGGCAAGGAGACCGCGCAGAACATCATGGTCCTGCGCTTCGCCAACACCGTGTTCGAAGCGCTATGGAACCGGCGCTACGTGGACAACGTGCAAATCACCGCGAGCGAACCGCTCGGCGTCGAATCGCGCGCGGGCTACTACGAAAATTCCGGCGCCCTGCGCGACATGGTGCAGAACCACCTCCTGCAACTGCTCTGCCTCACCGCAATGGAGCCGCCCATCGACCTCGGGGCGGACGCCGTGCGCAACGAGAAAGTCAAAGTCATGCAGGCCCTCCGCCCGCTCACCGGCCAAGCGGTCGGAGACAATGTTATACGCGCGCAATACACCGAGGGCTTCATCAACGGCCAGGAAGTCCCCGGCTACCGGCAGGAACCGGGCGTGGCTCCGGAATCCATGACCGAAACCTACGTGGCCCTGCGCCTGCACATCGACAATTGGCGCTGGGCCGGCGTTCCCTTTTTCATGCGGGTGGGCAAACGCCTGCCCAAGTCGGGCACCGAAATCGCCATCCAGTTCCGCGGCACGCCACCCGTCCTCTTCAACCGCGAAAGCCAGCTGCAGGATCCCAATGTCCTTGTCATCCGCATCCAGCCTGACGAAGGCATTTCCTTCCGCATGGCCGCGAAGATGCCGGGCGCCATGCTCCAGCTCGAACCGGTCAAGATGGACTTCCACTACGGCACGTCGTTCGGCAAAGCCACGCCCGAGGCGTATGAGCGCCTGCTCCTCGACGCGATGAGTGGCGACGCCACGCTCTTCGCCCGTCGCGACGAGGTGGAACACGCCTGGCAATTCATCGACGGCATCCGCGAAGCCTGGCACGACGGCGCCGCGCCGC
>JBIKXZ010000215.1:0-3827 GCA_044355525.1 Chthoniobacterales bacterium
CGTCTTTGTATTTCTCGCGCAGCTCGGTCATCTTCGGCGAGAGCGCGGCCATGCGGCGCATCGAGTCGGTCGCCTTGTTCTGCAAAGGCCAGAGCAGGGCTTTGATCACGATGGTCAACGCAATGATGGCCGCGGCAAAGTTGCCGAGCAGCCCGTAAAGGGCGTTCATCGAGTAGAGCAGGATTTCGCTGACCCACTTGAAGATGCCGAAATTCATCACTTCCTGTTCGCCCTGACCGAGCTTGGACAGACGTCCGAGGTCCTTCGGACCGGTGTAAATCCGGAAGGTCCACGACTTGGTCTGTCCGGGCTCGAGACGGAACCCCGGCAGACCGAGGGCACCTTCGATGCCGAAAACTTTTTTCTCCGCGTCCCCGCCGTGGAGCAGGTCGAGACGCCGCGCCCAGACCGAGGTGCCGGGGTCGCCGGAGGTCACCGCGACAATGTTGACGAAATACTGGTTCTTCGACGCGACCCAACTGATGTTGTCCGTCTTCTGCTCGTAGAAATTCTGCGCGGCGCGCAGTTCGATACCGGTCAGGGGGATGGAGCTTTCGTTGAACCAATTGACATCGGTGAACGTGGCCTTGCCGTCGCGATACCAGTCGAACCCGGTGTAGAGCGTCATGTCGGTCGAGTGGACCGGGGCAGCGCCGCCCGTGCTGACATAAAAGCCGGTGCGCTGCAGTGGGTTTGCGCCGGCGTTGGTGAAGTCGAGGGTCAGATTGACCACGTAGTCGCCTTTGCCTTGGTCCGCTTCCGACACGGCGTAGGTCTTGCGGATTTGCAGGCCGTCGGGCTGCTCGCGGACGAAGACCGCTTCGTTCGGCGCGCCGGGGGCAACGGACGCGAATCCGCCCAGTGCGATGCCCGCTTGCTCGCCCAAGGCGCCGACGGGCAGGGCCTGCGGGATGTTGAGCGCGATATTGGCGCCGTTTTCACCGAGGTGATCGAGCAACTCGATCGAGGCAATGCCGCCCGTGTCGCTGGCGAATTGGAAGTTGGCCAGGCCTGTTGTCACCGTCCGCGTTTCGCGCGGCACGGACGGTTCCGCGGGGACCGGGGCGACCGCAGTCGGAGCCGGCGTGGGGGCGGGTTCCGCTCCGGGCGCGGGAGTCGGAGCGGCCGCTTGCGCCTGCTCCGCCGCGCGGCGTTGCTCGGCCAATTGCTCCGGCGTAGGCGCGTAGAATTGCACATAGGCCCACTGCCACAGCCCGAGGGCCGCGATGCAGGCGACAACGACGATCCAGGCCTTGCGATCCATCAGTGCAGCGCCTCCGTCAGTCGAACCTCACGCGCCGGCGGCACCGGGTCGCAGCCGCAACCACCCCACGGATGGCAGCGGCACACTCTCTTCAGTCCGAGCCAGCCGCCGCGCACGGCGCCGTGCGTTTCCACCGCTTCGAGAAAATACTGGGAGCAACTCGGCAGGAAGCGGCAACCCGAGCCCGGGCCGCCCAGCCAGACGAGAAAAGGCGAGACCGTCCACTGGTAAAGACGGATGCCAATGCGGACGAGAGCCTTCATGCCTTCAAATATCCGGCGCGTGCCGCCAGCGCACGCCATTCCTCGGTGAGCACGGCGAATGTCGCGCGCACCGCGGCGCGGCGCGGGATGACGACCATCCACAAGCCGGACGGAAGCAAATTGCGGTTCACGCGGAAAATTTCGCGCAGACGACGCCTGACCCGGTTGCGTTCCACCGCAGAGCCGACCCGCCGCGAGGTGACCACACCGATGCGCGCGGGCTCGGGCGAAGAAGTTTGCCAGGTGCCGAGGACCATGAAGTTTCCGTGCTGCGATTTGCCCTGTTCGCGCACCGCGGCGAATTCCGCGCGGCGCGTCAGCCGGGCCGGCTTCGGCAGGGTGAGCGCAGCCATCAAGCCGCCCGGTCGGACAGGGCAACCGGTCAAGCGCCGGTGTGACGCGCGTATTGCACCTCGGCGCCCTTGGGCAGGAGGCGTTTGCGTCCGCGCTGACGGCGACGGGCCAGGGTGGCGCGTCCGCCCTTGGTTTTCATGCGGGCACGGAAACCGTGCTGGCGTTTGCGGGTGCGCTTGGAAGGTTGGTAAGTTCGTTTCATGGGACAAAAAGTTCGTGCCGCAACCGTGGCAGACCCGCCAGCATGGGGAAATCCGGGCGGCATGTCAAACAAACCCCGCCCCATCTGAAGCCATGCCCCGCGAATTCCTTCTGGTCGACGCCCATAACCTCATCTTCGCCTCCCCCGATCTGGCCGCCCTCCACCGGCGGAATCCGGCCGCCGCCCGCGAGCAACTGGTCCGGCTCCTGGAGCGCCACCAGGACGCCTCCGGGGTCCGCGTGGTGGTCGTCTTCGACGGCGGCACGCAGCCCAAGACCACTGCCGACCTCTCCGGCCCGGCCGGCGTGCAGGTGTTTTACCCGCAGTCCGGACAAACCGCCGACGCCATCATCGAACGCCTCGTCCTCAAATACGCCGCCACCCACCGCCTCACCGTGGCGACCAACGACAACCTCATCCGCACCGCCGCCGTCGCTGCCGGGGCTTCGACCATGGACAGCGAAAAGCTCTTCTCCGAAATCCAGCGCGCCGAGTCCGACCTCGCCGCCACGCTGGAAAAACTGCGGCGGAAAAAATGAAAATCAGGGCGACGGCGTGAACAGATCCCACGTCGTGCCCGCGTCATCGACCCACGGCACCTCGTATTTGTAGATCGTGCAGTGCTGGCGCTCCCCGAAGGCACCGCGCTCGACATGCGCCGGCTTGGCTCCGTCGATGCCGAAGTCAAACGTGACGATGCGCGAGCCCGGCTTCATCTGACGCAATTGCGGGATCAACCCGCGCAGCAGATCCGGCTGCAAATACAGAAACACCACGTCCGCATCGCGGAAATCGGTCTGGTAGATGTCACCCTCCACGATGGTCACCAACTCCTCCACCCCGGCCCGCTCCGCATTCACGCGCGCCTTGGCCACCTGCGCGGGATCGATGTCGACGCCGACCGCCTTGACCCCGTGCCGCTGCGCCGCCGTGATGACAATGCGACCGTCGCCGCAGCCGAGGTCGTAAACTTTGTCCCCGGGCTGGACTTCCGCCAACTCCACCATGCGCTCCACGGCAGCCTGCGGCGTCGGCACGGTGAGACGCTCGCCGGCCACCGCGGCCGCGGCAGCCACGGCGAGGAAAAACAAGAGGACGCGCGGCATTTCAGGCGGCCGCACGTTCGCGGTTGAGCCAAACTTTGCACGCGCTCTTCATGCGCGTGAGGATGTAGTAGACCGTCTGGCTGCGCTGGCGCACAAGTTGCGCACCGACAATTTTCGGCACGAAATCGGCCGGCACCTCCATCACCTCCTCGATCGAGGTTCCTTCGAATCCCTTGCAAAGGATCGCCGTCATGGCGCGGGTCAGGGTCTGCACTTGCGAACCCAGTGTTATCCGAAAGCGCACCTTGCGGTCGGGATCGACGGAAAGAAACACGCCCACCGTGTCGGTGCACTCCTCATCCTTGCGCACATCCTCCAGATCAAACGTCTCCCCGTCCTTCGGTGCCTGCGCTGCAGCCTGGTCGGCATAGGCGATCAACGTCTCGCGCTTCTCCTCGTCAGGGAGCACCTCGAAGAGATCGATGATCTGCTGGAGTTTCGCGGGATAAGGCATGGCGGAACCGGTGTTTCGGTCTTTCGGTGTTTCAGTATTTCCGCGTTTCAGCTTTTTCCCACTCACTCGCCCGTGGCAATCGGCGCGCGCACGCGGTTGCCCCACTCGGTCCATGAACCATCGTAGTTGCGCACTTTGTCATAGCCGAGCAGATAAGTCAGCACGAACCACGTGTGGCTCGAAC
>JBIKXZ010000216.1:0-3826 GCA_044355525.1 Chthoniobacterales bacterium
TCTGCCATGGCCTCCGTCCCGAAAATGTCGGGTGCCGACACCATATAGTCCGCATCGTCGGGCTGCGAATGCGTCCCGCTGAAGTCGACGGTCAGGTTGTCGACGTTTCGTGCCTTCTCCACGAGGCGCCGGGTGAGGTCGGCAATGGCCTGTCGCTCGTCGGCCGTTTTGCTTCCGGCATCGTAGAGGGTGATAAGGTCGGCAAAAAACGTGTGATGACAATTGCCGCTCGGAAGCTTTGTCCCCGAGAGAGCCGCGCCTCCCAGCGTCCGAATCTCCAGGATCGACAGCTCCGCCTCGTCGAGCGGAGCTTGGCTGACGGCTGTGTCGGAGACGAACTCCAGAATTTCGTCATCGGGGATATCCTTGGTTCCCATGCAGTGTTGGAGCGTGGCCAAAGGACTTCCTTTCATGCCGTCGATGACCGGCCACAAGGCGGCCGCCGTCTCGTACCAAGAGGTCCAGTGGAACGCCATGGCTACCGGAAGATTCAAGCCGGCGGCGAGATCCTCCAGCGGCTTGACGAACTCCGTCGTGCTTCCCCGGAAGGAATCATAAAAGACCACGGTCACGACCAGCGCTTTCGTGCCCGTCACGACAAGTTCCATCGAGACCGACTCGTCCGGCAAGGCGTGCTCTTTCATGAAGCCGAGGGCGCTCCGTGAAAACTCCACCGCTTGCTCTCTTGTCTCAAAGGAAAAAATGCGTTGCTCCGCGCTCTGCACGACGCTCTCGGGCGCCGCGCGAACGGTGACATCGACGACGATGCCGAGTGCACTGCCGGCTCCCAGCATGGCGGTAAAAAATTCATCCTCCGGAGTGAGAACGCGTATGTCGCCCGCCGCCGTCACCATGGTCAACTTGACGGCGCGCTGTCCCAACAATCCGAGCCGCCGCGAAAAGTAGCCGCTCAATCCGCCATTGACGATGTAGCCGACCACGCCGACGCCCGGACCGGTCCCGACCGGCAGGGCGAGTTGATGTTGCTTGAGTGCCTCCACCAGTTCCCTGTTGAGCACGCCGGCCCCCACCGTGACCAGCATGCCTTCATCGTCCCGGTGAAACTCGATGGATTTCAGGTGTGCCAAATCCAGAATCACGGCATCGCTGCTGGCCAATGCGGCCGCGTTCGAAGATTCGTGACCTCCGCAGAGGCAAGCGATCGGAGTGGTCGCCGGTGATGATTTGACCAGAGCGGCGATCTCATCGGCCGATCGAGGATGGTAAATGTGACGGGCTAAAGTCTTGGCCGGAGGTGCGGCTCCGTCGCTCGTCGTCAGCACCTTGTTGCCGCTCAGGCACCAAATGCGCTGCGTAAACCAATCCTTGTCCGCTTCGGGTGATGCTTTTTCCATGCTTGTCTGGGTTTGACTGGAGGCCATGTGTCTCGGACTCGCTGCTCGACCGCATCGACTTTTCTTTTCTCCCGTCGTGGAGATGGCTCCGGTCGGGACCATTGCGCCTGTCCGCGGCTTCCGGCAAGTGTAAAGCGCCGCATATTTGTATGCGCGCGCTGGTCGCGACCTATGCCGTCATTGTTACCATCAGGCCTACCGGGGTTAACCCCGTCGGAAAAATAGAACAACCATTTTGGTTTTTCCATTTTTCCCGGTCGGCCGTGCCAAGTTCCTTTCCAAAAAGAACTTGGACGCGGCGCATATTTCACCCGGTGAAATATGGGGGCTGAGCCGCAAAGCGTGGTTGAGAGCTGAGGGGTATTTGGAGTGCGGCGGCTTGCCGCCGCTTTTTCTTTTTTCTTCATCCTCGGAGCGCGAGGTCGAACCGCCCGAGCCAAAGCGGCGTCAGGCCGCCGCGTTGAAGACTTTCTCGAACTCCCCGACCACGACAAGAATCTCCTCAAAAGTCGGCGCATGGCCGAAGAACATCGGGCCGAGCATCGCCTGATAGTCGGTTTCCCATGCAGGCAGTTGCGCCGGCCGCGGGACCAAGCGGAAGCTGCCGGGCTTGTGCGTGGAGTAGTCCACCCACGAGTAGCGGAAGAAGATTTCGCGATGATCGGCCACGCGTTGGAAGAGAGCCGTGTCGGCCAAGGCGCGTTCCCCAACCCCGGCTCGCAGCAGGCACCACATGTCATAGTAGTGTCGGGCCATGCGGAGTTTTCTGGGTTTGTCGCCCGGACGGAAGGTTTCCTCGTGGAGCAGGCAGGCTTTTTCCCAAAAGGTCCGCTCTGCCGCGAGGACACGAACCGGAGCGGAGGACTCGGCGTCGAGGGCGGCAAATTGCTCGAGCACGTAGGGTATGATGACTTTGGCCTGGTGCGGCCAGTCGTCGGAGCGGGCACCGAGTTCGATCCTGACCTGCGGCGGCACATAACCCGCGGCGTTGGCTGGTAGGACAGAGGGGTAGTGAAAGAGCAGGCATTGGCCATCCGGCATGTCGGGATCCACTTCGAGTTTCCAGTCGTCCGGATCGAGGGTCTCCGCGATGCGGGCGGCCAGCGCGGGCCCGAGCGTGCCCTGCACCCAATCCCGGCAGGCGCTCATCAGCGCTTCGAGGCGCGCTTTGCTTTGTTTTTTGCTGGCGGCCTTATCCGGTGCTGAATCCCGGCCAAAGCCAACTGCCTCTTTGTCCACGACAAGGTCGATGTCCTCGGAAAAGCGTTCGATGAGTTTCCATGCTTTGGAGAGTGAGGTGCCTCCTTTGAAAGTGAGGTGATCGCCGATGCCGGGCAGCCCGAAAAGTTCGCGCAAGGTCCAGCAGACCCAGAAATCTTTCTCCACGCTGAAAGCTTGCAAGCCCATCGCCGCATCCACCTGCTGGAAGGCCAGACGGCGGCGTTCGGCTGGAAGCTGCAGAAAGGTGTTCATGCCGTTGCGGTCGGCTCGGTCAGCGGTCGCAGCAGGTCGGCAATCCAAGCGGGGGCGTGGATGAGATCTCTGCGGAGACTGACGAGGTCTTTGTCGTCGATGCGACGGCGCACCATAGCGATGACGCGATCATCGACCTGATCCTTTCCGAGATAGCGGAGGGCTTGGATGACCGTGCCGCTCTTGCGCCCGGCTGCGGCCATGTTGCGCGGGGTGGTGTGCTGCAGGATGATCTCGCGTTTGCCGATCTTCACTTTGCGGGCAGGGCCATCGGTGAGGAAGACAACGCGGGAAGGCACCTGCTCGGAGAGACCGAGCAGGTTGGCTGCATAGGGGCCGGAAGGCTGGAGGCGGATGGCATCTCGCACGACGAGAGCACGCGCGATGGCATCGGCAGAAGGCGCCACAGTGCCGAGGTCGGGGTCCTGAGCGGGGTAATCGTAGAGCCCGCGGGCGAGTTGCCGGATGGTGCCAGCGGTTTTGAGTCGATGGAGGGCGAGATCCACCGCCCGACGTCCTCCCAAGTCTAGAAAGTGTTTGGGCGTAAAGACCCAGCCTCTGCCGCGCTTCTGCACACGGCTTGTGACCTTGGAATCGACGGAATCGGCGTGTTTGGCCATAGAGTTTTTGAAAGAAAGAATGGTGTATTTTTCTTTCAAAACAAGGTTCTTTTTTCTGCGGAAAGAAGGGCTTCCATGGATTGATGGCGCCATCCCCACGTCCGCGCGGTCTGCCTTTCCTGTAGCGGCACCGTCCTCGGTGCCGATCTGGAGGGCGGCCGGCTCCCGGCCGCCGCGGGAATTGGTGCGGCTTGCGGGGACGCTCGCCCTCCACGAGGGCGGTGGATCGCGCTGTTTGTTTCCCGACAAACTCGAAGTGCTATGCGGTATATGATTTCGGGTAGGGCGGGGCCTTTGCCTCCCGACTAACTTGCGGGAGCTACTCTGCTGAAAAGGAAGAAGAACAGGCCACGGATGGAAGAAGATAGCAGAGGATAG
>JBIKXZ010000217.1:0-3821 GCA_044355525.1 Chthoniobacterales bacterium
CGGGAAAATTTTGCGCACTTCGCGTTCGCGGCTGCCGGGCAAGAGCGCGAAGAGGTTCGGCTTGCGCGCTTCGTCGCCGAGAATTTCCAGCTTCGCCGCCATGGGGTGTCCGACAAAGTCGGTGTGAAGACCGGATTTTTCGTAGAGATCTTTTTCGAAGGGAAAGATGCAGAACATGCGGTCGAGCCAGCGCGCCATGCGGGGAATACGGGCGCGGTTCCAAGCCCAGACTTGCGGACTGATGTAGTAGAGGAGTTTCAGGCGCGGGCGGTGCGACTGCAGAGCTTTGGCCATGCGGAGGTTGAAGCCGGGGTAGTCGACAAAAAGGACGGCATCGGGTTTTTCCCGGGCGATGCGATCGAGAGTTTCCCGGAATTTTTGGCGGAAGTAGCCGTAGCGTCGGAGGACGTCCCAGAGGCCGACCACCGCGGCATCGTGCGTCCAGTCTTCGGCGTCGGTGCTCATGGCGTGGAGCTTGGGGCCGCCCAGGCCGGAGATCTGTAAATCGGGACGAAGGGATTTCAGCTCCGCGAGCAACGCGGCGGCGTGCGTGTCGCCGCTGGTTTCGCCGGCTATGACGAAGAGGTGCATGGGAGAGGAAAGTTTTAGGTTTTAAGTGCTTAAGTTTTAAGTGGGGAAAGATTCGCGTAGGCGCGGGAGCGTGAGCGGAGATCTTAAGACTTTATTCTTACAAACTTAAAACTACCGGAACGCGAGGTGTGGGACGCCTGGCAGACCGGTTCATGGGTGGCGTTGCGGGGCGCGTTCGGCGATTTGGCGGGTGATGCGGATGGCGAGGTCGAGCGCGGCGACGGCTTCGTGGCCACCGACTTTGGGTTGCGCACCGGCTCGCGCACACTCGGTGAAGTGGCGCAGTTCGCGCAGGAGGGGTTCGCCCTTTTCGATGATGACGCGTTCGCGGACGATCTTGCCGTCCTTGAGGCGGAACATTTTCGCGGTCTGTTTTTGGTAATTGAGCGAGAGGTAGGCGTCCTCCTGGAAGAGACGGATCTCGCGCATTTTTTTCATGCTGATGCGGCTGGCGGTGACATTGGCCACGCAGCCGTTGGCAAAATGCAGGCGCACGCTGGCGATGTCCTCGCCCTTGCTCAGCACGGCAACGCCGACGGCATCGATGCTGGTCACGGGGGAGCGGACGAGATGCAGGATGATGTCGAGGTCGTGGATCATCACGTCGAGGACGACGCCGATGTCGAGGCTGCGTCCGGGGTAGGGCGAGAGGCGGGTGACTTCGAGGAAGCGTGGACGGTTGAGGCGTTGTTCGAGCGCGTCGAGGGCGGGATTGAAACGCTCGATGTGTCCGACCTGCAAGACGAGTCCGCGTTCGCGGGCAAAGTCGGACATTTCCGCGGCCTGCTCCGGGGTCTCGGCGATGGGTTTCTCGACCAGCACGTGGCGTCCGGCACCGAGGAGTTTCATCACGATCTCGTGGTGGAGGGCCGTCGGAGCGGCCACCGAGACCGCGTCGCAGCGCTCGATGAGATCGTCGAGCGAGGTGGCGACAGTGCCGCCGAATTTGCGGACCGCTTTTTCCGCTGCGGCGGTGTTCGCATCGTAAATGGCGGCGAGTTCGGCATTTTCCAGCTCGCCGTAAATGCGGGCATGGTTCCAGCCCATGCTGCCGACGCCGACCACTCCGGCGCGAATTTTGGTGCTCATGATTTCACTCCGATGATGGAAATTTTGTGTTCGTCGGCCAAGGCGCGCAGGCGCTCGGGTTCGACGAGAAGGGTGCGTCTGGCTTCGACGGCGAGAGCGGAAAGTCCGGCCTGCGCAGCGGCTTCAAGCGTGAGCGGGCCGATGACGGGGACGTCGAAGCGGAAGTCTTGGTTCGGTTTGGAAACTTTGACCGCAACGGCCTGGCCGCGGCCCATGAGCGCGCCGCGCTTGATTGCTTCGTTGGTCCCTTCGAAGCCTTCGACGGCGAGGACGGTGCCATTGCGGACCACGACGGTTTGACCAATATCGAGGCGACTCACTTCCTTGGCGATGCGCAGACCGAAGGCGATGTCATCATGCGTGCGGCGGCGCGGTTTGGGTCCGGCGAAGTGTCCTTCGGGCGCGAGAAATTCCTCGAGGAACGTGGTGGCGGGAAGAAGTTCGACGCCGGCTTTGGCGAGTTGATCGGCGACCGCCCCGAAGAGCGTCTCGGCATTGCGTTCCTTGAGTTTGGCTAGGACGAGCAGCGCGGCGAAGTCGGGGCGGAGGTCGAAGAGATTTTTCGGGGCGAGTTGGCCGGCCATGATGGCATGGCGGGTGCCGGATTCTTTGGCGTATGAAACAAGTTTGCCGAGTTGCCCGACCCGCAGCCATCGGAGGTCGTCGACCAAGCCGGACAGGGCCGGATCGGTTTCGTTCTCGAATGCAGCGGCGCAGAGGCGCTTCACCCCCCGGCGGCGGGCAGCCTCGGCGAGCTGGAACGGATAGCGTCCGTTCCCAGCGATGATGAGAAGCGTATCGGGCGTGCTCAACGCGCTGGATTCTCGGGGGGCTGGCGGGGATTCGCGAGAGTTTTAAGTTTTAGGTTTGTAAGTTTTAAGCGGAACCGCGGGTGCGAGGTGGTCGCGGCTGGCTAAGTGCCACTCGTCCTCGGGGAGCAGCGGTTGCCCGAGTTTGGCGCCGGGCGGTAGTTTCCAGCCTTGTTGCGGAGGTTGCCGTGTTTCGGGTTGGTCTTCTTTTGCGGCCTTCACGAGGCCTCACAGCATAAATCAGGCTATTGCTGCTTCAAGCGGGCACATGGCAAATTGATGGCGTGCGTTTTCGGCGGCCGGGGACGGCCGCCCTCCAGGATTGCTGGATCGGGGACGCACGGGAGGGCATGATCGATTTAATGAAGACGGCCATCCACTGGTTCCGGAGGGATTTACGGATCACGGACAATACGGCTTTGGCTGTGGCGGCCAAGGAGGCGGAGGAGGTGGTGCCGGTTTATGTGGTGAGTGATTGGAAAAAGAAGCACCGGTGGACGGGGGCGGCGCGGCAGACGTTTCTTTGCGGATCTTTGGCGGCCTTGGACGGAAATTTGCGGGCCATCGGCAGCGGGCTCGTCGTGCGCGAGGGGGAGGCCGAGGAGGTGCTGGTGAAATTGGCGCGCGAGACGAAAGCGGAGGCGGTCTTCACCAATCGGGATCCGGATTTGTTCGGCCGCGGCGCCGAGATGCGCGTGGCGAAGATGCTGGCGGAAGACGGACGCGAACTGCGGACTTTCAAAGATGCGGCCATTCACGAGCGGGATGAGGTCAAGACGGGCCAAGGCGGGAATTTCCGGGTCTTCACGCCTTACTCGCGGGCTTGGGCCAAGTTGGACAAGCCGGCGGCAGGTCCGGCGCTGAAAAAACTCAATTCGCCGGATGGCATCAAGAGCGCGGCACTGCCGACGCCGGCGCATTGGGGGCTCAAGGATTTTGCTGGCGGGGTCGAACCCGGGGAAAAAGCGGCGCGGGCGCGGCTGAAAAAATTTCTCTCCGGACCGATCCATGCTTACGGGGAAACGCGTGATTTGATGGGTGAAGACGGGACTTCGCGGATCTCGCAGGACTTGCGGCACGGATTGCTTTCCATTCGCGAGGTTTACCATCGGGCCAAGGATGCGGCCGAGGGTGCAAGTGCCACCGGACGCAACAACGTGTGGAAGTTCATCAGCGAACTGATCTGGCGGGAGTTCTATTTTCAAATCCTTTGGCACTATCCCGAGGTGTTGGAGCACGAGTTCAACGCGAAATACCGCGGGATGGAGTGGGATCAGGACCAAGCCAAATACCGCGCATGGTGCGAGGGGCGGACCGGATTCCCCATCGTCG
>JBIKXZ010000063.1:0-11638 GCA_044355525.1 Chthoniobacterales bacterium
TTTGTCTTCGCCGGTGTCGGTATTGTTCCGCGCGGAGTCATCGTCACCGACATGGTGCTCGGTTTCACGCTTCTTGCCGGCTTGCGCACCGTCCTGCGCGTCTATCGCGAGCGCATCCTGAACAAAGGCGCCGCCCCCGCGACAGGACGCCGAAAAATTGCCATCGTCGGTGCCGGCCCGAGTGCCGCCGCTCTGCTCCGGGACATCGCGAGCCGTCCGGGCCTGGGCCTCGATGTTGTGTGCTTGGTGACGGACGAGGCCGTCAAAATCGGCAGCACCCTGCACGGAAAGCCCGTGATGGGTCCCGTGGCTTCGCTTCCCCGGTTGGCCAAGTCCTTGGGGCTGCAAAAAGTGATCATTGCCACGGCGGAAGCCAAACCCGCGATGATCAAGGAACTGGTCAAGGAAACCAGTTCACTGGGCTTGGAACTCGATGTTTTGCCTTCCGTCTCACAGCTCGTCCACCGGCAGGTCACGGTCAGCCACCTGCGGCATGTCGATCTGGCGGATCTGCTCGGTCGCGAGCAAGTCGAACTCGACGAGGAGGGCATCAGCCGTATGTATCACGGGCAAAGCATCATGGTGACCGGGGCCGGGGGCAGCATCGGCAGCGAACTCTGCCGGCAACTGGCCGCGCTCAATCCTGCCCGCTTGTTGCTCGTCGACCGCAGTGAGCCAGCCCTTTTTGCCATCGAGCAGGAGTTGCGCCGCTCCTGCCCGCATCTCGAGCTCGTGCCCCGGGCTTATGACGTTTGCAATGCGGAACAAATGGAGCGCTTCTTCGCAACCCACAAACCCGCTTTTGTCTTCCAAGCCGCGGCCCACAAACATGTTCCCCTCATGGAAGAGCAACCCGAGGAGGCCATACGCAACAATGTCCTCGGAACCGCGGTGGTCGCGCAATTGGCCGCGCGCCACGCCTGCCGAAAATTCGTCCTGATCTCGTCGGATAAAGCGGCCAACCCGTGCAATGTGATGGGAGCAAGCAAACGCCTGGCCGAAATGGTCATGGCCGAAAACCAAAAGACTCCCGGCCACGACTGTGCTTTCAGTGCCGTGCGCTTCGGCAATGTCCTCGGATCTTCCGGCAGCGTGGTGCCGATCTTCCGGCAGCAGATTGCCGGGGGCGGCCCAATCACGGTGACGCATCCGGAAGCCACGCGATTTTTCATGAGCTTGCCGGAGGCGGTGGGCCTCATTCTCCAAAGCGCCCTCCAATCCAAAGGCGGCGAAATCTTCGTTCTCGACATGGGCCAAGCCCTCAAGATCGATGATCTCGCCAAGCAGATGATCGAATTGTCGGGCTTGGTCCCGGATGACGATATCCGCATCGTTTACACGGGCCTGCGACGGGGAGAGCGCTTGCACGAGGAGGCTCTCCACCTTTCCGATCGTGTGGTGGGCACGGTGCACGGCAAAGTCAAACGGCTCAGCGAACCATCGGAAGACATGAGCAACGACTTTATGAACAAGTTGTTGGCCCAATACCCGCTTCCTCTGGTCCAAGAGAATTTCGCCCGAAGCCGGTTTTCCTCCCCCTCCCATTCTTCGACCGGGGGGCGCTGACGCCCGGGCAACGGGGACTTTGCGGTCGGTGCCGAAAAGTCGGAAAACTTCAGGGCCTTGCTACCAATCACCCGATGAATAACTCGCATCTCCCCGATAATATCTCCCGTCCGGCGGATGCCCGTGGCGGTTTGGTTGTGACGGGATTCGGTGTCCTGTTGCTCGTTGCGCTCAATATAGCCGTCGATCCCAAGGCGATGGATATCAGTCTGGTTCCGCGTCTTCTGATTTTGCAGGTCATCCTCTTTTTCGCGGTGGCGGCTTTTTTTTCGTCCAATAGGGCACCGCTGGCTGACTACCGCATTCTGCGCAGCCCCGTCGCGATTTGTTTCGCCTTGTATGCGGGGTGGACGGCCTTGTCGCTGCTCCAGGCCGTCAATGTCTCGGCCGGTTGGACGGATGTTTTCCGCACATTTGCGGCTTTTTGTGTCCTCGGCCTGGGATGCTTGGTGCTGCCAACTCTGCCGCACTGGCCTCACTGGCTGGCGCGTCTGGGCGTGGTCGCGTCGCTGCTCGCCGTCGGCGCGGGCGTCTATGACTATTGCCAGCTCCCGGCCAGAGCCACCTTCCGTCGCGAAGACATGGAACAGGTGTTGGGACTGATGTCCAACGTCAATCTTTACGCGAGTTTCCTGCTGCTCTTGCTGCCGCTCTGCCTCGCCGGCGTGGCGATTTCGCGTGGGGCCTGGCGCTGGGCGGCCGTGGTGGCCGGCTTGCTTTCGCTGGTCGCGATCGGCCTGCTGCAGACGCGCGCCGTTTATCTGGGCACGGGAGTTTTCTTTTTCGTGACCCTGGGCGTCGCGGTCATGTTCCGCGCGCAATTTGGCTTGCCCGCGCAATCAAAGTGGCTGGCGGCTGCGGCGTTGCTCATCGTCGGGGCGTCGATCTATCTCTTCGCTGTTTCGCAGGAGAGCAACTCGGTGGCCGAGCGCCTGCGCAGCCTTTTGTCGGAACGTTCGAAATACGCGGCGGGCGGACGACCGATCATCTGGATGACGGCCTTGGAAATGGGCCGGGATCATCCCCTGACCGGAGTCGGAGCCGGCAATTTTCCCGTCCGACTGCATGATTATTTCGATGTTGAAGATCCGGAAGTTGCCGAGGTCCATCCAAATTTCCTCCAACCCCACAACGACTTTCTCTGGGTGCTCGCCGAGAAGGGCTTGCCCGGCTTGATTCTTTTTACCGCACTTTTCCTTTTCTCCGTGACCGGTCTGGTTGGGGCGTTGCGGAGAGGTTTGTCGCCCCCGGCAGCGTGGATGGGCCTTGTCGCTTTGGGGGCTTTGGCCGGGTATGCCACGGTCTCCTTGTTTGACTTCCCGCTCGAGCGGATCAATCACCAAGTCTACTTGGCAGTCTACCTTTCCATCGCTGTGGTTCTTTCGCGCGATGGCTCCGGCAATTCGTTATCCCGCCAAACTGTGTCGCCCGCTGGCCTGCGGACGGCCAAGGCTGTCGCGGCTCTGGTCTTGCTTGTTCTCGCGGCGGGGATCGCCTACAGCACCGCCGCTCTGCGACAAGAGCGCTTTGTCCTCGTCGCCCGCCAAGCTCTCGGCGAAGGGGACTGGCCGTCGGTGGTAGAGAACGCCCGCCGGGCGCGCACGTCATGGAAGGATCTCGACCCTTGGGCTACGCCAGTGGTCTTCATCGAGGGAGTGGGACTCATGCTTACTGCGGAACACACCGAGGCTTTGCTTCGCGTCAAGGAAGCACTGGGCCAATTGCCCGGCCGACTTTACCTCCTCAAGAATCTCGGGGTGCTCGAGAGCTTGAACGGCAATTCCGCGCAGGCTTTGGCCTATTTTCAGCAGGTGGTCGAGCGGAGTCCGACGAGTGCCGAGGCGCGTTACCAGCTGGGCCTCGAGTATCTGAAAGTCGCTGACCCGCAACGCGCGGTGGACATCCTGCAGCAAATACCGCCAGATCAAGCCAACCCCGAAATGCGCTCCGCCCTGCGCAGGGCGCGGAAGGCTGCGGGAATTTCCCCAGATCTGTGAACGTGCCTCACGGTCTCGATTTTCTTGCCATGTCTGCTGCTGGTGGCCCGATCCTCTGGCTCATCTTGCGACAGGCCCCCTCAGAGCCTGTTTTTTTTGCCTCTTCGCCTTTTCAGGCAACGCGCGGGATGACGACGAGGATCTCCCGCCTTGCTCGGTAGATTCAGCACCCCAGCGGGATAAGATACCGCGAGAAAGAGTTGAGATTCCGGGATCTTTGAATGATTATCGTGTTGTTGCAAAAGCCTCATCCCCCCATGAACCGTGCGATTCTGCCCTTACTCTGCTTAGCCCTGCTCCCTTGGTTGGGCCTGGATGTGTCGGCATCCGGCGTCCCTTGGACGTGGGTTGCCCCGAAGCCGCAGGGTAACGAGCTGCGGGCCTCGGCCTACGATGCCCAGCGTGATCTCACCGTGGTGGTCGGGGATTATGGAACCGTGATGACAAGGACGGGCAATAGTGAATGGCAGGTCCATCAGGTCCGGGCCGGCGGGCGTTTTTCCTGCATCACTTGGACGGGGAAAGTTTTCATCGCCGGTTCGGAAAGCGGCGGCCTCTTCCGCTCACTCGACGGAGTCGATTGGTCGCGGATCCGTATCGGGCAGTTCAGCGACGGGCCGAACAGTCCGCCCTCGAGCAGCGGTGGTGGTTACTATGATTTGAACGGCGACCAGATGATCTCCGCCTTGGTGACCGGTAATGGCATCACGGTGGCTCTGGCGGGCGACTCGGTGTGGGTCTCGAGCGACGAAGAAAGGCGCACTTGGCAAAAGCAGAAGTTGCCGAACACTTCCTCGGACAGTTGGTCCTACTACTCGGATGTCGAGTTCGGCAAGGGATTGTTCGTGGCAGTGGGGCTGGCGGGTTCCATTGTGACTTCGAGCAACGGGATTGCTTGGACCAAGCGCTCCTCGGGTACGCGGCGCGAATTGGACTCTGCGGCCTTTAATGGCACCTACTTTGTGGCCCTTGACGCTGCGTGGATGAGCCGCAGCAGCGGGGAGTTCAACGAAACAGATGCCCAGGTGGTGCGGTCCGTCAATGGAACGGTCTGGGAGACGATAATTCCGGCATGGCCCAGCCAAGCCCAGGATCCCGACTTCGCACTCGCCGCAGGAAACAAGTTCATTTTGGACGGTTGGGGACTTTGGAGCTCGGACGACTTTCAAAGTTGGTCCGAGATTTCTGACCAGTTTGATAACTGGCAAAATTATAATCTGCACGGCGTCGGCCCGACGAGCAGTGGGCGCCTGCTGATTTTTGCCGAAGCAGGCGAAATCTTTTCGTCGGATACAAACGCCACATCAATCAATCCCGAGATCGTAGACACGGGTCTGGGATACGGTGGCTCGGTTGGCGGTTTGGTCAACCTTCTGGTGGGTTCGAATAACTGGAGCGCGCTCGAGGGAGAAACCGGGTCTTTCATCGAGCAGACTGAGCCAGACACTTTCTGGCCCGACCCTGTCTTCCAGCAGAAAGACTTCCTGCTCGGGCTCGGCCGAAATTATGAAAGCACGAAATCTTTCGCTCTCTTGGAGCGCAATATAAACTCAGCCCGCTGGCTGACCAAAGGCTCCGCGACCATACCCGGCAAGATCGCGGCCTTGGCGGCGGCTTCCGAGTTTGGCCCGGTCGTCTGCGTGTCCCGGGAGGATATCTACGGCGACAATGACGAGTTCGTATCTTCGACCTACAAAGTTTATTATTCCCAAGATTGGAGCACGTGGGAAGTCCGGGACAACTATGTGGTCCCGCAATGGTCGCCCATGGAGATACAACTCGAACATGACGGGCAAAGATTTATCCTGCTCGCCCCGACAGGCGCCCTCCGCATCTCGGCTGACGGGCGCGACTGGACTTCCCTTACCTCCCTGCCGGATGACACCACGGTTTTTCGCCAACGTTTCCATGGTTCCGACAACTATGTTCCCCGAGCGAACCGGCCCACGGCCTTTGCTTCCAACGGCCAACGAATCGTGGTCATGACGCAGAAAGCGCGAACGGACCAAGAAGGCTACACCTTCCGCTTGGCCTCCGTGGACGGACGCTTTTTCGTCCACGACTTCCAAAGCAGTGCATCTGGGTGGCGGGAATTTATCGCGCCTTGGGCCTCCATTCCGGACGGGAACTGGTCCTACTCATGGTCCGAAGCTCCCCCGGGCCGAAGCATGGTTTGGAACGGAACAAGATTCATTGCTGTTCCGCAGGAAAAAACTCCCATCCGCGAGCCCCAAGCGGGCCGCGTGTTTGCCTCGGTGGATGGTGAAAACTGGACGCAGCATGAGATGCCGGCGCAGGCGGTTCGCCTCGCCTGGACCGGGACGCAGTTCGTTGCTACCTCCGAAGATGGAGGGGTCTTGACCCATCCCACCGGCCTCTCGCCGGAAATCGTCTCCAACCTGCGCATTGTCAGCCAACCGTCCTCGACCGAAGCCTTCAACGGCGAAACCATCGTCTTCGAGGTCATCGCCCAAACCGACCTGCCGGGCTTGACCTATCAATGGTTCAAGGACGGTCGGCCCATCAGCGGCGCCACCAAGTCCTTCCTCAACGTCAAGGCCGGTCCCAAGACGACCGGCCAATATTATGTCAGGTTGACGGCCGGGGAAGGTGTGCAGGAGTTTTCGGCTCCGGCTTTCCTCGCCCTGCGTTCTGCCGCGAGCTGGTCTTGGCAAGATGGCTTGGAGGGCGACCGTGTGATCACCGCTGCACCCGGGGGAAGCGTCCAACTGGCCCTGACCGGCGTGCAAGGCCCGCCCGGCGGGATCACCTACCAGTGGTTCAAGGATGGCAAAGCGATCCCGGGTCAGACGCGCGCCAGCCTCTCGCTCGAAAACATTTCGCTGTCCAGCGTCGGCGTCTACACCGCAGTCATCACCACCTCGGCCGGGAAAGTCACCACCGAGATGAGACGGCTGGTGGTGGAGGACAGCTCTCTCCTCGTCTATGGGATAAGAGCCGCATCAAGCGTGCGACGCAGCGTCGGGCCGGCTACGGGGCGGGAAAATCTTTCGGGCTATGTCATTGTCGACCGCTCGGCCTCGCAGCCCCAAGTGGCGTTAATCTGGGTTAGCCGGGTCGGGGGTCAAGCTGTTTATCGCACCGAGATTCTCGAAGATGCCGTGATGCATTCCACCGGCCCGGGGGCGAGAACCACTTCGGTCCTCAGCCACGCCATCACCACAGGCTCCTATCCGCGGCAGGATCTTTTGCTTTTCTGGATTTCCGGCCCCGACCGCCTCGTCCAAATTAGCGAAACGGCCAGCACCTTCGCACCCACCGCCATGTCCGGTTGGGTCAACTCTATCGGCCATTCCGCCGCAGGATCCACGATCCAAACCGCGAACGTGTCGCTCACGCTGGATAGAGCCCTGACTTCCACCCTGCGGCTTTCAACACTGGAGGCGGCGGTGGAAGACTTGGAGAGCAGACTGATGGAGCGCGGTATTTATCCGTCCTCCGAGTGACCCGGTGCGCTTTCAGTAATTGGCGCTGAAATATTCCTCCGGGGTCCGGGAGATGTTGCGTTCGATGAACACCTCATCTTCGGGCGCGAGGTAAGACGCCGCGGCCGGGGGCTGGAGACTGCGCGGGATATAGCGGCAAACCAAACGATCGCCGAGGGCCGTGTGGCCGCGGAAGAATCGATGCTGGTCGAAAAACCGGCGGTCGCGCACCAAATTGTAGGTGTCGAGGTGGTCTGACTCCATGGCCCAGAGATGCCCGATGTTCAGCCAAAGCGGACGACCGCCGGCATCGGCCATGCGGCACAGCAGGATCAACTCCGCGGGATCCCGCACAAAAAAGACATTGCCGTCGTAGGCGGCGGGCGGGTTGGTCAGTCCGGCGGTCATGATGAATTTGTTCGCCGGGTCGTGCGGATCGAGGCTGGGGCGCGTGGCCAGCACCGCTTCGCGCGTAGGCGTGACCGGCCGGACCGCTTGCCATTGGCGGACCGGTTCGGTCAACACCCCATAGCCCGCTAGCAAGATTACCACGACGATCACCGCGCCGGAGAAGCGCAACCGGGATTTACGGACAGCCTGCGCCACACCGGCCATGCCAAGCGCCGCCAGAGCGGCAAACCAGGGCAGCGCGTGAAGCAAATACCATTCCCAAATGGTCAGCTTGGTCCACACGGCGTAACCGAGTTGCAGGAATGGTCCGGCCAAGGCACAGGCCAACGCCGTTTTCCACGCGGCATCACTGCGCCGGAAAAACAGAAGCGCACCCGCCAGAACCAGTCCGATGGCCGTGCCGATGACCGCCGTCCAGAGCCAGGGTGCCGTCGCGAAATACTCGGTGAGGCGCGGGTGGAAAAATCCCGGGGTCTCCATGTCCGGATCCCAAGGCAGTCCCGCGCCCAGATAGCCCAGGTAATCAAGAACCCAACGAACCCCGACCGGGGAGGTCTCCAACGGGCGGAAGTAATCCCTCGCTTGCGGAAGCAAGGGAGCCATGACTTGCAAAGCGGCCACCGCGGCCAATGCTTGGCAGCAAAACCAACGACCGACGGAGACGACCGCCGGTCGTGCTGCGGCGGTCCCGCCGCGCCAAGCCAGCAGCGGCACGGCAAGGTTCAGGGGAAGCAGCACGAAGAACACCGCTGGATAGGTCCAGATCAAGGCGAACTGGACAACACCCAGCAGCGACCACCATGACCACCTGCCGGTGAGCATTCCTTGACGCCACGCAACAATGGCGACCGGCAGCAGGGCGATGATCAGGCTGTAACCGCGTGCCTCGCAAGCATAGCGTTGATACCAAGGGTGCAGGGCCAGAATCCAAGCGGTGATGGCGCCTGCCGCGGCGAATCCGGCCGATTTAAGCAGCCAAGCCATCGAGAGGAGGCCTGCTAAGCCGGCCACAAAGGCCGGTAAGCGCAGCGCCTCCTCGCGAAACTGCAGCTCCTGCGGGCTAGAAATGCCACGCCAAATGGAATTGCTCGTCCGGGCCAGCATGTTGTGGAGGACGTGATTATTGGGCTGCTTGTAATAAAAAAGAGTCTCAGCCCACGAGGCTTGGTGGAAATACAGCCGACCGTCCGGCGGAGTTCGCAAGTAGCGTCCGACCGAAGAAAAACGAACCGATGTTTCCTCGTCGTCCCAAAGGCTTTGTCCCAGACGGGGAAATGTCATAAACGCCAGCAGCAACATGGCGCCCAGCACAGCCGGCCAGAACCACCGCGGCCCGGGCATGGCAGAAGGCGGGGCGGCCGACTCCACTTTTTTCCCGGCCCACCATGGGCAGAGGAAGAGCAAAACGACAAACACGGCCCAGTTCACCGCGGAGGCCATCCAAGACCAGAGGATGATATAGTCGTCCAGAGTGGCGGTTTCCTCCCCGGCGAGAAGTGGACGGGCCCATGGGAGCAACCAGACAAACGCCCCCGCGCAACCGAGGGCCAAGAGGCCAAGGACCGTTTGCCAAGCGCGGATCGGATTCACCTTCAGAAGTGTGCCACTGACTTTTCCTGCCGGCGACCCCGCCCACGACGGCAGGCGCAAAGTATCAATGTTTTCATTTTTTCTTGAAGCTCATGAAATCAGCGGGCAATATCAGACCTATGGCGACAGCTGCCTTGGAAACTGACGAAAAAGCCGTCTTGGGCAGCCTCGAAATCGAGGCCATCGAGATGTTCATCAACTTTTTACGGCTTATCGGGTTGCCCAAGTCGGTCGGCGAGATTTACGGGCTCCTTTTTGTCGCGCCCCGGCCCATGGCGATGGACGACATCATGGACCGCCTCGGTATCAGTCTGGGCGCGGCCAGCCAGGGGCTCAAGCTCCTGCGCTCCTTCGGCGCGGTGCGCGTGGTCTACGAGCGCGGGGAGCGTCGCGATCATTATGTGGCCGATCTGGAGCTGAGCCGTTTTGCCACGGTCTTCATCAAAGAGGAACTCCAACCGCGCATGGACATGGCAGCCGAGCGGATCAAGCGCATGGAGCAGGCCTTGTCCGCCCTGCCGGCCAAAGAGCGCAAAGCCACCCGCGAACGCATCGAAAGGCTCAAGCACTGGCTGGACAAAGGACGCAAGCTTTTGCCTTGGCTCATCCGATTCATGAAACTCTGAGCGGGAAAATTTCCGTCTCCCCACCGACAGGGGAGCGCGGCCAGTAAACATGTCGGACCCACATCCAGAAATCGGCACCGGTCTCGCGGGAATCCCCGCCACGACCAAGGGCGGCAGCTTGACCGGAAGGCCGCAGTAGTTACTACTACCTCCCATGAAAGAGTTTCGTCTTTTCATTTGCCTTGCCATCCTGCTGCTCACCCCTCCTCTTGGGGTGCGCGGCATGGAGATCAACATCGATCCTGCGCCGTCCGGGGGCGGTTCGTATCCGGGTTCCCGCGGCGTGGTGCGGGGTCAGGGCAATACCAAGGCCGATGCCTATGCCAAGGCGGCGGGCAAGTTGCCGCGCGGCGCGGTGCCGGGCAATCCGACTTACACGGCCGGCACGAAGCGTTGGACCTGCGAGGTGCGCTACTCGAAGAAGGGCGCGGTGACCGGAGAGGGCAAGAACAAGGCGAAAGCCTATGAGCACGCGATGGCGCAATTGCCGCACAACGCGGCCCCGGGCAACGTCGAATACAGCAAGGCCGGCGACCGGCACGTCTGCAAGGTGCACTACACCAAAAACGGGCGCGTCTCGGGCTACGGCGGGACCAAACCGGAAGCCTACTCCGATGCGGTCCGGCAGTTGCCGCCCAAAGCCGCGCCCGGCAACACCTCCTATTCGGATTCAGGAGGCGCCGCCCATGGCTGGCTTTGCGAAATTCCCTACCGGGTGAGGTAACCCCGGCTTCCCCGTCGTCCACCCACAAGCGGCCAAGCGCGGCTTGGACCCGTCCTTGATTTCATTGCCAATGTCGGCTGATGCCATTCATGCGCCGCGTCCGCGCCGCGTCTACACGCCGGAACCTCTCTTGCGCCATCCGTGGGCGATGCTGCGCGAAATCGCGCGGGACGTTTGGTCCGGGCGGGAACTGGCTTGGCGCCTCTTTTTGCGCGACCTCAGCGCGAGATACCGCCAGACGTTGCTCGGCTACGTCTGGGCCTTTCTGCCCCCCCTGGTGGCCGCGGGGACGTTCATTTTTCTGCAGTCCCAGGGCATCACCAACATCAAGACCGGCAGCGTGCCGTTTCCCGCCTTCGCCCTGATGGGCACCTTGCTGTGGCAGGTCTTTGTTGATTCGCTGATGAGTCCCTCGGCTTCGCTGGTGGCCGCGAAACCCATGCTCATCAAGATCAACTTCCCGCGGGAAGCGGTGCTGATCGGGGGACTCCTGATGGTGGTTTTCAACATGCTCATCCGCCTGTCCTTGGTCGTGGCCGTGATGGTGATCTGGCGTGTGCCCGTTGATGCCACGGTGCTGTTTTTTCCCGTGGCAGTGTTGGCGCTGATGGCGGCCGGATTCGCCATCGGTTTGTCGGTCACACCGATCGCCGGATTGTATGGCGATGTCGGCAATGCCATCCCCCTCATCAGCGGATTCTGGATGCTGCTCACCCCGGTTGTGTATCCGGCCCGCTCGGAAGGCTTGGCCGGCTGGCTGGCCACGTGGAATCCCGTGTCGCCGCTCATCGTCACGGCCCGGGAATGCCTCACCGCCCAGCCGCTGACCATGCTGGGACCTTTCTTTGTGGTTTTCGGTCTTTCGATCATCGCCATCGCGCTGGCCTTGATCGGCTTCCGCATCGCCATGCCCCACGTTATCGCGCGGCTCGGCGGGTAGCGGCCAGCGTAGCTGGCAGTAACAGGTAACTAGTGGCGAGTAGCGGGTGGGGAATCAGGGCAGAGCTCCTTTACTAGCGACCTGTAACCCGCGCCTCGCCAATTTTGCTGATATGGAGTTTGCCGAGAGTTTTGAAGATCTGCGGATCTGGAAGCGCGCTAGAGAGCTGGCTAACGCGGTGTATGACTCTTTTGGCAGGTGCCGAGAGCTTGATTACCGCAGTCAGATTCAAAGTGCTGCGACTTCCGTCATGAATAATATCGCGGAAGGCTTTGAGCGCCGGACGAAGAAGGACTTCGCGCACTTCCTCGATTTGGCCAAGGGTTCCGCGGGTGAAG
>JBIKXZ010000218.1:0-3763 GCA_044355525.1 Chthoniobacterales bacterium
CCCTGCAGGCGGTATTCGGTGTTGTTGTCGATGCCGAGCGTGCCGGCGGCGCGGTCGGGCGCGAGTTTGGTGTTTTCGTTGAGCATGACCAGCTGCGCGGACTTCCACGGCTGGCCCGGTTTGCGCACCCAGCCCCACATTTTGTAGTCCTTCTTGTAGTAGCGGCGGCCGATGAAGTAATCGCCCGGGGCTTCGGCGGCGATGGCGGCGGCGACGCCGGGATCGACACGGGTGAGGGTGCCGGTGGTTTCGCAGCCGGCGAGGAACGCGACGCAAAGGGCGAGGAGGGCAAGACGGCGCAGAAGCATGGGTGTGAAGGGTAGATTTCCGCGGGCGCCGGTCAAGGGCATCCGCATTGGATTCCGGCGGCCGGACATGGCATGGTGCGGTCATGATTTCGCTGTTGGGGGAAACCATAGAGTCGCTGACCGGCAAGCTCGGCGCGCTGGGGCACAAGCCCTACCGCGCGCGGCAGATCATGGAATGGGTCCATGAAAAACGCGTGGGCGAATTCGCGGCGATGACCGATCTGCCGGCGGATTTGCGCGGGCAGCTGGCGGAGGCGTTTCCCGCGGAGGCGCTCGAGACGGTGCGGATGACCGGATCGAAGGACACCACGCGGAAATTTTTATTCCGTCTGACCGACGGCCAGTTCATCGAGAGCGTTTTCATTCCCGCGTCGCCCGCGCTTTACGGGGAGACGTCCGACCGAAAAACGCTCTGCGTTTCCACGCAGGTCGGATGCGCTTACGGGTGCAAATTTTGCGCCAGCGGACTGCGCGGCTGGAAACGGAACCTGTCGCCGGGCGAGATCACGTCGCAAGTCATGACCGTCGAGCAGGTCACCGGCGAGCGGGTGGACAACATCGTTTTCATGGGCATGGGCGAACCGCTGGCTAATTGGAAAAATCTTTCCGTCGCCCTCGAGATTCTCAACGCGCCGTGGGGTTTCGAGATCGGCGCGCGGCACATCACCGTGTCGACCAGCGGCCTTGTTCCGCAGATCCGCGAACTGGCCGATCATCCCGTGCCGGTGCGTCTGGCCATTTCGCTGCATGGGGCCTCCGATGAAGTGCGCGAGCAGATCATGCCGGTGAACAAAAAGTATCCGCTGAAGGAACTTTTCGACGCGTGTGCCTATTTCACCTCGCGCCGGAAGCAGAAGCTCGGCTTCGAATACATCCTCATCGCCGGGGTCAACGACTCTCTGGAGCAGGCGCGATTGCTCGCCATGCACGCGCGCCGGCTCGATGCCAAAGTGAATCTCATTCCCTACAACACGGTCGAGGGGCTGCCGTGGGAACGTCCGGACGAGGCGCGCCAGCAGGAATTCGTGCGTGCGGTGCGGGCCGGCGGCGTGGTGGCCACCATCCGCCGCGAAAAAGGCCATGACATCGACGCGGCCTGCGGGCAGTTGCGCCTGCGCGTGGAGGACGAACTGGCCGC
The DNA here is from genome assembly GCA_044355525.1 of Chthoniobacterales bacterium. Taxonomy (GTDB): domain Bacteria; phylum Verrucomicrobiota; class Verrucomicrobiia; order Chthoniobacterales; family JACTMZ01; genus JACTMZ01. The sequence continues at coordinate 1,447 of JBIKXZ010000218.1, forward strand.
GGCTTCCTGAAGTTGCCAAAAGCACCCGCGAAACGTAACAATACGCGGAATGTCTACCGTTCTCGAGTCACCCGATCCCGCGGCCCGTAGCCTTGCCGCGGAAAACGAGGCGCGCGCCAAGGGCGAGCTGCTCGGCGAGACCCTGACCATCAACATGGGTCCGTCGCACCCGTCGACCCACGGCGTGCTGCGCATCGTGCTCGAGTTGGACGGCGAGATCATCACCAAGGCCGACGCGGACATCGGTTACTTGCACCGCGGCGACGAGAAGATTGCCGAGAACATGCAATACAACCAGTTTGTGCCCTACACGGACCGGCTCGATTATCTGGCCCCGCTGGCCAACAACGTCGCTTATGCGCTGGCTGTGGAAAAATTGATGGACTGGACGCTGCCGCCGCGCGGTCAGGCCATCCGCGTGATCTGCTGCGAACTGGCACGCATTTCCTCGCACCTGCTCGGCATCGGGGCCTACGCCATGGATATCGGCGCGATGACCGTCTTCCTCTACACCTTCAAACACCGCGAGGTGGTCTACAATCTGACCGAGCAGTTGACCGGCGCGCGCTTCACCACGTCCTACACGCGGGTCGGCGGCATGACGCGCGATATCCCTCCCGGTTTCGAGCATCAGGTGCGTGCGTTTATCAACGACCTGCTGCCCAGCCTCGACGAGGTGGACAAACTTCTCACCCGCAATCCCATCTGGCTCGACCGCACGAAGAACGTCGGCGTGATCAGCAAAGAAAACGCCATCGCCTACGGTTTGACCGGACCGAATCTTCGCGGTTCGGGCGTGGATCACGATTTGCGCAAAGCGCATCCATATCTCGGCTACGAGAACTACAATTTCGAAGTGCCGATCGGTTCGGTCGGCGACTGTTTCGACCGTTATTTGGTGCGCATGGAGGAAATGCGCCAGAGCGCGCGGATTCTCACGCAGGCTTTGGACAAACTGCCTTCCGGCCCGATCTGTGTGGAGGACCCGAAGAACATTTTGCCGAAAAAGACCGACGTGATGACCAAGATGGAGGAACTCATCCATCAATTCATCATCACCACGCAGGGGATCGATGCGCCGGTCGGCGAAGTCTATTTCGGCGCGGAAAATCCGAAAGGCGAACTCGGCTTTTACATCCACAGCAAAGGCGGCGGCGTGCCGTATCGTCTGAAAATCCGCGCGCCCAGCTTCGCCAATCTGAGCGTCGTTCCGGGTCTTCTCCCCGGCCACTACGTGAGCGACGTGCCGGCCATCCTCGGTAGTATCGATTTTGTCATGGGTGAGTGTGATCGGTAGAACGTTTGCGGACGGCTGGGCCAGCCGTCCCTCTACCTACGGGAAAAAGTGACCGGCGGCGCGGACGCTAGGTTACCGCTCGCGGTAAGTGATGCGCGCCTTGGTCAGGTCGTAGGGCGAGATTTCGATCTGCACTTTGTCGCCGGGGACGATGCGGACGAAGTGCTTGCGCATCTTGCCGCCGATGTGGGCGAGGACGATTTTGTCGTTGGCCAATTTCACGCGGAACATCGTTCCGGGGAGCACCTCGACGACGACGCCTTCGGCGGGGATGGATTCTTCTTTGGCCATGCGGTCAGGCAGTCAAACCGCTGGGCGGCTCGAAATCAACCCACTTGACCAAAGAAGCCAGCCGCGCCGTGCCGCCGTTGTGCCAGGTCCAGGGCGGAACCTGCATGTTTCCGACGGGGCAAAACCGCGAGGGACGCAACGCCGCAAAGCGGTCGGCCAGTTCCTCCGTGCATGGAAAAAGCCCGACCGCGCCGACATGATCGACGGCCGGACCCATTGCTCCGGCGAGGTCCTGTGGCAGCGGTTTGACGAAAACCACACGATTGAGCGGTGAAGCGGTGAACCACGAGTCTTCCTCGTAGATCACCGTCCACTCCAGATTGCCACCGCCTTCCCACAGCGCCACGCGCAGGTCGCCCGCTGCGCGGAAACGGTAAGCGGCGCGCAGGTTGGCGATGACGGCTTTCTCCTCGATGCCCAGCGGTCCCCGCGGGTGCGTGCGGTTGAATTGGTCCATGGCGGAGGCCAGCTTTTCCGCGTAGGAGCGCGCGAATCCCGCTTGCGTCTCGCGCACATAAAAAACCTGCGGCGAGAGGCAGCCTTGTTGGTCGAAGAGCGACGCATCGCGTGCGGCGCCGGCGCAGGAGGCAAAGTCCGGATCTTCCCAGACGATGCCGAGACTCGCTTTATGCCCGTGGCCGACAAAAATTTTCCCTGCCGGCGTCCGGCCGCGCAGCGCGGCAATGGTTTCGTCGGAGCCGTAAACAATCACCGCATCGGCGGATGCCA
>JBIKXZ010000219.1:0-3748 GCA_044355525.1 Chthoniobacterales bacterium
CAAGGCGTTTTCGCAGGCCTTCTGCACGTCGAGATCGAGCGTGGTTATAACATTGTAGCCGGGCACCGGCTGGCGCACGATCCGCTCGGTGGTGCGTTTGCCCTCGGCGTTGAGGGTGAGGTTGAGGATGCCGGGTTCGCCGCGCAATTCGGTGTCGAAAACTTTCTCCAGACCCTCGCGTCCCTCGGAATCGGGGAAGAGGAGGTCTTTGTTTTCGATCGGTTTGACCGAGAGCGGGGCAACGCGCCCGGTGTAGCCGACGATGTGCGCGGCGCTTTCGCCCTGCGGATAACTCCGGACATAGGCCGGTTGGAGGACGAGTCCGGTGCCGAGCCCGCGGCTGACCGCGGCGATTTGGTCGTTGGACAAATCCTCCGCCAAGATGAACGGGAGGATGCCGCGGTTGGTGTAATGCTGGACGAGGGCCTCGTCGGTGACATCGAAGCGCCGGTTGAGCAATTTTTCCGCGGTAAGGATCTGACTGCGCGCGAAGTTGACCGCCTGACTGTCGGTGAATTCGAGCGGGGTGGGAAAGCTCAGGCCGAGGTTGTAGGCCACGCGGGACTGGGCGAGCGGTTTGCCGTGGCGGTCGGTGATTTGTCCGCGCGGGGCGGGGATGTTGAGGAGGAAAGTGCGGGCCTGCTTTTGCGTTTCCCAAGTCGGCTTGGGCACATCGACCATGTCGGTCAGCCGCTGGTTGGCGGCAGCCGGGACGGCCGCGAAAGCAACGGCCAAGACGGTAAGCAGGCGGATCATGAAAAGGCGCAATCTGCCAATGAACACCCGTGGCCGCGGGCTGGCAAGTCAGGGGCGGTGCGCTCGAGGCTGGGTGATGTGCGGGGGCTTGAGGTAAATCGGCGCGATTTCCGCGGGGGTGCAGGGCTTGAGCTCCGGAGCGATGTGCGCCAGCACCCCGGCATTGGGCGAGGAAGGCGGGACGGAGTCTGCTCCCGGCAGATCGCCGATGCGGTAGACGGGTTGCGCGGTTTGCCCGAGTTTTTGCGTCAGTTCCCCTACGTTGAGCAAAGCAATGGCACCCACCAGTTGCCGTCCGCGGACCTCGGCCCAATAAGCGCGCGCCCCGCGGGCGTCTCCGGTGACGAAATAATGTTCGTCATCCACGGGAAGCAAACAAACCGACGGTGCCACCACGACATCGCAGCCGAGAGCCAATTGGAACGAGCCGGCCACGGCGCAGGCGACGCGGAGGCCGTTATAGGAACCGGGGCCGATGCCGATGGCCAAACGGTCGAGTCCGCGCCACGCGTCGCGCATTTCTTCCAGAACGGCGAAAAGTTCGGCGCCGCGACCCCGCGGGGCTTCGAACCGGCGGCCCGCGACGATCGCGCCGTCCTGGGCCACCGCCACGCTGGAGGCGGCCGACGAAGTATCGAGTGCGAGGACTTTCACGGATCGATATGGATGGCGCGCTGTCCCGCGGTTTCATGGGTGAGGCGAACCTGAGTGCAATCTTCAGGCAGGAGTCCGGGAAACCGGTCGGCCCACTCCACCACGACCATGCCGTGGGACGAACCCAATTCGTCGTGCGCGGCGGACCAGACTTCGTCCGCCGATTGCGCGCGGTAGAGGTCAAGATGAAAGACCGGTCCGCGCGGGGTGGCGTATTCGTGGATGAGGGCGAATGTGGGGCTGGTGGCCTCGTCCGCACCGCCCCAGCCGGCGACAAGTCCGCGCACGAAGTGGGTTTTGCCCGCGCCCAACTCACCCGCGAGGGCGACGCACGAGCCGGGGGCGAGCCGCTGCGCCAAGGCGCGTCCGGCGGCCACCGTTTCTTCCGGCGAGGTCGAGACAAGTCGGGTCATACGAACACGTGTATAGCATCCGTGGCGGCACGCGGCCATTGCGCGCTTGCCTTTGCCGCCCCGGCTTTTGACCATGCGCGGTTCCCTGCCATGGAGTCCGCCCAACTCACGTTCCGCCGCCGTCTGGCCAGCACGCTGCTGATGTGGGCTTTGGTTCTGGGCACGGTCTTGTCCGGATACGAGCAGATGTTTTTCATCACCATTGCGGGCATCGGCCTGCTCGGGTTGTGGGAATACTACGAGATGCTCGACCGGCGAGGGGTGCCGAATTTCAAACTCACCGCGCTGATCACCGCGGTGGTTTTTTTCGCGGGAAGTTTTTATGCGTTCCGTTCCTACGGTCCGGACAAATCCTACGACTTCGAGATCGCGGTCATGGTCGTGTTCCTGCTCGTGGTCTTCGGGCGGCAGATGTTCCGCCGCACGCGCGACCAGAATCCGCTCGAGACGATGGCCTACACTTTGTTCGGACTGCTCTGGGTCGTGTGGTTGTTCAACTTTCTGACCAAGATCGTCTATCTGGCCCCGCGCGCGCCGGACGGGGAGACGACGGGGCAATTCTACGTGCTCTACCTTTTGCTCGTGACGAAATTCAGCGACATGGGGGCGTATCTGACCGGTTCGCTCTTCGGACGCCACAAACTTGTGCCGCACATCAGTCCGCACAAATCCTGGGAAGGTCTGCTCGGCGCCGTGCTGCTCGCCGTCGGGGGCAGCTTCGGTCTGTGGTATCTCATCCCGGACAAGCTTTCCGTCTTCACCCCGACCGATCTGGCCGTGTTGGGTGTGTTGCTCGGATTGGCCGCGGTGATCGGTGATCTGGCCGAGTCGATCGTCAAGCGCAGCGCGGAGGCCAAAGATTCCGGCGGCCTGCTCCCGGGCATCGGCGGTGTGCTTGATCTGATCGACAGCGTTCTTTTCACCGCGCCGATCATGTTTTTCTACATGCGTCTGGTCATGGGCTTGCCGCATTCATGAGTTCGCCCCGCCGCATCGTGCTGCTCGGTGCGACCGGCTCGATCGGCCGGAGCGCCTGCCGGGTGGCCAGGGATTTGCCCGACCGCGTGCAGATCGTCGGCATGTCCGGCTTCCGCAATATGCGGCAACTGGCCGACGAAGCGAACGCCTTGCGGCCGGCGGCCCTGGCCGTGCCGGACGAGGCGGCGGCTGCGGAGTTGAAGACTTTGCTCGATTACCAGCCGTCGCGCATTTTTGCGGGCGGGTCATCGCTCGATCAACTCGCCGTCCTCGAGGATGCCGACATGGTCCTCGTGGCCATTGTCGGCACGGGCGGACTGCGTCCCACGCTCGCGGCTTTGGAGGCAGGCAAAGACATTGCCTTGGCCAGCAAGGAAGTGCTGGTCATGGCCGGGGAACTGGTCATGGAAGCGGCGCGGCGCGGGGGACGGCGCATCCTTCCGGTCGACAGCGAGCACAATGCGATTTTCCAATGCTTGGAAGGACACGCTTTGCACCACGTGAAGCGGCTCATTCTCACCGCGTCAGGCGGACCGTTCCGCACGTGGCCGGAGGAAAAACTGCGCGCGGTGACGCGCGAGGAAGCGCTGCGTCACCCCACGTGGCGCATGGGCGAAAAGATCACCATCGACTCGGCGACGCTGTTCAACAAGGGCCTCGAGATGATCGAGGCGCGCTGGCTCTTCGGTCTCGGCATCGGCAGCATCGATGTGGTCATCCATCCGCAAAGCATTGTTCATTCCATGGTCGAGTTCGTCGACGGGTCCGTGCTGGCGCAAATGAGTCATTCGGACATGCGCTTCCCCATCCAATATGCGCTGACCTGGCCGGAGCGTCTGGCCGGGAGCCTGCCGCAGTTGGAATTCGCCAAGCTGGGGAAACTGGATTTCGAGGAACCGCGGTGCGATGTCTTTCCGGCGCTCGATTTGGCGCGGCAAGCGGCCGAA
>JBIKXZ010000064.1:0-11365 GCA_044355525.1 Chthoniobacterales bacterium
TCCTATTGCCGGGGCGCTAGCGAATCGTAAATCGCGTCCTCGGGAGCGTCATCCCGCAAGAACTGCTCGTAGGCCAAAGCCTGCCATGCCTTGTCCTCCTGCGACTCCCCGGTGAGCAAAATGATGCGAGCTTTGCCCGAGAGCGGCAAATCCTTGGCCACTTCACGCGGGATGCGAAGCGTCCTTGACTCATTCAATTCGGCTGTGAACTCGACCGCATTCATCTTGCTTCATTTAAGCCCGCTCCACCAAAAGAGCAACTCGGCTGTTTCCAACGCTTTTTGTGCTCCTTCGTGGCTAATCATCTGTACCCTGTCGCCTGTATCCCGTTTGCCTTTGGGCTATCTCCGGCCTGGCGGCCTCCGGTTCCTGCTTCCCGTTAGTCACGCCGCAGTCGTTCACACGGCGAACGCGAAGGCGGATCTTATCCTTACCAGCCACTTTTTACCTTCAACCCGCCACCGCGGCGAAGCCGCTTGCCGTTTGCTGCTCGCCGTGTGCCAGTCTCACCAGTTACCGCGGCATCGCCGCTCGCCGCCAAGCTTCAAGTTCCTTCTTCAAAGGCTCCCAGTAGATTCGGTCACTTTCTTGCTCTGCGGCCATTTCTTGCGCGAGAACCGAGCGCAATTGGCGCAGATCGCCCGCCGCAGCTACCCCAAGCAGCGGGCGCCGGGATGCCAACTCCACTACTTCGGCCGGAAAGCGCTCCGCCAAGTGCACGAGTTGCTCTGGTGAGCGCGCTTCAAGGAGCCAGAATCGGATAAAGTCAGGAGTCGGGTTTTCCTTGTTCTCTTCGTAGTGGATACCGACCAGCAACTCGATGACCGGCCAGTCTTTGGACCGTTGGGTCTTTTTCGCTGCCACCAGATCCGGAACACAGAGCAAGTTGAACTCCTCTCCGCTGTGGTGCGTTATCACAGTGCGCCGCGACCAAAGATCCTCGAAGGAGGGGAGTCCGCGCAGCGTGGACATCACATCGATGCGCAGTCCGTTCGCCTGCGCGCAGCGACAACGAAAATGCACGGCATGGCCGCGATGCAGGGCGTTCGGATCGAAAGGCGGAACAGCGATTCGCTCCGCCGCAAGCGACTCGAGAGCCCGCCGCAGACTGGCGAGATTCGCCGGATCGGCCAAGATCAGGAAGTCGACGTCCTTGCTAACCTGCGCCGCGCCGTAGAACACGCAGGCCTGCCCTCCCATGAGCAGCGTCCGGGTTCCACTCGCGCGGATCGTAGAAAGGACATGATGGATCGGGGTCGGGATCAAGCGTGCCGCCCATGGCGAGATATTGGGCGAAAATTTTCTGGCTCTCGTCGAAGCGCTCCGACGGAGTGAGGGCGATCCACTCCTTCCATTCGTCCGGCAAATCGGCAATGGCCATAATCAAAGATTATCCCTCAGATCGCCCCCGCCAAGGATTTCCTCTCGGGCTTTAAACGCTTTGTGCCGGCCATCCGGCCACCTATTGGTTGATTAAATGATCGCAACCCTGTCCCAAATCATGAGAGCCATCGAGTCGCTCACAGCTGCCGAGAAGATCGAACTCCGCCGGCACATCGTCGAACGCATCCCATGGTCAGCTGATCTCCACGAAGACGACTACGCTTCACTTGCAGCTGCTTCCTTCCGCGCACTCGATGAGGAAGAAGACCGGAACGCCTGCTAGGCATCGACTGCCAAGTTGTTTAGCGGACACAAGTCGTTACCAGCCAATATCTACCAGCGACCCGCTACCGCGGCTTCGCCGCCCCCTTTGCGCCTCTACGCAGCTGCCTCTCCGACTCTGTTTGGCTTTAGGCCATTTGGTCGTCTTGGCGACCTATCTCGGCTTCGCCTTCTGTTCAGCCAAGCCTCGGTTCCGGCGGGACGGCCTCCGGTATCAGTTGATCGCTAGAGCGACCTATCTCGTCCGTCTTTGCGGACTTCGGTATCAGTTGATCGCCAAGGCGACCTATCTCCGGCTGCGCCTTCGGTTCTTCGCGGCTGTCCCTCTTCATAGTTCTTTACTGCTGAACTGCTTTTCTGTCTGAGGACTCACCGCGAGTGACAAGAACCGGAGGCGTCTTCGCCGTAGATGGCCCCTAGGCAATCGCCTTGTCAGGAGCACTCTTCCTCAGTCCGGTCGGCGCAGCCGCACGGACTTTATCCTGCCTTTCATCCGCGTTGATTTGCCTTCGGCTGTCTCGAAGACTCGGCTGTGGCTCGCCTTTTCGTCTCTTGGTTTGCCCTCGGCTCCACCTCGCGCTGTCTCTTGGTCTTTTCGTCTCTTAGTCTTTTAGACTTTTCGCCTCTTTGTCTGCAGCCTTCGGCTGCTACCCCCGATAGCGTCTATAATTCTGATAAGGCACCGCCACCTGCCGCGGCCTCTCTCTTGTCACGCCAGAGCCGTTCTGCGCCTCACCTGTCCCCTGTCCCCCGTCCCCTCTCTCCTCCGCGCTTCGCGCGGCCGCAACAACCGCTGCCCTCACCCTCCTCGGCATCCACGAAGCGATCCGCTTCGGCACCCTGATCGGCATCGTCCGCACCGCCCCCCCATCCGCGGCCAACCGCCCTCCGACCCGTAAGCCCTTCGAGTTGGGGAACTCTTCGTCTCTTAATCCTTTCGTCCCTTCGTCTCCGCGCCCTTCGGGCGCGCCCTCAATCAACTCCGCCAAAATTCCAGGCGCCGGCATCCCGCTTGTCACGACGGAATCGTTGGCCGCGGCGAACGGATTCGCCTGCCTCCTCATTAGAAAGATTGCGGCTACACTAACGCCTACAATGGCTTGAAACTGCGAGGTGATGAAAAGCGCCATGGTATCAGCTTTCACCGCAGCGCCCATCACCAACAGGCCAACCACAAACCGCAAGGAAGTCAGAGGAACACTTACCGACATCCTTGAGAAGAAGGCGTAGAAGGCGGCAAGAAAGACCGCCAACGCCGCTACACCGATGTACCCGAAGTTGGCAAAAGCCTCAGCAACGAGTCCCCAGGCAATCGAAGTGCCGCCAGTCGCTTGCTCCATGGACTGCACTCCATAGTTGACGGTGAGAAGAATGTTTCCTGCGTGGGCAAGCCCCTTGTCGGTGTGGATGAACCTAGGCACGAGCAGCGAGGGAATGGCCTCGTAAGTGAGTCCGTTGAGGAATGGCACTTCCGCCGGGCTCATCTTCTGCACACGCAATAGCATGTGAATGTTACCAGCGCGCTCGAAGACACTGGTCGCCTCGCTCTCCTCTTTCGGGCCAGCAAAAACCCCCGCAACACCGCCCAGCTCCTCGAGCCCGTAGCCGAACCACTCGGAGTAGTAGGCAGGCAAATTCAGCACACTGGTTACTCCCCCACCACCCCAGTAGCTTTCCCTCATGGCGTATTTGCCGGGATGCAGGACTGAAATGACCAGAAGTGTAGCAGCCAGCGACTTCCACGGGATTCGACCGCTTCCGAGGATGTAGCCGAGAAACACCATGGCCACGGGCACCATTGCGGTGGCCATGATGAGCCCGGCAGCCATCACTGCAGCGCTCAAGGTCGCGAGAACCGCCAGCCACCAGCCCTGCGCGGTGCTAAGCATGCCGCGCCCGAGGTAGAAGGCCAAAACAAAGATTCCCATCGTGTTCAGGGAAACGCAAATACCACGGACGATCTGGCTGGTGTTTCCGGGTAGCGGAATCCACCAAGCAAACTGGTTGGCATAGTACAAAATCCCGGACGCAATAAACCCAAACAAGACTGGCGTTGAATTGCGGCTGGAAATCATGAGGACTTGCCGGGGCGGCGACGGCTGGCGTGACGTCAACGAGAGCCAGACGACTGTGCCGAGCAAGATGAACCCCGCATACGTCATGCCACCCGCGATGATTTCGCCGGGACTGTAGACATCCAACGTTTCAGGGGCTTGCGCCATAGGCAAAGCCGCGGTGATACCATTCATCAGCACGAATACCGGCCAAAGCGGCAAACCATTGGAATAGCCCAACAGCCAGAAATAGAACGGGTAAAGCGAGACCATTGCCAACACCACGGCAGCTGCCACGACGCCGGGATCCTCCTGCTTGGAAGTTAGCATGAGGACCGCAGCGACCGCCGCGCACAGGAAGAAGAAGACGCTCTGCTTTTGCTGGTTGGACGCGGTTACGAGTTGCATTGCAAAGGGACCTAAAGCTGAAACTTAACTTGGAAACAGAATGAAATGAAGATGCGTCGTCGCAAGGGACAAACCTGAATACGAGGCTAGCTTCACTCGCACATTACTCTCAGATTGCCCTGCTGCAAGTTGCTGGAGTTCGCAGACATCAGTTTACAGTCATCAGAGATATTTCTGCCGATGTAGGAGGGTTAACGGCTAGGGTTAGGCGCAGCGTGCACAGGCGCAGCAACTGGTTTGGCAAGATGACCCGCTTTTGTACGTGTGTGCATAAAAAAGGTTTATCCGCGCAAATCATGTTCCATCTGCGGCTAAAGTTTTTCTTAATCCGGAAAGCAGCGCCTCCACGCCACGAGCGGTATCAAACTCCCAAGCTCCCGCGCGAATCGCCTCGTGCCTGCTGGCTACGCTCAACTCTTCGTCTCTTGGTCTTTTTGTCTCATTGCTCCATGCCACGGCCATCTGCTTCATTTTCGCGATGCAATCCTCCCAATCATCCGTCCGAAACATCATCCCGTTCTCACCATCGCGAATAATATCCCGCGCGCACCCCACACAATCGCTCACCAACGAAGGCCGCCCGCAAGCCTGCGCCTCATTTACCGCCAATCCCCAAGTCTCACCGTAACCCGAAGGCAAAACGAGCGCATCACCCAGCCGATAAATCACCGGCATCACGCTTTGGTTTTGGAACTCGAGGAAAACCACGTTTCCTCGAGAGTTGGCAGCTGGCAGTTGGCCGTCGTCAGTTCTTTCCGATGGAGCCTTGCGAGCGCCGGGGGTCCCCCGGCGTGAGCATTCCCCTCCAAGTCCGGTCGGCGCAGCCGCCCGGACTCCATCCGCGACTATCTTCCCCCATCCGTGGCCTGTATTTACTCTCGCGCGCAGCGCTTCCTCCAACTCCCCACTTCCCACAAAGAGCAGCGTCGTCTTCGGAATATCCGCCGCGAGGAAAGCCTCGAGCAACTCCATCGGCCGCTTCCGCGGCTCAAGCTTCGCCGCATAAAGAAAAATAAAATGGTCATCGGGGATACCCAACTCCCGCCGCCAAGCCAACGCCTTCGCCTCGAGTTCCTCATTTGGCTCGGCAAACCGTCGCACCTCGATCGTGTGCGGCACCGGAAACAACTTCCGCTCCGGCACACCAAACGCTCGGTAGTAATCCCGATTGGCCTGCCCCACATAGGTAAACGCCGCCGGCCAACTGTATACTTTCGACAGCCAACTCCTTTTGATCATCCACTTCCACCACGGGCCACGCCCATCGAGCAAATGCGAATCCCCGCGGAAGATCACCGGGATCCCCGCCTTACTCAGCTCTTCAATGGCCTGTCCATGCGACACATAGTTGTAACCCGTGACGTGCACCGCATCCGGCTTCCAAGCTATCACCCTCGCGACCAGATCCGGATTGATTAGTCCTTTGCGATGATGCGTCCCAGGATCCGGCGAAGTGTTCGGCACCACCTCAAAGTCATACCCCTCCATGAGCGGAATATCCCAAGCAAACTCCTTCCCGAACTTCTCGTCCCGCGCCGCCCCCGCATCCCGCCAGGTATAGAAGACCTTCAGCGCGCTAATGCGCGCTGAGTCGTCGGCAGTCAGTCGGCAGTCGTCAGCGTGCCTTATGCCGCCTGCCTCCGCCTCCGGCCGTATGCCTTCTGCCGTATGCCGTATGCGCCTCTCCAACTCCCGATAAATCGGGACATAATACTGGATCGGATGCGAAACGATGAAAGCCAAGCGCATGACGTCAGAATTTGTTAGCCACCGATAGAAGCAGCCGGAGCAACGCGTAGACGGCCCTTGGGCAAATAAACGACGAGGATTAGTTGCCGCGCGCACACGCGCACCAACTCAATATCTTTCCAATGCATCCTTTGTTTGGCCGACTATTTGCGGCTGACAAGGTCATCTGTCTGCCGCCCTCCCTCTAGTCCGGTCGGCGCAGCCGAAAGGACTTATCCTGCCTTTCATCCGTGTCTATCCGTGGCCAATGCTTCCAAAAGTTTTGCGATTTCGCGGGCTCCGTTCTCCGACTGCGTCGCCCTCGTCGGTCTCGCGGCGAGTTCCAGGATCGCCGCCGCGACCTCTTCCCCGCTCGCGCCCGCCGGCAAGACTTTACCCCAATCGTGAGCACGGACTTCCCGCGCCGTATCCGCATTTTCCGGCCCAATAAAAAGCACCGGACGTCCAGTGCGAATGCATCCGTAGAGTTTACTCGGAACGACAATTCCCTCCCAACCCGGCGACATCGTGATCAAGTGCACCCGCGCCGAAGCGAGTAGTTCCGGCGTCTCCTCCTCACTCGCATAGCCGGTAATCTCAATCGTGGCTCCTGGGCTCTTGGCCTCTTCGCTTGGCGGACTAACCGCGAGCGCCGGGGGTCCTCCGGCGTGAGCATTCTCAACAGTCCGGTCGGTAGAGCCGGGCGGACTTATCCTGCCTTTCATCCGTGTCAATTTGACCGCTTCGCTCAACTCTCCGAGTTGTCTGTCTCCCTGCGGTCGGCTGTGGCCAAAAACTCCTTCGCCTTCTGGCTCAGCTGTCTCTTTGTCTGATGGTGAGTTGCGAGTGCCGAGGTCATCCGGCACGAGCTTTTCTCCTCGTCCGGGCGGCGCATGCCGATCGGACCCATCCGTGTCTATCCGTGTTAATCGGTGGCTAATGCCTTTTGCCTTTTCTTTCAGCGCGCTCAGCTTCGCCCCCCTTACCGCAAAGCGTATCGTCCAATCGCCCGGCAAATACGGCGCCGCGGCGAGAATCTCCTCGAAGCAATGCGCCTCCCCGAGATTCCCCGCATAAAGCACGAGATTCCTCAGCGACTTCTCCGTCGCGAGCGCAATATTCCCCCTATCATCCCACGGCGGGACCACCGCGGTGCGCACCCGCTCCGCCAGATGTCCGTGCTTTGCTCTTCGCTCTTTGCTCTTTGCCCCTCGCTCCACGCTCCATGCTCCACGCTCCACGCGGCTATCACCCAAAAGTTCCTTTTGGGCGTGGCCTAAACAAATCAGAAGATCACACGAACTCAGCGCGCGCTGCCGCTTCCCAAAATACCATGTGTAGATCGGATTGCTTTTCGTGATGCGTCCCGAAGCCGCCAGAGCTTCTGGATAAAGATCCATCAACCAAACGGCAACCTGCCGTTTGGCCCGGTGTTTCGTTTGTTGCTCAGTTTCAGTGCACTCGTCACTCGTCACCCGGTTGCCTTGGGGCCATCTCACCAAGCCTCGGTTCTCGCCACATGCTGCCTTTGCTGCAAGCAAAGGCAGCAACGGCGGATCCGTCATCAAAACACAAACATCCCAGTCCATCCACGGAATCCGCCTCCGCGCCTGCCAGGTAAACCAAACCCAAGCCAAAGCCCGCGGCATCCACTTCGGCACCTGAACCGATTCAACGTCCAGCGCCCCTTGTCCCGCCGGAGACGGTTGCCGTGGCGACCGCGTAGGCGGATCGTCCTGTGGTCCTGTGGTCCCATGGTCTCGCGCTCGCTTCTCCGCACCTGAGTAGGTGCCGGTAGAAGCAAGCGCCGTCACCTGATGCCCGCATTCCACCAACACATGCGCCACATCCTCCGCCATTCTTCCGGTGGGAATCTGCGCTCCCCCAAAGAAGCGATTAACTATGAGAATTTTCATCGCTGTCTCCTGACTCCTGTCTCCTGCTAAGCTCGCCTTTTACGCCACGTGCGCCGCGGCCTCCCTCACTCCCGCACGGAACTTCTCCCACGTGAATTCACTGGCTCGTCTCTTGGCTGCATCACTCCTGCTGCGGAACATGGACGGATCGGCTGAGGCCTTGGATATAATCCGTTCCAGTTGGTCCACGTTTCCCGGGTCCACAAAGAAGACTCCTTGATCTTCGCCTCCGATGTCCGGGAGCGCGCTGTTGCACGTTCCGACCACGCCACATCCATGGCCCATCGCCTCGAGGTACACGTGTCCGAACCCCTCGCAAAGACTCGGCACGACAAGTGCATCCGCCTCGCCGTAAAGTTCCTGCAATCCCAACCCGGAAACTGACTCGAGCCACCGCACATCGCCACGTCCTTCAGCCAATCTTTGCAGAGCCGGTGGTCGCGCTGAGCAAACGATCGTCAATACATCTCCTTGCTGTTTGCTCGCTGCATTCCAGGCAATGAGCAAGTGGTGCAAACCCTTCCGCACCGGCCCTCGCCCGACAAAAAGCAGCCGCAATGGCCCCATCTTGGCTCCCGGCTCCTGTCCCCTGATTCCTGTCTCCTCAGTTTGGCCCTTGCTCCCCCCTGGTCTCCCACCCGTCACCTGCCACTCGCCACTCGTCACTTCAGCTTTTCGCTGACTCGTTCCATAAGGAACGACGATCCCCTTCTCCTCCGGCATTCCGGCTTTCACTAAACTCTGTTTGGTAAAGGAACTGGCGCAGAGGATCAGGTCGGCCTGCCTCCACGCATCTGCCGTGCGTCGACGCCAGCGCGAAGACGTCACGGGATACCCCGCATAGACGTCCGGAAACCGGTCCCGATCCTGAGCATAGATTGCATCTTCCGTGTCCACATGCGGATGGTAATAAAAGACGATTTGCCTGCAGCCTTGGGGCAATTCCAACCGATCAACCGCGTAAGGCTCGTAAGTAAAGATGTCCGCGCCGCTTTTCGCGGCATGTCTCGCCAAACGCCGCGCGAGCATGCGATCGGGCAGGTGATTGCGCAGTTCAAGATCAGCGATCAACTTCCCGGAAAGCTTTCGCGTGAAAAGTGCGACAAGCGATCCGCGGACTTTCGAGACCGGAAGATTCTTCTCCTCTCTCCGTGTTCGCATGACGGCTCCCGGCAGGCGACCTTCGCCATAGTAGTCCGTGAGCAAACAATCGAGTTGGCCCGCCTCTTCCAAAGCCAAAGGCACTTGGTAGCTGTCGCGCGCCCCGTAGAAGCCGCAGACGAACTTTTTTCCGTTCATTTCTTCGTCGATTCCAAAATGCGCTCGAAGAGACGCGCATGATGTTCTGCGGAATCCTCGGGTCTCAGCACCTTGCGCTCCGCAGCAGGCCACCGCACTCCCGCTTCCACCTCGGCCAAAAACCTTTGGACTGCCTCTAGGTTTCGCGCGCGGGCGACATCGGGGCCCTCGAACGTCACCACATGCACGCCGGGACCGACCGACGCCAGTTCTGACACCAGACGTGAATCGCCGTGAACGAGCACCAGCACCGGAAGACCCGCGGCCAGATAAGTTTGCAACTTCGAAGGCCGGTAATTCGCGTCATCCACGCCGAGAACGAGAAGCCCGTCTGCACCTTTGACCAGGGACAGCGAGTCCGCGTAGGAAATGCGCGCCGGATACTCCTCAGCCACGCCGGCAAGCCCAGCCCTTTCGGCGGCATCTTGCAGGTAGCGACGCTTGTTCTTGCGCCAGTCGGTATCTGTCCCATGCAACTCGATCGCCGGGAGAAGCCGGGGTCCACACTGCTGCAGGCACGCCACCAACTCCAGCCATCCCTTCTCCATGATGTTTCCGCCTGCCCCCACGTAAACGATGCGCTTGCGGGCGGCCGTTTCACGACGATGCGGGACGGCTGCCTCCAGAGCTTCGAAGTCCGCGGGAAATCCTTCCACCAAAGTGTTGTCATGCTGCAACCACCTCGCCGACGGGTTCCGCCGCGCCGCATCATCGATGTATCCTTGAGAGACGCTGACGATTCCATCGGCCCGGCCGAGAGCGAGCCGCTCGATTGTCTTACCCAGATGCTTCGCGATCCGCTCTTTCAGCGGATGATGACTGATAAAGTAGGTCTTCTTTTCCAGATAGATCGGATCATGCAAGTCCGCCACGTAAGGCACACCCGTGGCGCGCCGCCACGATGCACCCTGGCACGTCAGCCAATGCTGGGTCGTGGTGAAATAGACCATATCGTATTTCCGCTCGCGGCAAAGGCGCGCGCCCAGCCGGCGCATCGGAACGGAAGCCCGTATACCGATATTGCGTGAACCAAGGCGCTCAAAGAAACGCGGATTCCACGGTTCGACTTCGTGCACGGGGATATCGGGGAAAACAATCCCCTCGCCTTGAACTACGCTGAAATCTGTCTGGAAACCTTCATCGGGTGCCAGAACCTCGACGTCCCATCCATACGCTGGCATCTGCGCGGCGATCTGCCGAGCACGCTGCATGTCCGCCATCATGCACGGTTTCCAAGTCGAGATGACGAAGAGAGCTTTTTTCATTTCCCGGACAACGCGCTACGAACCGATTCCAGCAAGCGCGGTTTTTCCACCGCCCAATTGAAAGAGCGTGCGGCGATGTCCAATGCGGCAGCCTTTGCCGCAGCCAGTTGTTTTGCGCTGCCAGTTAGCTCAGACAACCGCTCTTGCAAATCGCTCGCCGAACCGCTGCGGTAAGTCACCACCGCCGCGCCTGCCAATGCGGCGACCTCCTTTTGCCCTGCGGTATCACTTGCCACAACGGCGAGACCACCGTGCAAGTATTGAAAGATTTTGTTCGTCGCCGTGAGATCACGGCTCGGAATCTCGGACAACTCACCAGCAAAACCTATATCGTGCTCGGCGATCCGCTCCACAAGTTCGGTTGCGGGAACAGGACCATGGACGAACACTTTGTTCAGCAAAGACGACGGCAAGACCGACTCGAGCCATTGCCCATATCCTCCCGTATGGCCACGCAGATGGATTTCGATTCCGTCCGGCAAGCCCTCCGCTGCATTGAAGAGGTCCTCCAGCCCGCGACCGGGGCCGATCGTCTGCGAAAACCAATGGATCGACCGCACTGCCCTCCCTCGGCTGGGCGTGCCACTCAGGCTTTTCGAAATTGGCGACCGGTCCCGTGGTTCCATCTGCGCCGGTAATGGCGCCGTTGAGAAGACGTTGTAAATCCGTGTCGGGCGGCTACACTCGTAGGCTTGAACCAACGCATCGGCCATCGCCTCCGTCGTGCAAGTGGCGTGCGAAGCGCACCGAAGAAGATCACGCTCCGCCCGCTTGAGATGAGCGACCGGGCGACCGCGCCGCGTTTCCAGCGGCAAGTCCTCGGAAAACCAATCCTCCATATCCACCCCGACCTTGCATCCGCCCCGATGCAGCGAAAGGGCCGAAAAAAGCGCCGCCTCCGAGTGCGCGATAGCAAGATCTGGGTCAAGACGTCGGGCCGCATGCGCCAAAGCGGACGGCACCAGACCGAACGACCCGCGTGATCGCGGCGCGCATTTTCGCGCTACCCGTTGGACGATACGGTGAAGTC
>JBIKXZ010000220.1:0-3707 GCA_044355525.1 Chthoniobacterales bacterium
TCGGATGCCGGAGATCCGAGGACAGAAGCTGGGGCAGATGTAGCAGAGATCTGCGTCCGTCGGTGCCTTGCTGAATTGCTTCGACGTTTACATCAGTTGGTCACTGCGGCGGCCTGTTTGCCTCGGGGCCATCTCCGTCTTCGGCTTCGGTTCGCGAGGCCTCGCCTCACCGCCGCTACAAAACTGCGGGTGGCGGGCCGGGCCCACGGCTCCACGCTCCCGGTTCTTGAAGCTTACACACTTGAAACCTAAACCTTCCCGGCAAGGGAGCAGGCCTACAGTCCCTGCTTGAGTATGGCGTGGAGGTCGGTGAGGTCGGGGAAGTTGGGGATTTTTTCGCTGCCGGGGCCGGAAGCGAGGACAAGGACGTCTTCAGCCACGGGCTGGGGTCGGTCGGTTTGCGTGGCGAAGGCTTCCATGATGGCGGTGCCGGGTTCGCCCTCCGCACGGCCGGGACCGGTGGACCAGGTGAGGGCGGGGACGCCTGCGGCGCTGGGGCCGAGGACGGCGATGCCGCGGTCGGGGGCGAAGGAAAAGGCATTGAGGCGCAGGCCGCCGGTGTTGGCCAGACCGCTCGCCACGATGAGGGATTTTTCGCCGGCGTAATCGAGAGCGGTGGCTATGGCAGCGTCGAGTTCCGCGTATTGACGGAGCAGGGTTTCGCCGCGGCCGAGTTCGGCGGCGCGTCCGGACAAGCCGGCATGCACGACGAGGAGGTAGCCTTTGCGGTTGAATTGGAGCAACTCGATGCCGCGACGGACGAGGTCGGCCAGACGCGGTTGCGTGGGGTAGCGCGATTGGTCCTCGGCGAAAGCGAGGTCACCTTCGGCGAAGACGCCGAACAATTTCGGCGCGCGCCATCCCGGGGTGTTTTCCAATTCGGCTTTGTTGCGCACGATGTCGAAGCCGCGCTGACGCATTTCGAGGAGCAAGTCGCGTCCGTCGCGGCGCGCGCCGCCCTGCGCTTCGGGGGTGAGGAGCGAACCGCCGCCGCCGAGCATGACGTCCGGCGCGCCTTCTTCCATCAATTGCACGGCGAGTGCGGCCGGATCACGCGCGTCGCTGGCGCGGGCGAAAAACGCGGCGGTGGCGGCATCGGTCAGCGGAGTGTCGGAAACCAGACCGGTGGCGCGCCCGGCCCGGCGCGCGGCGGCGAGCAATGTTTCGAGAGTTTGCCCCTCGGGCGAGAGGGCGAGGGAGCCGCGATTGACGCGTTGTCCGGTGGCCAGCGCGCTGGCCGCGGCGGCGCTGTCAGCCACCGCGTAGTCGGCGGCACGAGCCGTGGCCAGCGCGGTGCGCGGCATCGATTCCAGACGGAAGCGGAAGTCGGCGCCGCCGGAGAAAAGGCGGGCGGAAGAAAGGTGGGACGGCGCGAAATTTTCCGCGACGAAAACAATCACGGCGAAGGGCTTCTGCACGACCCATTCGCGGTAGAGGACAAAGCCCAGCCCGGCGAAGGCGAAGAGGCAGGTGAGGAAGATGATTTTGTTGCGGATGCGGGAAGGCATAGGGACGAAGGAGGAGGGCGGAGACCTGAGACTTGAGTCGGTTAGTAATTCAGCATTTCGGTGTTTCGGTAAAGAGGTAAACGGCGATCGGGGAAAGCGAAGTCAGAGGGCGGAGATCAGATGTCAGAGAGCGGAGATCGGAGACCAGTGGTTCGGTAATTGCCTTTGGGCCGTCTCGCGTAGCTCGGCTCTGTTTTTGTTCCGGCGGTTGTGTCTGTAGGTCGCCGTCGGCAACCGGTCCCGCCAAGCTTATCCGTGAAATCGGTGTAATTTGCCAAAGGCCGTCTTCACTTTGTTCCGGCTGTGGTTCACTGGCATCGTTCCGGCTTTAAAACTTACAAACCTAACACCTCAAACTTCCCGGAGAGGGAACAACCGAGAGGAGGCACAAGAGCTGGAGCCCGGGGCGGAATGGCTTTGCGGCTGCGAAATTGCCTGTAACGTATGTCACGAAAATGTCACACGGGCTGTTGCGACGAGTTTTGCTGTTGGTGGCGGGCTTGCTCGCTTTGGCGGAACGCGGGGCCGCGGAGTGGGCGGAATTCGAAGGCTGCCGCTTGGTGGCGAACGATTCCAATGACGGGGACAGCTTTCATGTGGAGCACAAAGATCGCACTTATGTGTTCCGGCTTTATTTTGTCGATGCGCCGGAGACGAGCGAACTGATCCCGGACCGCGTGCGCGAGCAGGCCGAGGCCTTTGACACGACCAAAGAGGAGGTGCTCGCCGCCGGCAAGGATGCGGCCGATTTCACCCGCAAGCTCTTGCGCAAGAATTTCCGAGTGGTCACCCGCTGGGAGGACGCCCGCGGGATGACCAAAGGCGGGCGCCACTATGCGTTTGTCGAGACCGCGGAGGGGGAAGATCTGGGGGAACTGCTGGTGGCGGCGGGATGGGCCAGGAGCTTTGGCATGAAGGCGACCACGGACTCGCGTTCAGCCGGGCAATGGCAGCAACGTTACGACCGGCTCGAGCAGAAAGCGCGTCGCGCCGGGGCGGGCATCTGGGGCGATGGCAAGGGGGCGGCGGTGGACCTCGAGGAGGAGGGGAGCGGGGACGACTCGGGCGAGGCGGAAGAGAGCGAGGAAGGATTGACCGGCGGTCTGATGGACGCGGCGCTGGATGCAACCACTCTTTCGTCGAGGAGCGCCTCCGACGGGGAGAAAGCGGCGTCCACCCCCCGCCCTTCGCCCTCGCCCCGGCCCGCGGTCGCGAAGGCCAGCCCTTCGCCCGTGCGTCCGGCCAAGACCAAGACGGGCAAGGAGAAATTGGACCTCAACAAGGCGACCAAAGAGGAGTTAGTTGCGCTTCCCGGTATCGATGAGACAAAAGCCGCAGCCATCATCGCCGCGCGCCCCTTGGCCGGAAGTTACGATCTGCTCCGCGTGCCGGGCATCGGGCCCTCGACGCTTAAAGAGATTTATCCGCATATCAAAGAGTAGGTCAGGCGGCTTTGCCGCCGTAGCGGGTCAAAAGTGGCGGGTGGTGAGGCAGACGGCATGCGGCAAACGGCATACAGGGAGGGAAATGCCGAGAAACTGAAATACTGAAACACGGAAAGACCGAACCATCTTCCAGCTTGGAGCCTGCGGCTGGTCTTGCTTGGTCGTGCGGTTCGGGGCAGATTGCGCGCCATGATTTTCCCGCGGTCTTTGTTTTTCGCGCTCGGCGCCGCTGCCCTCTGCGGCTGCGGCGGGGGCCAGGCGATCTATGCCCCTTCCACCACCGTGCTGGAGGTGGTGAGTATTCCGGCGCGTTGCGTGGTGGAGATGAACGGGGAATACCTCGGCGGAACGCCGGTGAAGATCGATATTCCGTCCACCCCGGACGGCCGCTGGACCGGCTCGCCGTCGACGCGTCACCGCATAACTGTATCGACCCCCAATAATCGCGCGGTCGAAACCAAGGAGTGGCGCGGGGGCGACGTCATCCCGCGGCGCGTGCTGTTCCGTCCGCCTTACGCGCACTTGACGTCGCCGATGCGCTGATTCGCCCTCGCGTCCCATGAAACGCACCATCTGGGTCCTCGGGGACCAGCTCGGGCCGGGCAATGCGGCGTTGGCGGGGGCGCGGAAGAAGGACGATGTCCTTTTTCTGGTCGAGAGCGAGCGGGGGTTGCGGAAGCTGAAATACCATCAGCAACGATTGGTGCTGCTGCTCTCGGCGCAGCGGCATTTTGCGGAGGAGATGCGGAAGGCG
>JBIKXZ010000221.1:0-3693 GCA_044355525.1 Chthoniobacterales bacterium
GCCAGCCCCGTTGGGTCCGCGCGGACCGTCGGTGCAGCGCATCCCAGCCAGATCCAAACGCTCGACCCCGGCAAACCCCGAAGTGCTCGCCCCGAGACACATTTTGACTTTCTCCTCGAGCGTCATTTCCCGCAGCACGCTTTCCACTTTCTCCTCCAAGGCCGTCGGTGCCGCGGGCAACGCACCGGCGGTGGCGAGGATGGTCAGAACAGCGAGGATGAGGCGGGGCATATCAAGTGAACTTCGGGGCATGATTATTTTGTGCCGGAGGCCGGAGGCCAATAGCCGTGTCACCGCACCAC
The DNA here is from genome assembly GCA_044355525.1 of Chthoniobacterales bacterium. GTDB lineage: Bacteria > Verrucomicrobiota > Verrucomicrobiia > Chthoniobacterales > JACTMZ01 > JACTMZ01. The sequence goes on from JBIKXZ010000221.1 coordinate 303, forward strand.
GCGACCGGAGGCGCTGCCGTTCATGAGCGCCTCGACTTCGCCGCGGTTGGAATAATTGAAATCCCCCTCGATCGAATGGGCGAGGCATGAGGCGGCCACGGCAAAGCGCACGGCATCGGTGCCGTTGTCGAGACCGGGCGTGGTCAGGGCAAAGATCAGCCCCGCCCCGAAGCTGTCGCCCCCGCCGACTCGGTCCACGATATGGCGTATCTCGTAGGGCGCGTACGCGCCGTCCTTTTGCGGGGCGAAGTGCGCCGTTTCGCTCGACGCGTCGTAGAGCATCGCGCCCCAGTTGTTGTGCGAGGCGGACAGGCTTTCACGCAGAGTGATGGCAACGCGCGAGACATTCGGAAACTGGCGGATGATCTCGCGCGCCACCCCGGGATAGCGGTCGATCGCCAAGTGGCCGCCATTGATGTCGCTCCCCTCGGCATGGATGTCCAAGACATCGGATGCGTCCTCCTCGTTGGCGATCACCACGTCCACCTGCGGCAAGATCTCGCGCATGCACCTTCCGGCCAGATCAGCCGCCGAGGTCCCCTCCTCCCAGCGCCACAGTTTCTTGCGGAAGTTGAGGTCGCACGAGACGGTGAGCCCCGCCGATCGGGCGGCCTTCACGGCGGCCAACGTCGATTCGAACGACCGGCGCGACAAAGCCGCCGTGATTCCCGTGGTGTGCAGCCATCCCGCTCCGGAGAAGGCGGAATTCCAGTCGTAAGCCTCGGGCCCGGACATGGCGATGCTGCTGTGATCGCGATCGTAGACCACCTGGCTGGGACGCTGGTTGGCGCCTTTCTCGACAAAATACAGACCCAATCGCCCGGCCTCGGTCCGGACGATCTGCGACGTGTCGACACCGAGTCCGCGCAGCGTGCGCACGCAGGCATCGGCCAGAACGTTCCGCGGCAGCGCTGTGACAAAGCGGGCCTGTCCGCCGAGCATGGCGATGGAGGCGGCGACGTTGGCCTCGGCCCCGGCAAAAGTGAGTTCGAGGACTCCGGGCATCGCTTGCGCGAAGCGCTGGTAGCCGGGCGGGTTGATCCGTCCCATGATTTCTCCGAAGGTGACGATGGTGGTTGCGGGCTTCATGACAGGATTCAGCGAACAAGTTTCCCGGTCGCTTCGAGGGCGTTTCGGGTGATCGTTTCCCAGTCGCGCTTCCGGATCAGTTCGCGAGGGGCGATCCACGAACCTCCGATGGCCGGCACATTCTCGAGTGCCAGATACCGGGTGAAGTTTTCCGCGTCGAGACCGCCCAACGGAATGTATTCAAGATCCAGATGCGCATAGGGCGCAGCCATCGATTTCAAATAAGAAATGCCTCCGCATGGCTCCGCGGGGAAAAATTTCAAGAGCGTCCGCCCCTCTGCCAAAGCCGCCTCGATATCGCTGGGCGTGGCCACGCCCGGAAAGAAGGGCAACGCCGCTTCGGCGGCCAATCTCAGTAATGCCGGATTGCATCCGGGAGCAACGGCGAAGTCCGCCCCGCCAGCCACGGCAGGCGCAACCTGCGCCTTGTCAATCAGCGTCCCCATGCCGATCAAAAGCTCGGGATACGCCCGACGAACCAACCGCAAAGCTTCGAACGCCGCCGGCGTCCGCAACGTGAGTTCAATCCCGGAGATCCCGCCAGCTTGCAAAGCTTCAACCAGCGGCACGGCACATTCAGGTTCGTCCACCACGACCACCGCAAGAATTTTTGCTGCACGGATCCGCGCGATTACTTCAGGTTCAAGACGCTGCTGGTTTGGTTTGGCTGTCATGTTGTCAAGCGGTTCGGGGCATGATCATTTTTTGCGGAAGGCCGGGGGCGGCTAGCCAAGGTGCCCCCGCTGCCCAAGGGCCAGCGAAGACGCCATCAATCCGCGGTGGCCATCACCTTACCGCGCCGGCCAAAACCCGCGCGCACGATCCCGCCAAAATTCCGCACACTTCAGACAACCATCCGGCGCAATCGTGCGCTTTTTTGGCGAAAATCTCCGCGCCGGTCCCGAAGGAATGTGCTACTTCTCAGCATCATGAAATTGCGCTTCCTCCTCCCCGTGTCTCTGGCTCTGGCCGTCACCACCGCCGGCGCGCAGCAAACTCTCTTCGAAGACACCTTCGGGCAAATGCTCCCGCGCTCGGTCGAAAGCCGCGGCGATTTTCATGTCGGCAAGGAGACCCGCCAAAACGGACCGCTGGCGCCCGTCGAATACACGCACAATGGCGAAGGCTGGCAGGCCCAGACCCACTTCTTCCCGAAAGACGGAGTGATCTGCCGGCTTTTCCCCGTGAGCAAGTTGCTCTTGGCCGCCCCGGGCTGGGATCTGGACTCCGCCGATGGCACCTACGAGGTGGTCTTCGAGTTCAGTCACCCTGATTCAGCGTCGCACTTTTTGGCCCAGGACGATACCGGGCGGCCGCCGGCCCCGGTGGCCGAGACCATCCTCGCGGTCGGACAAACGCAACCGACCAGCGGCAAAAGCAGCATTTCCGTCGTGGCGCGCACCGCCCCCGAGCTGCCCTCGCTCTTCATGGTCGGCGGGCAAAAGGCCGGCGAATTCGCCGCGAACTCCAACGCGCCGTCTCCCCGCGTGGTCAAGATCCGGTGGAAGCAGGAAGGCGGGGTCGTGAGCGACATCGAGGCGGAACTCGACGGCGAGAAAATCCAAGCCGACGGCGGATTCGCCTTTGCTGGCCCCAAAGTTTTATTCGGCGGCCGCGGGCGCTTCACGCCCCCCGACTACGAACCGGGAAAGATCAACTGCCTCAACGTCCTGCGGCTCGCCTACCGCACGGAGGAATAGACCAGCAAGAGAGCGCGGGCGGCTACATCCGCAACCCACCCAGAGGCCCGGCAAACACACGCGTGATTTTCGGACAGGGCGTTACGGTGACGCGACGTGCAAGGTGTGCGTTCCACTGGACAATTCACGATCCTTCGTGCCGTCCGCGAACTGCATTCCCTCCGGTGCTGCGGCCATGGCCGAGGTGTTGGGCGGGATGGTGATGTTCCATGCGATGGTTCCGTCGGGTTGACGCTTCCACTCCGAGCGGATTTCGCCGTAGGGGCTGTGGTGGGAAGCCTTCGCCCATTCCACCTTGGGATCAAACCAGGGTTTGAGAAGCGTCCGCTTGAATCCCGGGAACGCTGGATCGGGCCGGATGCCGCACAAGTGGGAATAGAACCATGCGTCATAACCGCTGAAGGCCGGATGGTTGCCCGAAGCGGTCGGCACGGGCTCGCCGCGGCCTTGAAATTCCCAAGTCGTGGTCGCTCCGCGCTCGATCAGGCGGCGGAAACCACGGTCGGCTTTGGCATCCGCCAGCGCATGAACCATCGGCCCGTGCCCGGCCTCGGTGAGCGACTGAAAAATCGTGGACAATCCCATCTGGCCATAGGTCGGAA
>JBIKXZ010000222.1:0-3686 GCA_044355525.1 Chthoniobacterales bacterium
ATGTTCATTTCCCGTTGCCTGACGATGGCGACGAGCAACTCCGCGCCGCATTGCGCGAGCACCGCGACCGCGTGGTCATCGCCTCGGTTTTCGAAGACACCGAGTCGGCCGGCGGCCCGGTGGCGAGCCAATTCCGTCCACCCCATCCATCGGTGGTCCCCGAAAACGCCGGAACACTGTCCGGTTACGCCAACTTCTGGCCCGACCCCGACCGCGTGGTGCGCGCGGTGCACTTCCGCGTTTCGGAGGCCGACTTCCTCGGCGACACGCGCTTGGCGCGCCAGCAGGCGCGCGGGCGCAAGTCGGACCACGCCGGGGAACGCCGCGAATCGCTTGGGGCCCTGGCCCTGCGCAAAGCGGGCGACCAGCGGGATCTGCCGCTGGCGGGTCTCATGCGGTTTGCCGAACCGGGCTCGTTTCCGGTCTATCCCCTGTACCAAATTTTCGCTCCGGAACTTTGGAAGGCCAACTTCCGCGACGGCGAGGTTTTGCGCGACAAAATCGTCCTTCTCGGACCGCTGGCCAGCCGCTTCCGCGATTTTTTCCGCACGCCGGTTGGAACCTTGCCCGGGCCGGAAATCCATCTTCACGCCATGGCCGCGGCGCAAGCCGATGCTTTCTACCGGCGCGCGGGCGGCTGGGCGGTTATTGCCACGTGCGTTGCCATGGGAGCGCTGGCCTTCATGGTGACGTATCTTCTGCGGCGCCCGTTGTGGGCGTTGGCGGTGCTGGGATTGGCGCTGGTCGGCTACGCGGCGGGGGCACTGGCAGTTTACAATCTCGCGGACATCGTGCCGGGGCTGCTTTATCCGGCGGGCACGCTGGTCTTGGCCGGGCTGACTTGCTTCGCCTACGACTTTTCCCTCGAGCGTCGCGAGAAGGCGCGCGTGCGGCGCAGCCTCGAGCGTTATGTCTCGCGCGACGTGGTGCGCGAGTTGCTCGACAACGACAGCAGCTTGCTCTCGCAACTCGGCGGCACGCGCAAGGAGGTCTCGGTGCTGTTCTCCGATGTGCGCGGATTCAGCGCGCTTTCCGAGACGGCCGATCCGGAACTGCTCGTGGGGCAACTCAACGAATACTTCGGACAAATGGTCGGCGTTGTTTTCCGTCACAACGGCACCCTCGACAAATTCGTCGGCGACGCCGTCATGGCCGTCTGGGGCACGGTGGTCAGTGCCGGGGTCACCGAGGATTGCCGTCGCGCCGTGCAAGCGGCCCTCGACATGCTGGCCGCCGCGGAGCAGATGCGCCGGCGCTGGCTGGCCGAGTCGCGGGCGGAGTTGCGCTTGGGTATCGGCATCAACCAAGGTTCCGCCGTTTTTGGCAACATCGGTTCGGAGGAAAAGATGGAGCCCACGGTCATCGGCGATGCGGTCAATCTCGCCTCGCGCTTGGAAGGTCTGACCAAGCAATACGGCGTGCCGCTTGTTTTGAGCGAGTCCGTTGCGCGGCACGTCCGCGGGGTTTTCCCGCTGCGGACGGTCGACACGGTCCGGGTCAAAGGCCGTCGGGCCGCGGTCACGGTCTACACCATTCCGCTCGATGCCGACTTCAAACCGGTGCAACCCGGGTGGCTCGATGACCACGAAAGGGCGTGGGGCGCCTACCGCCGGGGCGACTTCTCCGCGGCGCGCGCGCTTTTCGCCGGGCTGTTGGTGGAGGACGATACCGCCATGGCGGAAATGTTGCGCCGTTGCCGCACCTACGAGGCCGACCCGCCCGGTCCGGGGTGGGAGGCGGTGGTTGCTTTGGATAGTAAATAGGGGCCGGACAGCTTTTGTCTGGCCTCGGGGCGGTGGACCGTTATGCTTCCGCGCACTATGAGTCAGCACAGAAGTCTCCGCGGTCAGGGCGCGATCAAGGCGAAGCGCAATGTTTTGAAACGTTTCGAGCGCGTCGAGGTGCTCAAGAAGCGCGGACAGTTCAAAGACGGCCAGAGCGTCATCGGCCTGAAGAAAACCAAGCCGGACGAATAACCGCCGCGGCGGGCCGTCCTGCGGCGCCCGGAGACGGACCATGCGCCTGAACCGTTACCTTGCCCTCTGCGGGCTGGGCTCGCGCCGGGCCTGCGAGGAAATCATCCTCGGCGGATCCGTCCGCATCAACGGACGCGCCGTGCGCGAACTGGCCACTATGGTCGGACCCGGCGACACCGTCGTGGCGCGCGGACGCATGGTACAACCGGAATCCGCGCGGTATCTCGTCCTGCACAAACCTTCCGGCTGCCTCAGCTCCCGTCAGTCGCAGGGTGGCAAGCCCACGGTTTATGATTTGCTGCCGCGCGAAGCGGTGACATTGCCGCACGTCGGGCGGCTCGATGCGGACAGCGAGGGTTTGCTTCTCCTGAGCAATGACGGCGCGCTGGCCCAGGCGCTGACCCATCCCTCTCGCCATGTGGAAAAAGAATATGACGTGGTGCTCGACCGCGCGTTCGACACCAAGTTCATCCCGAAGCTGCTCAAGGGCATCTACCTGGAGGAAGGCCGCGCCCGGGCGGCGCATGTCCACGTCGAGGGTGCGAACAAATTGCGTGTCGTTCTCACCCAGGGCATCAACCGCCAGATCCGCCGCATGTTCGCCGCGCTGGGTTACAAGGTGAAACGCCTGACCCGCACCCGCCTCGGCCCGCTCAAGCTCGGGCGCCTGCCGCGCGGGTCGTGGCGCGAACTCACGGCGCGGGAGCTGGAATCGCTGCGCAAGGCGGCGGGCCAGCGTTGATTTCGCAGCGAGTCCCGCTACAAAAGTCGACATGCGCCAATGCATCACCTCCGTCCCCGAGGGCCCTTCGGCCATCGGACCTTACTCCCTCGCCGTCGCCGCCGAGGGGAAATTCCTCTTTGTCTCCGGCATGACACCGATGGATCCGGCCACGGGCCAGATGCACGACGGACCGGTCGGCGAGCAGACGCGCATCGTGTTGGAAAACATGCGCAAGGTGGTCGAGGGCGCCGGGGCGAAATTGACCGATGTGGTCAGCTGCCGCGTGTTCCTTGCCCAGCTCACCGAGAAAAATTTCGCCGAGATGAATGCGGTCTATAAGGAGTTTTTCCAAAGCGATTATCCCGCGCGCACCACGGTCGGTGCGCAGCTCATGAACATGCTCGTCGAGATCGAGTGCGTGGTCCGGCTCGATGCCTGAGGCGTGACGCGGGGCGCCCCGCGGTATAGATTGCTGCATGCTCGCCCGCCGATCCAAACGCGCCATCCTCGCGTTCGCCGGTCTCGCGATTCTTGTTGCGGTGATGCTTGCCGCGGTGAGCCGGTATTTCGATTCGGTCGAACAAAAACGGCGGCTGCAGGAAGAGAAAGCGCTGCTCAAGGAGCGCGAGGATTTCCTCTTCACCGTCGAGCCGCGCACGGTCGAACGCGAGCGGCGCTTTGCCGCGGCGGTCGATCCGTGGCTGGTGGCCAACGTGCCCGCCGAGGTGGCCGGGCGGGTCTCTGCGGTCAAAGTGGAGCCCGGGTCCTTGGTCGAAACGGGGGATCCTCTCATCCTTCTCGACGAGGAAATCGCGGCCAGCGATTACCGGCGCGCCGAGGCCAAGCTCACCGAACTGCAGCGCCTGCTGGCGGAGGCCGAAAAGCTCGGCCAAAGCCGGGTGGTTTCGCGCACCCAAGTGGAAGCCGTTCGCGCCGAGACGCGCCAAGCCGATGCCGAAGAGGACGCGACCCGCGCTCGCCTCGAG
>JBIKXZ010000223.1:0-3682 GCA_044355525.1 Chthoniobacterales bacterium
GGTCGAGGGATGGTCCACGGCGATTTTCCACGCGTGAAGGAGTTGGCGGGGAAAATCGGCCCCGCCGCCGTAGACGCGATCGCCCGCGATGGGATGACCGAGGTGTTTCAGATGCACCCGGATTTGGTGGGTGCGGCCCGTTTTCGGGCGGCATTCGAGCAGGGAGAGATTGCCCGTGGAGTGCAAAACCTTCCACGTGGTTTCCGCCGCGCGCGCACTGGGGTGGCGGCTGATGGCCATGCGTTGCCGGTGCACCGGGTGGCGTGCGATGGCTCCCGTGACCACGCCGCCGGTGGCGCGGGGACGTCTGCGCACCACAGCGAGGTAGGTCTTCTGCGCGGCGCGTTCGGCGAACTGCCGCGCCAGCGCGGTGTGCGCGGTATCGTTTTTCGCCACGAGAATGCAACCACTGGTGTCCTTGTCCAAACGATGCACGATGCCCGGACGCAGCGGATGTCCGCCGTCGGAAACATCCGCGCAATGATGCAGGATGGCGTTGACCAGCGTGCCCTGCCAGTGGCCCGCAGCCGGATGGACAACCAGACCTGGCGGCTTGTTCAGGCAAAGCAAGTCGTCATCCTCGTAAATGATGTCGAGCGGAATGTCCTCCGCCGAGGCGTGCGCGGGCGGTTTCGCGGCGGGCGGCGGTGCGGCATTGATGACATCGCCAGCCTCCACCGCATCGGAGGCGCGTGCCACGGCGCCGTTGACCCGGACCAATCCCGCGGCAATCGCCTTTTGCCAGCGCGCGCGGCTGAACTGCGGCCATTGCTCGGCCAGCCAGCGGTCGAGGCGCGCGGCGCGTTGCGACGCGGTGCAGGTGATAGAGTCGTCCATGGCGGCGTCCGTAAACGCTGGACGTTCCCGCGGTCCCGCGCAAGGTTTGCCGCGTGGACGAGGAATCGCCCCCCCGGATCATCGACACGTGTCCCGCCTGCGGCGGGGCGATCGACGTGTCCGACGAATTGCCCTTCGCGCAGATTTATTGTCCGCATTGCGGCGAAGGTCTGCGGGCGCGGCGCATCTTCAACAATTTCGAGTTGGTCGAACTGATCGGCGAGGGAGGGATGGGGTCCGTCTTCAAAGCCTACGACCACACTCTCGGTCGCATGGTCGCCCTCAAGGTCCTGCGCCGCGAAATGAGCGCGCGCGAGGACGAGCGGGCCAAGCTCGAGCAGGAAGCCCGCATCACCGCGTCGGTCAATCATCCTCATGTCGTTCGCGTCTATTCGTTCGGCGAGGCGGACGGGCAATTTTACCTGGCCATGGAACTCGTCGAGAAAGGATCGCTCGACGACCTGATGTCCGTGCAAGACCGCGTCTCCGAAGTGCAGGTCCTCGAGATCGGCATGCAAATCGCGCAGGGACTCGAGGCGGCGGCGGAAAAAGGACTCATCCACCGCGACGTCAAACCGGGTAATATCCTTTTCGCCGACGCGCACACCACGAAGATCGTGGACTTCGGTCTGGCCCGCGTGCTCGAGGAGGAGGCCGAGGCGCGCGGCGAGATCTGGGGCACGCCGTATTACATCGCGCCGGAGAGGCTGAATTACGAAGCGGAGGATTTTCGCAGCGACATCTACAGTCTGGGCGGGACGCTTTTCCACGCCATCGCCGGACGTCCGCCCTTCGAGGCCGAGAGCGCCAGCCTTGTCGCCCTCAAACAAATCAAGAGCCAACCGGTCAGCCTCGAAGCCTTCGCGCCCGATGTCGCGCCCGAGACGGCTTATGTCATCAACCGCATGCTGGAGAAGAATCCGGACGACCGTTACGCGTCCTATGCGGAGTTGATCGAGCATCTCGAATTCGCGCGGGCCAAAGTGCTGGAGAATGCGGGCCGTCCCGGAGGGACCAAGCGCGAGGTGATCAAAATGGAGTCCAACCGGACCAAAGTCTACGTGACGCTCATTTCCATTGCCGCCGCGCTGCTTCTTCTCGCGGTCGGTGCCTGGCTCTTCCTGACGAGCGAGCGTCCGGAGATCAAGGAACTGCGCGAGACCGTGACCGCCGGTCAGCAGGAGTCCGTGGCGGACCCGATGAACACCGGTCTGGCCGCCCTCGCGGCCGGCGATCTGGCGGCGGCCCAGGCTGGTTTCAACGAGGTCGCCGCCGCGGCACCCGCCCGCAGCGAGCGTGCGCAGTGGTCGGCGTTCAACCTTGCCTTGGCCGCGGCGCTGTCCGGCAACTCGGACACCGCGAGGGATCGTTGGCGTCAGCTTTCCCGCACCGGCCTTTTCTCCGACCGGGCCGAGGACCGCGATCTGGCCAACATGTTCCTTGATGCGGCCGACTTCGGCATGCGCGGCAAACCGCTGCGCCTCGACGAACTCGGGCGTTATCCTCAATCCGGACCGGGGGCGCTGGTTTTCTTCGTCGCCGGGGTGACCGACTGGTCTCTGGGCGAAAAAGAGGAGGCCAAGCATTTGCTCGCCAAATTCCTCGAGATCCCGCCGGCTTCCGGGGTCGATGGATGGGAGAGCTACCGCAAGGTTGCGGAGCGCTTGATGGCGGGGAGCTAGCGGGTTTGCGCCGGTGCTGCGGACGGGTAGAGTGTGCGGATGAGCGATCAGAACTTTCCCGGACCCGAAGAGCTGCAGCGCCGACTCCAAGCCTTCCTGCAGTCGGCTTTCCACCAGCAACAGGGCCGACCCGCGCCCGAACCGGCCGGGGTGCCGGACGAACCGGCGGGGGAGGAGGAAAACATTTTCGATTTCAATCTCACGCCCCGCGAGATCAAGGCGCACCTCGACCGCTTTGTCATCAAGCAGGACGAAGCCAAGAAGGTGCTCTCCATCGCGGTCTGCGATCATTACAACCACGCGAAATTCCTCCGCGAGCGCGCCTCTCGAGGCGAGACCGCGCCGGTCGAATACGCCAAGCAGAATGTCATCATCACCGGCCCGACCGGCGTGGGCAAAACCTACCTCGTCCGCCACATCGCCGACCTGATCGGCGTGCCTTTCGTCAAAGCCGACGCGACCAAGTTCAGCGAGACGGGCTACGTCGGCGGCGATGTCGAGGACCTGGTGCGCGAGTTGGTGCAGAAAGCGGACGGCGACATCGCCCGCGCGGAGCACGGCATCGTCTACATCGACGAAATCGACAAGATCGCCACCTCGGGCAACATGATCGGACGCGATGTGAGCGGGCGCGGCGTGCAGACCACGCTGCTCAAACTCATGGAGGAAACCGAGGTTGCGCTGCGCAATCCGATGGATCTGGCCGGACAAATGCAGGCGGTGATGGAAATCCAGCGCGGCGGCAAACCCGGACGTCAATCGGTCAACACACGCAGCATTCTTTTCATCGTCAGCGGCGCCTTCCCGCGCCTCAAAGAAATCGTGGAAAAGCGCCGCAAGCAGGCGCAAATCGGCTTCGCCGCGCCGGCGGAACAAGGCGAGGAGCGCGCGTGGCAGCATGAGGTGACCACTTCGGACCTCATCGAATACGGGATGGAGGCGGAATTTGTCGGACGTCTGCCCGTGCGTGTGGCCTGCGAGGAATTGACCGCCTCCGACCTGCGCAAAATCTTGTCCGAATCGGAAGGCAGTGTCCTGCGCCAATACGAACGCGCTTTCCTCGCCTTCGGCATCGAGGCGGTCTTCGACGACGCGGCCTTGGACCGCATTGCCGAACTGGCCGCGGAGGAGGGGACTGGTGCGCGCGGTTTGCTCACGGTGTG
>JBIKXZ010000065.1:0-11266 GCA_044355525.1 Chthoniobacterales bacterium
CAGAGAGAGCTGCGACATTTCGACCCGGCAACAGGATTCGTTGCGGTCGATCTCGATCGCCGGGAAGGTGTCGTAGTGTACACCGACCACTTCCTTGACCTCGAGAAAACCGGCGGCACGTGCCGCCTCTTCCGGACCCATGGTGAAGTTGTCGCCGATACAGAGGACGGCGAATTTCAACGAGGCGCTGTCGCCGATGAGCTTCATGGTCCGCGTCAGCGCCGGCTTCGCCGAAAAACGCGGGTCCATGGTGAATATCAAAGGCCGCCTCCAACGCCTCAACCGCGCCACCCAACCTCCCGGCCAAGCCCGCGACGACTGGGAAATTCTCTCCGATCTCCTCCGCGCCCTCGGCACCGAAGCCCCGCAGACCCTCGAAGGGGTCTTTAAAGAAATGTCCGCTGCCGTCCCCGCTTTCGCCGGCCTCACCCTCGCCAAACTCGGCGATCAAGGTATCCCGCTCGAGACTGCCGTGGCACCCGCGGCCTAGTTATCTTGCCCGACCGGACAGACGGATTGTCAGGCCGGAGGAAGGACGCAGCCTGACTTGCGGAAATGCTCGTCGTCCGCGATGGCCTCGGAGCATCCGCTCGCGGACATCACTTCGAAGGACACGCAATCGGTCAGGCTCAGACCTCGCTCTTTCGCTTGGCGCGCTCGGGCCGACCCCAGTCGATGCAGCGTCTCATCCACCCACTCGACCTCGCACAGCGGCAGCAACGAGCCGAGCCAATCCTCCACCGCTTCCCAGCCGAGACGCGCTTGGATCAGGGCCCATGACTCGTGCACGACGTAGCTCGTGGTGAGCAGCCGCCACTTTTCGTCGCGTGCGCGGACGAAAAGATTTTTGGCTTTGGCGTGAAAAGGGTCGGTGCGGTCGAGAAACGCGTAGAACCCGCTCGTATCGACAAAGACCAGCTTCATCGGATGGCCTCGGCCCACGCGCGGTCGTGCGGCTTGAGATCGTCGAGCGCACGCGGTTCGTATTTGCCGGCCAAACTTTCCAGAGACTGCCCCGGTTGCCGGGCCGATCTGCTCAAGACCAGCGTCAGCCCCTCCCTCACCAAATCGGAGAGGCTGCGCGAGGTGCGGGCCGACTCCTGCTTGGCCGCCCGGTGCTGCCACTCTTCCAACTGAACCTGGGTCTTTATCATGATGGCATGATGTAATGTTATGCCATCATGTCAACCTTCGGCTGCGTCGGTCGGTGAATTTATCTTGCACCGCAGCGAGCACTCTCTAGGATACCCATCTCGCGCGTCACCAATCGCGCCGTAGGTCCTTGGGCTCTGGAGCCTCGTCTCCCGAGTCAAACGCGCCAAGGGTAACCCGGCGACCATCAGAAAAAACCAACATCATGCCCGTTCGTCTTGGACGTTTCGAAATGCCCAAGTCTCTCGTCAAAGACGAGAAGACATCCACCGACACCTACGCGAAGTTCACCGCGGAACCCTTCGAGGCCGGCTACGGCCACACCGTCGGCAACTCGCTCCGCCGCGTGCTCCTCTCCTCGCTGGAAGGCGCCGCCATCACCTCGATCCAGATCGAGGGTGTGAACCACGAGTTCCAGACCATGCCCGGCGTCGTCGAGGACGTGGTCGAAATCATCCTTAACCTCAAGAAGGTCAAATTCAACACCCACGACCACGATACGCACCGCGTCGTGCTCAACGTGAACAAGGAAGGCGCCGTCACCGCCGCCGACATCGAGTCGACCAACAAATGCGAGGTCCTCAATCCCAAGCAGCACATCGCCACGCTCGACAAGAAGATGAAATTCTCCGTCGAGATGAACGTGCGCAAAGGCCGCGGTTTCTCCACCGGCGACGAAAACAAAACCACCGACCAGGCCATCGGTGTCATCGCCATCGACTCCATCTTTTCGCCGGTCACCCGCGTGAAATACGCCGTCGAGGCCACCCGCGTCGGACAACGCACCGACTACGACAAGCTTGTGCTCGAGATCTGGACCGACGGACGCATCACGCCCGACGAGTCCCTGCTCCAGGCCGCAGCCATCCTGCGCCACCATCTCGACGTCTTCGTCGGCAGCGACGATTCACAGGTCGAATTCGACCAGACGCCGGAAGCGGTCAGCCAGGAAAACGCCAAGCTCAAGAAACTGCTCAACATGTCGGTCAACGAGATCGAGTTGAGCGTCCGCGCGGCCAACTGCCTGAACAACGCGAACATCACGACCGTCGGCCAATTGGCCATGAAGTCGGAAGCCGAGATGCTCAAATACCGCAACTTCGGCAAGAAATCGCTCAACGAAATCAAGGACAAGCTCGAGGAACTCCAACTCGGCCTCGGCATGAAGTTCGAGTCCGGCCTCATCGAGATCCAACCCGAGGCGGAAAAACCCGCCGAGGAAGAGGATGAGGAGAAGAAGTCCAAAAAGAAGAAGTAAGCCATGAGGCACCAGAACAAGACCGTCAAACTCGGCCGCTCGCAGGCCCACCGTGACGCGCTGCTGGCCAACCAGGTCTGCAGCCTCATCATCCACCAGCGCATCCGCACGACCCTGGCCAAAGCCAAGGCCGCGCGCCCGCTGGCGGAAAAAATGGTCACCCTCGGCAAAAAGGGCACGCTCCACGCCCGCCGCACCGCCGCCGCCTATCTGCACCAGGCGGACGCGGTGAAAAAGCTGTTCAACGAAATCGCCCCCCGCTCGGCCACCCGCGCCGGCGGCTACACGCGCATCGTCAAACTCGGAGCCCGCAAGAGCGACAGCGCCCCCATGGCCGTCCTCGAATGGGTGGACACCGCCCCGGTCGAAGCCGCTGCGGAACCGGCGGCTGAAGAGAAGGCCAAACCGGCCAAAAAGCCGGCCGCCAAGAAAGCCGCGCCGAAGAAAGACGCCGAGTAAACTTTGCGGCCCTGCCGCAACTCACACCACGCCGCCGCGGCCCCGTGCCCGGCGGCGTGTTTCTTTCTTGAAGGCAGGCACGGTCGCCGCGGCGACCGTCCGCACACTATTTTAGCCGGATCCATCCAGTCGGAATTAGTCCGAGAACCAACCGTCAGAGAATCTGTGCGATGGAGCGGCCACACCAAGCGGCTACGACATCTCCGAAACTGCCATAATCCGAAGGCAGCTGGCCCGGCCAAACGCAAATCAACAACACTTCGACCCCGAACCCACGCCTGCCTTGAGCAAAATCTTCTTCAGCGGACAAAACCCGGTGAACGCCGTCTGGAAAAGATTGAACCCAACAAACGCCGGCAACAGGAGCCACCAGGGACTGACAAAATGACCGAGGGCCAAACCGATCAGCACCAGCGTGCCGGCCACCAGGTAAATGATGCGTTGGATGCTCACGCGGGAAAATTAGCACACCTCCCGCACCGACCTCAATACGCGCAATACGTCCGGAGGAAGGCGATATCCAGCTCGATCAGCTTCTCCTGGATACCGTCGAGATACTCGTGCAAGCCGTGCGCGAAGATGCTGTCGATCGTTGCGTAATCCAACTGGGAACGCAGCAATCCAGACAACCGCTCCGGCTCGTTGCGGAAGCGGCCTTCTTCGGTAGAGGAAATGTCGTGGAGCACTTCGTCGAGGCGATCGACGCAGAAGCGGATGGAACGCGGGAATTCGTCGTGGCAGATGAGAAACTCGGCCACGCCCCACGGGGTGACGTCGCCCTTGCGGATCTTCAAATACGCTTCCATACCGGAGCAGGAGCGCAGGACGGAGGTCCATTGCGAGGTGTCGACATTGCCGCCGACCTGTTCCCCGCTGGGGAGGAGGATGTGGTATTTCAAGTCGAGGATGCGCGAGGTGCTGTCGGCTCGCTCGATGAACTTGCCGGCCTGAACGAACCGCCACGCCTCGCCGTGCGTCATGGTCGCGTCGGTCACACCTTGGAACAGCTGCGAGGCGTAAGTGACCTTGTCGTAGAACTCGTGGGAGTTGGCCCGGAAGTCGCGCGCGGCGGAGCCGTCGCGGAAATAGAGCCAGAGTGCATTGATCTGCTCCCACATCTCGCTCGAAATCTGGTCGCGCACCGCGCGGGCGTTCTCGCGGGCGTAATTGATGCACGAGCTGATCGAATTCGGGTTGCGCGGCTCGAAGGTGACGTAGTCGAGCACGGCCGACGAGGTGAACCCGCTGTGCAATTCGTCGAACAACTCGGTGTCCTCCAGCGTGCTGAGGATCGGACCCCAGAACTGGCGTTCGGTTTCGTCGCGGCGGCTCTCGAAATCGAGAAGCATCTGCACGTTGACGTCGAGCAGGCGCGCGTTGTTCTCGGCCCGCTCGATGTAGCGGCCCATCCAGTAAGTGGAATCCCCGACACGGCTCAGCATGACGCGCTCCCTCCATCGAGCACCCACGTGTCCTTGCTGCCGCCGCCCTGCGAGGAATTGACCACCAACGAACCCTCGCGCATGGCCACGCGGGTCAGTCCGCCGGGAATGATGCGCACGTCCTCGCCGCAGAGGATGAACGGACGCAAATCGATGTGCCGCCCCTGCATCGAACCGTCGCACCACGTGGGCGAGCGCGAGAGGGAAATGACCGGCTGGGCGATGAAATTGCGCGGGTCGGCTTCGATCAGTCCGCGGAAATGGGCGATTTCGTCCTTCGCGGCGCGCGGACCGATGAGCATGCCGTAGCCGCCGCTCTCGTTGGCCGACTTGACCACGAGGTTTTCCAGATTTTCCAGGATGTATTTCCGGTCGGATTCCACGGCGGACAAAAATGTTTCCACATTCGGCAGGATGGCCTCCTCGCCGAGGTAAAATTTGATCATGGCCGGCACGTAGTAGTAGACGACCTTGTCGTCGGCCACGCCCGTGCCGATAGAGTTGGCCAGACTGACATTCCCCTTGCGGTAAGCCTCGACCAGTCCCGGCACGCCGAGGAGGGAATCGCGACGGAAAACTTTCGGGTCGAGGAAATCGTCGTCGATGCGGCGGTAGATGACATGGACCGGCTTGAGGCCCTTGGTCGTCTTCATGAAAACGCGGTCGTTCTGCACCACGAGGTCCGCGCCGGTGACAATCTCGATACCCATGGAGCGGGCGAGGAAGGAATGCTCGAAATAGGCCGAGTTGTAGATGCCCGGGGTCAGCACGACCGTGGTCGGATCGCCGGCCGCGGACGCCGGGGCGACGTGATGCAGGACGTCGAGGAGGTCCTGCGCGTAGCGGTCGACCGGACGCACCCCGTAGCGGGCGAAGAGTTGCGGAAAAACGCGCTTCATCGTCATGCGGCTTTCGAGCACATACGAAACACCGGACGGACAACGGGCATTGTCCTCGAGCACGAGGTAGCGCCCGTCACGGTCGCGGATCAGGTCCGTGCCGCAGACATGGATGTAAATGTTCTTCGGGACATCGAAGCCCTTGAATTCCGGACGGAAATGCTTCGCACTGCGGATGATTTCCTCCGGAATGACGCCTTCTTTGACGATGCGTTGCTCGTGGTAGATGTCGTGCAGGAAGGCATTGAGCGCGTGGAGCCGCTGTTTGAGTCCCCGCTCGATATGCCGCCACTCGTCCCCCGGAATGATCCGCGGCACGAGGTCGAACGGGAAAATGCGTTCCGTGCCCTCCTGTTTTTCGTTGTAGACGGTGAAGGTGATGCCTTGGTTGAGGTAGGCCCGCTCGGCGATCTGGCGCTTGCGGTTGAAGTCGTCCGGTGACATCTCCTCGACCCTTTCGAGAAGCATCCGGTAGTGCGGACGCACCTCGTCCCGTGCGGCGAACATCTCATCGAAGAAGTGGCCGGGGTCGTAGTTTTCGAACAGTGAGGTCATGGCGGGAGCGTGACATTAGCTGAGGAGCACGATTTGTGCCATTCCTGTCACCTGCACCCTGCGGGAGGGCCGGCTGGCCCAACCGGGCGCACCCCGATCTTTCTTTAATCCACCAAGCCGCCGCCCTAAATTCCCGGGCGTCCGGACCATGCCTGCCCGCCAAAAAACGAAAACTTCCGCACCGATCGACGTCACCGGTCGCACGCTGCTGGCCGCCAACCGCAGCGAGATCGCCATCCGTGCTTTCCGCGCCGCGACCGAGCTCGGCATGCGCACGGTCGCCGTCTACGCGGAAGAAGACCGTTTTTCCATCCACCGCTTCAAAGCCGACGAGGCTTACGTGGTCGGCCGCGGGAAAGGTCCGGTCGGCGCTTACCTCGACATCGAGAGCATTGTCGGCCTCGCCGTCGAACGCGGGGTGGACATGATCCATCCCGGTTACGGATTCCTTTCCGAAAACGCGAACTTTGCCCGCGCCTGCGAGGCGGCCGGCATCACCTTCATCGGTCCGCGTGCCGAGTTGCTCGAAATGATGGGCGACAAGACCGCCGCCCGGGCGCTGGCCATCAAACTCCATGTCCCCGTCCTTCCCGGCACCGAGGAACCCGTGACCGAGCGCGGCGAGGCCCTGCGCGTGGCCAAGAAGATCGGTTTCCCGCTCATCATCAAGGCGGCCTTCGGCGGCGGCGGACGCGGCATGCGCGTGGTGCGCAAAGAAAGTGAACTCGCCCCGCTTCTCGACGAGGCACGCAACGAAGCCGGCCGCGCTTTCGGCAATCCGGCCGTCTTCCTCGAGAAATACATCCCGCGGGCCAAACACATCGAGGTGCAGATCCTCGGCGATTCGCACGGCGGCGTGCTCCACCTGCACGAGCGCGACTGCTCGGTCCAGCGACGGCACCAGAAAGTCGTGGAAGTCGCGCCGTCGATCAATTTGCCGGACCAAGTCCGCATCGAGCTCTGCGACGCCGCGGTGAAAATCGCCAAAGGCATCGGCTACAACAACGCCGGCACGGTCGAATTCCTTTACGATTACGACAAACACGAGTGGTTCTTCATCGAGATGAACCCGCGTATCCAGGTCGAGCACACTGTGACCGAGCAGATCACCGGCATCGACTTGGTCGGCGCCCAGATCCTCGTCGCCGCGGGCGCGCGCTTGCACGGACCCGAACTCGCCCTGCCCGCGCAGGACGCCGTGCCGCGCAACGGCTTCGCCGTGCAATGCCGCATCACCACGGAGGACCCGGCCAACAACTTCACGCCCAACTACGGGAAGATCGTCACCTACCGCAGTTCCGCCGGCTTCGGCGTGCGCCTCGACTCGGGCATGGGCACGACGGGCAGCACGATCACGCCGTTCTACGACTCGCTGCTGGTCAAGCTGACCACGTCCGGCCGCAGCTTCTCCACCGCCCTCGACCGCATGAGCCGCGCCCTGCGCGAGTTCCGTATCCGCGGCGTGAAGACGAACATGCCATTCCTCGAGAATGTCATCACACATCCCGTGTTCCGCTCCGGCGACGCGACGACGACGTTCATCGACAAAACCCCGGCCCTTTTCGAATTCAAACCCCGCCGCGACCGCGCGTCGAAATTGATGCACTTCCTCGCCGACGTCACGGTGAACGGGAACACGGAGGCCAAGGGCTACCGGCCATCCGCACGCCTCGCCGCCGCCCCGCTGCCCAAGGTCGACCTGCGCGTCGATCCGCCGGCCGGCTCGCGTCAGCAGTTGCTCAAGCTCGGACCGGAGAAATTCGCCGAGTGGACACGCAAACAAAAGCGCGCCCTCTTCACCGACACGACGTTTCGCGACGCGCACCAGTCGCTCCTCGCCACGCGCGTACGCACGCATGACATGCTGCTGGTGGCCGACGCCGTGGCCCGCCGCACGCCGCAGCTTTTCAGCCTCGAAATGTGGGGCGGCGCGACCTTCGACGCGTCCATGCGCTTCCTGCGCGAGGACCCGTGGGAACGCCTCCGCACCCTGCGCGAAAAGGTCCCCAACATCTGCTTCCAGATGCTCTTCCGCGGATCGAATGCCGTCGGCTACTCGAACTATCCGCCGAATGTCGTCGCCGGGTTCGTCCGCCACGCCGCCGAAAGCGGCATGGACATCTTCCGCGTCTTCGACTCGCTCAATGACCTCTCGAACATGCGCGCGGCGATGGAAGCCGTCCGCGAAACGAAAGCCGTTTGCGAAGGCACCATTTGCTACACGGGCGACATCCTCGACCCGCAGCGCACCAAGTATTCGCTCAAGTATTACGTCAAGCTGGCCAAGGAATTGGAAAAGATGGGCGCGCATTTCATCGCCATCAAGGATATGGCCGGGCTTTGTCGTCCGTTCGCCGCCCGCGCCCTGCTCAAGGCCCTGCGCACCGAGACCGATCTGCCGCTCCATTTCCATACCCATGACACCAGCGGCGTGAATGCCGCGTCCGTGCTGGCTGCGATCGAATCCGGCGCGGACGTCGTCGACTCCGCGATCAGCGCAATGTCCGGTTCCACCTCGCAACCCAACCTCAACAGCCTCGTTGCCGCGTTGCAGCACACACCGCACGACAGCGGGCTCGACCTCGACGCGCTCAACGAATTTGCCGACTACTGGGAGCAGGTCCGCACGTTCTACGCGCCGTTCGACACCGCCCCGCGCACCGGCAGCGCCGAGGTTTACCTCCACGAAATGCCGGGCGGACAATTTACCAACCTCAAGGAACAGGCCTCTTCGATGGGCCTCGGCCACCGTTGGCCGGAAATCGCGCGTTGCTACGCCGAGGTCAACCAGCTCTTCGGCGACATCGTCAAAGTGACGCCCTCGAGCAAAGTGGTCGGCGACATGGCGCTTTTCCTTTTCACCCGCGGCATCAAGCCGGCCGATGTGCCCAATCTGCCGCCGGGCACGCCCTTTCCCGAATCGGTCAAAGACATGTTGGCCGGCGGATTGGGCGAACCCATCGGCGGATGGCCGAAGGACGTGGTCAAGGCGGTGCTCGGCAAGGCGAGGTCGAAGCCCGCGCGCGCCGCGAAAGTCAGCCTCGAGGCCGTGCGCAAGGAACTCACCGGCAAACTCAAGCATGCCCCCGATGAGGACGAGCTTTACAGCCACCTCATGTATCCGGATGTCTTTGCCGCCTTCACCAAATTCGAGCGCGAATACGGCGATGTCAGCGTGCTGCCCACGCCCGCATTTTTCTACGGACTCAAACCCGGTGAGGAAATCGCCGTCGAAATCGAGCAGGGCAAAACGCTCTTTATCAAGCTGGTCAATCTCGGCCCGGCCGACAAGGACGGACACCGCATCGTTTTCTTCGAGCTCAACGGCATGCCGCGCGAGGTCACCATCACGGACAAATCACTGCAGACCACGAAGAAGGTCCGCCGCAAAGCCGATCCTTCGAAGCCGCTCGAAATCGGCGCCCCGATCCCCGGCATGCTGACCAACCTCGACCACGGCAACGGCGCCAAAGTGGCCAAGGGCGACAAGATCCTCACCATGGAAGCAATGAAGATGCAGACCACGATCTACGCCCCCTGCGACGGCACCATCGAGGAACTCTTCGTCGCCGCCGGCGATGCTGTCGATGCCGGCGATCTGTTGCTCAAGATGCGGGAGTAGTCTCCCGCCGCCCGCTCACGCCGCCTTCCCAATCTCGGTCGCTTCCTTGATCTCTTCGAGTTTGCCGGTGCGAACGTCGTAGAGATAGCCGTAGACAGGGATCGATTCCGGGATCAGCGGGTGGTTGCGGATCTTTTTCACGTCGTCGATCACCGCTTGGCGGTCATCGGTGAAGGTCAGCCAATCAATCTTCGCGCCTTCCGGCGAACCGGGTCCCTGCCCCACATCACGCCAACCGTTTTCGTCGACCACCGCCTGCTCGAGACTCTTCGACAGCAGATCGCCCATGATCTGGTTGTTGAAGAGCACCATGCCGCAGTCGGTGTGGTGAACGACGAAAAATTCCTTCGTCCCGAGCAGCTTGTAGGAAATGATCAGCGAACGGATCGCATCGTCGCTCGCGCGGCCTCCCGCATTGCGGATGACGTGGGCGTCGCCCTCGGCCAATCCGGCGTATTTGGCGGGATCGAGCCGCGCATCCATGCAGGTCAGCACGGTGAAGTGTCGTCCCGGAGGCAGCGGGAGTTTGCCTTTGTCGCCGAAGTTGGCGGCATGGTCGGTATTGGCTTTTTCGACGCTCTGAACCACGGGGGATTTGCTCATAGTCTGGGCAAATTAGTCAGCCCGAGGCTTTTTGACCAGAAGCATCCGCGCATTGACCCCGCCGCCGAATCCCTGTGCAATTCGCGCCATCGATCATGGATTGGGGTCTCGCCATCGCCAACGTCCTCAACCCCGCCGCGCTTTTCTTCGCGCTCGGGTTCGCCGCGGTGCTGCTCAAGACGGACCTCGAAATCCCCCACCCGCTCCCCAAACTTTTCTCCCTCTATCTGATCATCGCCATCGGCTACACCGGCGGCACCAAACTCGCGGCTTCGGGACTGAGCGGCACCGTCCTGCTCTACATCGCGGCATCCATGTTCATGGCGCTCCTCGTGCCGATCATCGTCTTTTTTGTCCTGCGCAAATTTCTCTCCGTCTATGACGCCGCCGCCATGGCCGCGACCTACGGGTCGATCAGCATCGTCACCTTCATTGTCGGCACCGAATTCCTCGCCCGCAACGAGCAAACTTACGGCGGCTACATGGTGGCCATCATGTCGCTCATGGAATCGCCAGCCATCATCGCCGGCATTTTCCTCGTCCGCATGTTCGCCCCGCGCCGTGTGCTCGCCGCGCCAAAAATCAACGCGTCCTCGCTCCTGCGCGAATCCTTCCTCAACGCCTCGGTCTT
This sequence comes from Chthoniobacterales bacterium, assembly GCA_044355525.1. GTDB lineage: Bacteria > Verrucomicrobiota > Verrucomicrobiia > Chthoniobacterales > JACTMZ01 > JACTMZ01. The sequence continues at coordinate 10,622 of JBIKXZ010000065.1, forward strand.
CCTCCTCCTCGGCAGCCTGCTCATCGGATGGATCACCGGCCCGGCCCACGGCGAGTCGCTGCAGACCTTCATGTATGGCCTCTTCAAGGGCATGGTCATCTTCTTCCTCCTCGATACCGGCATGCACGCCGGACGTTTGATCGGGCTTTTCAAAAAAACCGGCACACCCCTTGTCGTCTTCGGCCTCCTCGCCCCTTTGGTCAGCGCGGCCCTCGGCATCCTCGTGGCCAAGGCCATCGGCATGAGCCCCGGTGATGCGCTGCTCTTTGTCATTCTCTGCGCCAGCGCCAGTTACATCGTTGCTCCCGCCGCCATGCGCCACGCCGTGCCGGAATCGAACCCCGGCCTCGTTGAACTCCTCTCCCTCGGCATCACCTTCCCCTTCAACATCACCCTCGGCATCCCGATTTACTGGTCGGCCATCCGGTGGATGTGGGGAGTGGCCTAGCGTCGGCCGTCCCAGCCAGATCGGCTTGCGCGGGAATCCTTTTTGCACTAAGAAGGATGCATGAAAACAACGATTGATATTCCGGATAACGAGCTGAAGGATGCCATGCGGTTCACTGGGGCCAAAACGAAGCGCGCTGCGGTGGTCGAGGCACTGACCGATTTCAATCGCCGCCGTCGCATGGCCGCCCTCGTTAG
>JBIKXZ010000066.1:0-11256 GCA_044355525.1 Chthoniobacterales bacterium
TCTACCTCCTCTTCCTCGGCTTCATCCTCGCCGCCTTCCTTCAACCGGTCATGGAGCGGACGGAGACAACGATCGATTCATGGTCGCTGCAATTTCCCTACCACGGCTATGCCTACCTCATTTTCGCCCTGCTTTGCGCGGCGGGCACGGGTTATGTCCTGGCGCGGCTCATGGCCAAGCGCGCCGTTTTGCGTCAGGCCGCTTGGGTCCTCCCTTTGCTGCCGCTCTGGACGGGTCTGCATAACGCGCCGCTCTGCAGCCAGCGCGACCACTGGTTCGGATGGCACTACGGCCATGACATGCTCAAGGACTTGCCGAAGGACGCGTTCGTCTTCGGCGGCACCGATCCGGGGCGCTTCGTTCCGACTTACATGATCCTCGGCGAAAGCTTCGTCGATCCCAAGCACCGCCGCGACCCCGCTTTCGACCGCCGCGATCTGGTCATTGTCACGCAGAACGCGCTGGCTGACGCCTTTTACCAGAAATACATCCACGACCACTACGCGCCGGGACGGCCGAAGGCCGAGGGGTGGTTCGAAAAGTGGCTCGGGCGCGACGAGCAGTATCCGGCCGACTCCACCACCATGCCGAGCGAGCAGGAACTGATGGAAATCGTCCGCAATGTCTCGATGAATCTTCCGCCGGGGGCCAATCCTCAGGATCCGAATGTCGGCATCCTCTACCATGCGGCCATCGCGCAGTGGATTTTCGAGAAGAACAAACACAAGCGGGAGTTTTTCATCGAGGAAAGTTTCCCCATGGAATGGACCTACGCCTACGCCGTGCCGAACGGCCTGAGCTACCGGCTCAATCCCGAACCGCTCGAGACTCTGCCGCCCGAGGTGGTGGCGGAGGACTTCCGCTATTGGAACGAATACGTCGACCGTCTGCTCAACGACAAAAATTTCCACGAGGACTTCGATGCCAAGCGCTCGTTTTCCAAGCTGCGCAATTCGACCGGAAACATCTACCGCGCCCGCCGCATGTGGGCCGAGGCCGAGCGGGCTTACCGTCAGGCCCTGCAGCTCCACCCGAACAACATGGAGTCGCTCGTTGCCCTGAGCGACATCCTGCGCGCGCAGAAGCGCTGGGATGAAATGGCGCAGATCTGGGACCGCGCCATGGAGGGCGATCCGAACAACCGCGCGGTGGGCAAGGCGCGCGCGCGGGTCACACGGCTGCGCGAGGCGGACCGCGAGATCACGGCTTTGCAGCGCGAACTGGCCGCCAACCCGCAGAATCCGGAGGTGGTATCCAACCTGCTCCGTCTTTACATGGAGACTGGCCAACCCGATCTGGCCAAAGCGCAAATCGATGAATCTGCTGTTGCTTTCGGCGACAACCCGGACTTCCTCAAATTCGCCGTCGACTTCTGCAACAGCAACGGACAATGGCAAGCCGGGCTCGGTCCCGCGCGCAAGCTGGCCGGCATCGCGACCAATGACCCCGGCGTGCTCCTCGCGCTGGCCCGCTTCGAGTTCGCCAATCGCGATCTCAATGCGTTCCTCAACACCGCCCGCCAAGCCGTGCAACTCGGCGGCATGCAGGCCCGAGCCGCGCTGGCCAACGACCCGATGTATGCCATGGTGCGCGGCACACCGGAGTTTCAGCAGTTGATCGGGCAGTAGAGTCGAACGCGGTATCCAATTTGTTCTCTTGTCGCGGCGGCACCGCGCCGCGATCAGGCCGCGAAAAACGGATTGCCGGCTTTTTCCAAACCCACCGTGGTCAGTGGACCGTGTCCCGGGCAAAGGATGGTGTTGTCGGGCAGCGAAAGAATTTCCCGCCTGATGGTCGCCAACGTGCCGTCATAGTCGTTGTGCACGCCGCCGACCGAACCGGCGAAGAGCGCGTCGCCGACGATGGCGGCAGTCAGCACGGGTCCCTCGATGAGGAACGTCGTGCCGCCCGGACTGTGTCCGGGGGTGAGCCGCGTGCGGATGAAATGGCGTCCGGCATTGAACAGGTCGCCCGGACGGAACGTCTTCGTGCCGCGCACGGGTTCGACCTCGGACGACCAGGCGTCCACGTCGAGATGACGTCGGAGTTCGGACAATGCGCCTACGTGGTCCGCATGGCTGTGGGTGAGAAAAATGGCCACAACATCGAGTTCAAGCCGCGCGACCGCCTCGAGCAGAGGAGCGGCATCGGCTCCGGTGTCGAAGATGGCCGCTGCCCGGTTCTCGCGGTCCCAGAGGATGTAGGCATTGACCGTCATGCCGTCGAACGGCGTAGTGGCCACCACGACCGAGGCCGGGCAATCCACGGCGGGAACATGCTCGCCTCGGGCCAGGCGGACGAGGGCATCGGGTGACAAATGAAGCGCGGTCGCCAGGGCGCGCGCGGACTCTTCCCCGAAATGCCCGGCCAAGAGGGAGGCGACGTCCCTCTCCGCGAGTCCGCTTTTCCGTGCGGCCGCTTCCGCGGTCAACTTCTGCCCGCGCATCGCTTTGCCGAGCACGTCGGCGAAGTTGTCCTCCAGTGCGCTCATGCCAGACGGTTCTTCAGCTGGTAGCGCAGCACGAAATAGAGGCCGAGGAACATGAACAGGGAGGTGACGATCAGCACGGCGGCATTGAAGGTCAGGACGCTCGATTGCAATCCGAAGTAGCGTTTCTCGGGTCCGAAGAAGACGTTGAGGAAACGGCTCTCGCGGTAGTCGCTTTGTTCCATTTCCGCTTTGTTCACGAGATCGACGGTCTTCTGGTTGACATACATCCGCTCGGCCGAGACCGGGCCGGCGGACATGGCGAGGAGGTTTTCCGGCAGCGGTTCGCCGGCGATGACCTTGTCGATGCGGCGCAGGCGTTTTTCAAGGGTGGCGAGGTCTTTTCCCTGCAGGCCGGAGATGATGGCGAGGGTCTCCTTGAGGTCGTCGAGTCGCGCTTCGCCGGCTTCGTCGAGGTTGCCGCGCTTCACCAGGTCGTTGATTTGGCGTTGGATCGTCTCCTGACGCAGGGTGAGGGGATTGAGTTTGGCCTGCGCGTAGACCAGCGCCTCGTAGGACCAGCGCATGGGCATGAACTCGCAGATGAGCGGCACCTGCAGGTCGCTGCGCGGCTGTCCGGCATCGGGATGCTCGGAGAACCAGCGGCTGATGGAATAGACGAAATCGAGGTTCTTGTTCATCTCCTCGTATTTGATCAGCGCGCCGCCGAGGATGATCTGCGGGATGAGCACGATGGGGATGATGTTGACCGCCGTCTTGCTTTCGCTGACCAAGCTGGAGATGAGCAGTCCGATGGCGATGCCGCTGACCGCGGTGAGCACCATGGCCAGCAAGAAGATCCAGAACATCCCGCGCACCTCGAGGATCCAGTTGCCGATGAGGATGAAGAGGACGCATTGGACGACGGCGAACAGCGAAAGGGTCAGGACCTTGGCGAGGATATACCAGCCGAGGCGGACGTTGAGGTTGCGTTCGCGCTGCAGGACGGGCCGGTCGCGGATGATGTCGTCCACGCTGTTGGTCAGGCCGAGGAACATGGCGACGACGAGCGAGAGGAAGAGGTAGGTCGGGATGTGGAAGGAGGAAGCAAAGTCGTAGGTGCCTTCCTCCGAATAGCGCAACACCGCGCCGATCAGCGCGGCCAGCGCGGGCGCGGCGATCATGGTGGTGGCAAGGTTGCCCTTGCTCCGCAGTTTGCTGATGAAAGCGCGGGCCAGCAGCGTGCGGAACTGGAGGAACTCCTCGCGCAGGCGCACGGCCCAGGAGCGGCGCGGTTCGGCCGGCGCACCCGGCGGCTCGGGCGCGGGCGGCTCCGCCGCGGGTTGCCGCACGTCGCGCATGAGACGCCAGGCTTCGTATTTGTCGCGCCAAAAGTCCGGTGAGTAGCGCCGCACCGGCACGAGTTGTGCGCGGTCGTTCTCCTCGTAGATCACATCGCCGCTCAAGTCGCGCAGCGGCGTCTCGAGAACGTCGAAGACGAATTCCGGACGCGTCGTGCCGCAGGCCGGACACCCTCCCAGCGGCGTGCCGAAGTGCTGTTGGTGTTCGGCTTCGGCGAAGTAGGAAAGCATTTCCGGCGGCGGGCCGAAAAAGACCAGTCGTCCGCCGCGGTCGAGGAGCATGGCTTTGTTGAACATCTGGAAAATTTTCGAACTCGGCTGGTGGATGGTCACGATGACGATTTTGTTGTGCGCCATGGCCCGGATGATTTCCATGACGTGCTCGGAATCCTTCGACGACAATCCCGAGGTCGGTTCGTCGAAGAGGTAGATGTCGGCCGAACCGATCATATCGAGACCGATGTTGAGCCGCTTGCGCTCGCCGCCGCTCAGGGTCTTCTTGTGCGTCGCGCCGACCACGCTGTCCCGGCGCTCGTTGAGTCCGAGTTCCGCCAATTTGCCGTCGATGCGCCGCCGCCGCTCGCGCCGCGAGAGGTAGGGGGACCGGATGGCCGCGGCAAAGTCGAGGTTCTCCCCGATGGTCAGGTGCTCATCGAAGGCGTCGAACTGCGGGATGTAGGTGACATATTGCTTGAGCGTCTCGAAATTCTCGTAGAGCGAGAGTCCGTTGAGCAGGACCTCGCCGCGCACCGGGGGGAATTGCCCGGCCAGGGCGCGCAGCAGGCTGCTCTTGCCGCATCCGCTCGCACCCATCACGCAGATCATTTCGCCGCGGGTCGCGGTGAAGCTCACGCCGTCGACGCCGGGCGTGCCGTTTTTGAAACGGCAGACGAGGTCGCGCGCCTCGAGGTGGCGGATGACATTGCGTTCCTCTTCGAGCAGGCGCTCGGAAAAATTGCAGCGCAGCGCCTGGTTGGCGTCGATCTGGATCATGTCCCCGTCGCGCAAGTCGCAGACATTGCGCACGGGGGTTTCCCCGACGAGCACGGGATGGTCGCTCTTCAGGACTTCGAGGCGTCCGACCAGCTTGTCGAAATCGCAGAAAATGCGCAGCAGCATGCTGCCTCCCCCGGGCGCGAGCAGGATGTCGTCCTCGTCGAGCAGCGACGGGTTGTTGGAAACGAGGTAGGTGTTCTTCGAGTGCTTGAGGTGGAAACGCCCGCCGTAGGACCGCGCGTGGCGGCGCAGGTCGCCGAGGGGCAACTCGGTGTCATTGTCGAAAATGATTTTGTCCTCGAGGTTGGCCTCGACGTGCGCGCCGGCGCGCAGGCGCGTGCCGTCGAGTTCCGCGGCCACGTCCTTGAGGGCGATGACGACCACCTTCAGTCCGAAACGAACCTCCAAAGCGCTGTCGCGCGTGCGCGCCTTTTCCAGCTGGATTTCGTTGTCGTTCGTGACGGTGATGAAAAGCTGGGCGAGGGAGAGGTTTTTCTTGGCGTTGAAATAGTAGACCAGGTCCTGATGGGTCAGCACTTTCTCGTCCACCACGACGCGTTGTCCGGGATAGACGCGCGAGAATTCATTCGGCCGCAAGGCCCGGCCTTGCACGGAGATGGGGTGGTTACAGAGGTTCTTCACCAGCAACAGTTCTCCGTGCCGGTAGGCGGCGATGCGGTTGTCCCCCGACAACTCGCGCACTTGCACGTCGGCGTCGTCGCCCGCGCCGAAGGTGATGACCTCGAGCGGGGAGGAGTCCGCCTCGAAAAACTCGCCGCGCGGCGTGGGCGTGTCGCTGTTCAGCTGGTAAACGATGTCGATGGCCTGGGCCGCGGTGCCCAATTGCTCCATGAACGAGTAGTAGGCCGCCATGTTGTCCGTATTCATGCCCGCGCGATGCACGAGGTCGTAGAGCTGGATGCCGAGGAGGATTTTGCGGTCCTCGCTCAACTTGCCGCGCAGTTCGCGCGCCATGGCGCCGAGGTCGGGTTTTTCCTGCAGGGCCTGACGGAACAACTGCCGCAGTTCGGAGTAAACCGCCTCCGGATAGTCATAGCGCAGGAAGCCGAGGCTCGAGTCGATTTCCTCCTCGAGCAATTCGCCGTCGACCTTGGCGAAGCCGGCAAGGACTTTGATCAGGAGCGGGAGGAGGTTCGGGCCTTCGGCCACGCTGCGGGGGCGACGCAGGGCGCGGCGGAGCAGGGACTCGCCGGCGCGGCGCGCGCGGTAGAAATTGCGCAAAGTTCCCTCCAGCCGCCGGCCCAAACCGACGGGAGGTTGGGTGTCCACCACGGGCATCCCCCGAAATTAACCGCGGCCCGACCGCGCGCAAAGCCTTTGCGCAAGTCGTGAATTGCGCCGCGACCACTTCTCGGGCTTAATGTCCGGTCCAACTCATCGCGTCATGCCCGCCAAGAAGAAGCCCAGCCGTCCGCTCGAAAACACCCGGGTGCGCCGTCTCCAGCGCCTCGTCGCGCCGAAAGTCATTAAAAAGGAACTGCCGGCCCGCGCCGCCTCGCTGGCCACCGTGACCCGGGGACGCGCCGAGGCGCAGGCCATCCTGCACGGACGCGACACGCGGCTCCTCGCCATCGTCGGTCCGTGCTCGATCCACGATCCGGCCGGGGCCCTCGATTACGCCCGCCGCCTCGCCGCCTTGCGCGATGAATTGGGCGACTCGCTCTGCATCTTCATGCGCGTCTATTTCGAAAAACCCCGCACCACCGTGGGGTGGAAGGGATTGGTCAATGATCCGCGCATGGACGACTCCTGCGACCTCGCGGCCGGCCTGCGCCTCGCGCGCCAAGTCCTTCTCGAAATCACCTCGCTCGGACTGCCGACTGCCACCGAGTTCCTCGATCCCATCGTGCCGCAATATCTGGCCGACGTGGTGAGTTGGGCCGCCATCGGCGCGCGCACCACCGAGTCGCAGACGCACCGTGAAATGGCCAGCGGACTCTCCATGCCGGTCGGCTTCAAGAACAGCACCGACGGGAGTGTGCAGACCGCGCTCGACGCCCTGCTTTCCGCGCGCTCGCCGCACAGTTTCCTCGGCATCGACCAGGACGGTTGTACGTCGGTCGTCACCACCGCGGGCAATGCGGACAGCCACATTGTCCTGCGCGGCGGCCGCGAGGGCGGGAACTACACATCGCGTCATACTGCCGACACCGAACGCCGTTTGCGCGAGGCCGGGCTGCAACCCGGTTTTATGGTCGATTGCAGTCATGCCAACTCGGCGAAGAATCCGCGCCGCCAGGCCCTCGTCTGGCGCAACCTGCTCGACCAACGCCGCCGCGGGCGCACTTCCATCATCGGCGCCATGCTCGAAAGCTATCTCGAAGAAGGCAACCAACCGGTGAGCAAAGACCGCAAGAAGCTTCGCTACGGCGTGTCGGTCACCGATGGCTGCATCGACTGGACCACGACGGAGAAACTTCTGCGGTCCGCGGCGGAGAGCGAACGCAAGATTCACGGGACTTTGCGCGTCGCCGTGAAATGAAGCTGCTCGACACGCCGGTGCGCGACGCGGCGTGGGCGGCGCTGGATTTCGAGAGCGCGGGCGCGGCGCCGGGACGCAGCGACGAACCCGTCCAAGTCGGCATGGCCGTCTGGCGGGGAGGGGAGGTGACCGATTTCTTCCGCAGCTATGTCCATTCCCCCGTGCGGGTGACCCGCGCGGCGCGCGCCGTGCACGGCATCGGCGACAGCGACCTGCGCGATGCCCCGCCCTTGACGTCGCTCTGGCCGGAATTCAAAGCGCGCCTCGGCGGCGCCGTTGTCGTGGCGCACGGTGCGGGAACGGAGAAACGTTTCCTCCGCGCCTTTCCGCTCCACGGGTTCGGTCCGTGGCTCGACACGCTTGCCCTGGCGCGTGCCGTGTTGCCTGATTTGCCCGGACACAGTCTCGGCGAGGTGGCGTCCGTGCTCGGGGTGGAGGACGACATCCGCGCCCGCTGCGAGGGACTCGACTGGCACGATGCACTGTTCGATGCGGTGGCGTGTCTGGCCATCTTGCAGCGCGTCATCATGAACTCCGTGTCGCCGGATTTCACCGTGGGCCAATTGCTGGCCATGGACGCCCCGGCCTACCGGCGCCGCCGGGCTGTTTTGCAAACCGCCCGTTCGGCCGGATGGGTCAGCTGAAATTTTTGTGCTTTGCCAGCAGGGCTCGTCGGGAATTAACCTCCGTCCGTCCCCGATGGAAACACATCTTTACCTTTCGCTCATTCCCGAGGCGCTGATCATGTCGCAGTTGCCGCCGGACAAATTTGGCGCCTACCTGGCCACCGGTTCGAAGCGCCAGATCGAAGGGCCGGCCGTTTTTTTTGAGGTCGACCAGAGTGCCGATCTTTCCGGCTTCCGCATGGACGAAGCCCGCCAGCGTTGCCAGCCGCACCGCGACGGTTCCCCGCGCCGCTCGGTTTACATGGCGGTGTTCAACGTCCTGCCGCGCGTGCCGCTCGAAGCTTTGCGCAAAGTTTACCTGACCACGCCGTCCGGCCTGACCCTCGACCTGGCCCCGGCCGCTTGGGCGGGGGACGGACACGAAAAGTTTTTCCTCTATCAGGAACTTGGTCCGGTTTACCCGCGCGTGGCCAGCCGCCTCGGACCGAAGGCGTTCTGCGAACTGGTCACCGCGCCCGACAAACTCGTCACTCTGCCGCGCCTCGCCTTCATCGATCTCAAGCTCGGTAGTCTCGCATCCGACACCGACATCCAACTCGACGGCAGCCTGCCCTACCAGAATGTCGAGCACCTGCGCGAATGTCTGCGTTCCCTGCGCGACCACTCCGAGCGTATGACAAAGATCGTCTACCGCGGCATGCGTCCGGACATCCTCTTTTCGATGGTGCGCAGCGGCTTGTTCGTCGGCGACGCCACCGGCTTTCGCTTTTTCCCCATGCCGTCCGAGGATGCCCTCGAGGCGGAGCACAACTTGTGGTGGCATTCAGCCCAGGCGGTGAAGGGATACTGACACAACCCCCGAAATTTTTATCATGCAGAACCTGCACTTCCTCGTCCCTCTGTTCGGCTTGGCCGGTCTGGCCGTCGCCTTTGTCACCTACCGTCGCATCGTCCTCGAGTCCGGGGGCGAAGGCCGCGTCGCCGAGATCGCCGGTCAGATCCACGACGGCGCCATGGTCTTCATGCGCCGCGAACTCTTCCTCATCGGCGCCTTCGCCCTCGTCGTCGGCGGGTTGCTGAGCCTCAAAGACCCTTGGGAGTCGCTCGCTTTCTTCCTCGGCGCGGCGGCTTCCTCCCTTGCCGGCTTTATCGGCATGTATTCCGCGACGCACGTCAACGTGCGCACCGCGCTGGCCGCGCACAACAAAGGCTCCGGCGCGGCGCTGACCACCGCATTCTTCGGCGGCTCCATCATGGGCCTCACCGTGGCCTCGATGGGTCTGCTCGGGGTGGGGACGCTTTTCATCTTCTTCGGCGAGTCGGAAAAAGACGTGCACGTCATCCACGGCTTCGCCATGGGCGCTTCGCTCGTCGCTATTTTCTACCGCATCGGCGGCGGCATCTTCACCAAGGCAGCCGATGTCGGCGCCGACCTTGTCGGCAAAGTCGAGTCGGGCATTCCCGAGGATGACCCGCGCAATCCCGGCGTCATCGCCGACAACGTGGGCGACAACGTGGGCGACGTGGCCGGCATGGGTGCGGACCTTTTCGAGTCCTACTGCAATGCCATGATCGCCTCGATGGCCATCGCCGCCACACTGACCATCGCCCAGTGGGAAACGCTGGCCGCCGCGCGCGGCAACCTCATGTTCCTCCCGCTCGCCCTGGCCTCGACCGGCCTGCTCTGCTCGCTGGCCGGCATCGGCTTGGTCAAGCTCTCCGCCAACAACCAACCGGCCCGCGCCCTGCGCACCGGCACGATCGGCGCTGCCACTTTGTTTGTCCTCCTCGCCGGCGGCGTCATCAGCCAGCTCGGCGTCGACCTCAAGGTCTGGGTCTGCGTCCTCATGGGCTCGGTCGGGGGCATCGCCATCGGTCTCTCCACCGAATTTTACACCGGCGGATCGCCGATGAAGTCCATCGCCAAAGCAGCACTGACCGGCGTGGCCACCGTGATGATCCGCGGTCTGGCGGTGGGCATGTTTTCCGTCGTCATCCCGCTCGCCGTGGTGGCCTTCGTTATTCTGGGTGCGAGCCATTTCGCCGGACTCTACGGCGTGGGCATCGCCGCGGTCGGTATGCTGGCCACCATCGGCATCACCATGAGCATTGATGCCTACGGTCCGATCGCCGACAACGCCGGCGGTATCGCCGAAATGGCGGGCATGGGCAAACAGACGCGCGCGATCACCGACAAACTCGACGAGGTCGGCAACACCACCGCAGCCATCGGCAAAGGCTTCGCCATCGGCGCGGCGTCTTTCGCCGCCCTGGCCATCGTCGCCGCGTTCATCAACGTGGTGAAAATGAACAACCCCGGCTTCCAGCTCCTGCTCTCCGATCCGCGCGTGCTCACCGGTATCTTCATCGGCGGCTTCATCCCGTTCTTGGTCAGTGCGCTGTCCATGACCGCCGTGGGGGAGGCCGCGCAGGAAATGATCGAGGAAATCCGCCGCCAGTTCCGCGAGATTCCCGGACTGCTCGAGGGCACCGGCAAGCCCGACCCGGCGTCCTGCGTGCGTATCGCAACCGACGCCGCCATCAAACGCATGATCCTGCCGGCGGGCGTGGCCATCTGCTCTCCCGCCGTGGTCGGCTTCAGCCTCGGCGCCGCCACCTTGGGAGGCATGCTGGTCGGTGCGCTGCTCAGCGGTGTCCTCCTCGCCCTCTTCAGCGCCAACTCAGGCGGCGCGTGGGACAACGCCAAGAAGTTCATCGAGCACGGACACTATGGCGGCAAAAACTCCGATGCCCACAAGGCCTGCGTGGTCGGTGACACGGTCGGCGATCCGCTCAAGGACACGTCGGGCCCGTCGATGAACATCCTCATTAATGTGATGTCCATCGTGGCCTTGGTCATCGCACCGCTGTTGAAGTAGCAGCGAATGGGGAATCGTCGACGGGGCTTCCGGCTCGGAGAGATGCCGGTGCTACACTTTACGGTGCGGCGCCGTCCTCGGTGCCGGCCGCTGGCCCCTCACAACTGGCAAGGCTTGAGCGTATTCAGCGTGGTCTGCACCTCGCGCACCACTTTTCCGTCAAGATCGCGGATCTCCAGTTTGATCGCCGGATCTTCCCCGCTCCAATCAATGTCGATCCAGCCGAAGTTCGGCTCGTTGTAGACCTCGTCGCCGGCGACGCGGAACCGGTTCGGCTCGTCGGCAAGACCGGTCTGATTCAGCCCGCTCGAGGTGATGTCATAGAGCGGATAAAAAGGCCCGCCGTCCGTTTCCGGTGGCAGCAGGGAGATATCCGAGCTGTGGCGGTCGCCGCTCAGGATGACCACATTGGTCGCGGTATCGCGGATCAAATCGAGCAGCTTCTTCCGTTCTTTCGGCAGGT